>CAJAAV010000178.1 GCA_903937835.1 uncultured Chlorobiaceae bacterium | reverse complement strand
CTTCACTCTCTCCTCTCATAGAAATAGGTGGTTACCAGTATACTCAAAGTGTACTAATATTCAAAAAAATAAAAAAGATTTTCGGCTCAGAAAAAAAGCGCCGCGAGTTTACGACCATCACTTTGTCCATTTCATCGCTTATCATCGCAATAGCGATCAATCAGTCGAAGAAATTGAGCGCCGTAACGTTCGAGCTTTACTTCGCCGACGCCGGAAACCACCAACATGGTTTCGGCGGTACGGGGAGTGAGAGCTGCCATGTCGTGAAGGGTGCGGTCGGAGAAGACGATGTAGGGCGGAATCCCCTGCTCATCGGCGATCTGCTTGCGGAGTGTTCTGAGGAGCTCGAAAAGCTCCTGATTGTATGGCGCTGCAGCAGAGACAGACTTTACCGATGCTGCTTTGGCTTTTTTCTTTTCTTCAACCCTGACAATTTCCATGCGATCCTCGCCCTTCAGGATCTGGATTGCCTTGGGCAGGAGAAAAAGTGTTGGATAGAGCCCTTCTGATTTTTCGATCACTTTTTGCGCAAGAAGTTCAGCAATGAGCTGTCGCCAGTATTTTTTTTCGTGCTCTTTGCCTACTCCGTAGGTTTTGAGACGATCGTGCCCAAAGTCGCGGATCTTTTTGTTGGCGCTTCCGGTGACAATATCCACGATATGCATGGCGCCGAACCGCTCTTCGGTGCGCACTATGGCGGAGAGCAGCATTTGTGCTTCACGGGTGCAGTCTGCCACTTCGCGGGTGCCGAGGCAGATGTCGCAGGAGTTGCAGTTATCGTGCGGATAGCTCTCACCAAAATAGTCGAGCAGGGTTCTGCGCCGGCAGACTGAGTTGCTGGCGAAGGCAATCACCTTCGCCAGGGCGCCGAGCGCTCTGGCCCGCTCAGTCTCATCAAGCATTGCATCGATAAAGAAGCGCATTTTGGGGATATCTCCCTGCGCGAACAGAAGGGTGCATTGCGCTGGTTCGCCATCTCGACCTGCCCTGCCGGTTTCCTGGTAGTAGTTCTCGATACTTTTCGGCAGGTCGGCATGGATGACGAAGCGGATGTTGGATTTGTCGATGCCCATGCCGAAGGCTATGGTGGCAACGATGACGTCCACTTCGTCACGGATGAAAGCTTCCTGGTTGTGTTTGCGATCGGCATCGCTGAGGCCTGCGTGGTACGGGAGGGCGCGAAACCCTTTCGTTTGCAGCATGGCTGCAGTATCGTTGACGCTTTTGCGGCTGGTACGGTAGATAATGCCTGCTTTGCCAGGATTGTTTTTAAGCAGGGCAACGATCTGGGCTTCCGGGTTGTCCTTGAAACGGACGTCGTAAAAGAGATTCGGACGGTCGAAGGAGGCTCGGACAACGAGAGGAGTGCGCAAGGCAAGCTTGCCGAGAATATCCTGCTGTACCCGGTGAGTTGCCGTTGCGGTAAAGGCTGCAACCGGGAGGTCTGGAAAGAGTGTGACGAGAGCCGAGAGTGAGAGGTAATCAGGACGAAAGTCGTGCCCCCATTCTGAGATGCAGTGGGCTTCGTCAATCACCGCCATGCTGATCTTCACTCTGCCGATCATCTCCCGAAAATGGTCGAGAGTAAAGCGCTCGGGGGCTACGTAAAGCAGGTCGAGTGAATTGGTGAGCAAGTCGTGCATCACCTGGTCGCGCTCGTCGGGGCTCTGGGAGCTGTTGAGGAAGGCAGCACGTATGCCGTTTGCACGTGCGCCGTCCACCTGGTCTTTCATGAGGGCAATGAGGGGGCTGATTACCATGCAGGTGCCTGGCAGCATGACTGCCGGGAGTTGATAGCAGAGTGATTTGCCGCCTCCGGTGGGCATGACGGCGAAGACATCTTTTTGGCCGAGAATTGCCCGGACAACCTGTTCCTGGTTTGGCCGGAACTCACGAAAGCCGAAAACTTTGCGGAGGGTGTCGTAAAGGCGGGCGTCTGAGTTCACTTCAAAAATCTTGTCCGCTGATTTCACGAATTTTCTGTATCATCAATAGTAGTCCAGGCAGCTTTATTCATTAAACGAAAATTACACCATGGAAAAATGGGTTTGTGTACCGTGCGGCTATGTTTATGATCCTGAAGTTGGCGATCCTGACGGTGGTATTGCACCGGGAACTCCTTTCGCAGAGATCCCTGATGACTGGGTCTGCCCGGTCTGCGGAGTGGACAAGTCATTGTTTGAACAAGAGTAAACGACGACGTAAATAAAGTGCTGTGCGCCGCTGATTGCGTTGGATCAGGGCGCACCGGTGCTTTCGTTCCCTGGTGTCGTTTCATGAGAAGTGTCTTGACTCTTTTTTTCTGGAAGAGCGGCGGTGCTGTCGGCGCTCAGCGCCTGATCGAGCAGAAACTGCGGCACCCCAATCACCACTGAATCAACTACTGTGGTATCAGGTGTTAACGTTATCACCTCTTTAAAGTCGGGCACAACGATTCCGCGCCTCCGCATAATGGCATAAATCAGACTGGAGCGATTGCGAACATAGCGTGAGGAGCCTGTGGGAGAGAAAACAATGGGATTGGGCAGTACGGCTGCAAGTTTTGAGGCCTCTTTTGCCGAAAGTTTTGCGGGAGTGACACCGTAGTAGTGGCGGGCGGCTTCTCCAATACCGAAGATTCCGTCACCCCATTCGGCAATATTGACATACAGCTCAAGAATCCTGCGTTTGGAAAGTGTTTTTTCAAGTCTCCAGGTAAGAATCGCCTCTTTTATTTTGCGCACCGGATTTTTGGAGGGTGAGAGGTAAAGGTTTTTGGCAAGCTGCTGGCTGATGGTGCTGCCGCCCATCTTGAATTTCTTGGCAAGAATGTTTTTTTCGAGCGCTCGTTCAATCGCCTGATAGTCAAAACCCTCGTGCTGCCAGAATTTGTCGTCTTCGCCTATCAGAACCGCCTTGATGAGGTTTTGTGAAACCTTGCGTAACGGCACCCATTTCTGTTCAATTTTTTTATCGGTGAGCCCCTCGCGTTGCCATTCAGCCTCACGGTACTCCATAAATGCCGTTTTGGAAGGATTGTGGTCCACCAACTCTTCGACATTGGGGTAAAAAAAGTAGCGCCCGACATCAACTGCAAAAAGCAGCAACAGAATGATAAAAATTATTCTGAGAGGCTTCATACTTTTGGGATGGCGGCGTTGCAATGCGAGCAAGAAAATACCGAGATGGAAAGAAAAAGCTGACTGCTTAAAGAAAAGTGCCCTCGGGCAGACTCGAACCGCCGACCTACAGTTTAGGAAACTGTTGCTCTATCCACTGAGCTACAAGGGCATAGTGGGGAATTTAGTACTTTTGAGCAAACTTGCAACCACCCATCTTATTTTCTCCCGAACATCTTGTCGAGCTGGTCAAGGGAGAGCTTGATAATGACCGGCCGGCCGTGCGGGCATGAGTAGGGTTCGCGGGTAGCAAAGAGGTTGTCGATGAGTGAGCGCATCTCTTCGAGAGAGAGTTTCTGGCCTGCCATGATAGCGTTGCGGCAGGAGTAGGACTTGGCAAGGTTATCTCGCTTTTCAAGCTTGAGTTTTGAGGCGTTCTCCTGATATTCGGCAATCATATCCTGCAAAATCGTCACTTCCATGCCCGATTTGACATCCTGGGGAACGCCTTCAATCATGACCGTCCTGTTGCCAAACAGCCTCAGATTAAAACCAAGCCGGTAGAGATCTTCACGGATCTCCTCAAACACTTCGTACTCCCACGGGCGGAACTCAACTTTCTGGGGAAAAAGCAGTTGCTGGGAGTTTGGAACATTGTGCTCCATCACCTCAACGGCACGTTCGTACAACACCCGTTCATGCGCCACATGCTGGTCAATAATCATCAGCCCCGTCTTGATCTGGCATATCAGGTACTTGTTATGTAACTGCCAGATTTTTGGTTCGGCATCTTTCGGGTTTGGAACAACGTCATCGTCGTAGATGGGAGCAAGCAGAACTGAGGCAAGAGGCTTTTCCCCTTCCTGCAACTCACGCTCCGGCTGAGACGGAAAGATGTCGGGCTGATGCCAGAGAGACTCGCGCGGAGCGGCAGGCTGATGAAACGCGCCTTCACGATAATTTCGATAGAGGTCGTCCGTCGTCGTGGCACGATGGGGAATATCCGGGAAGGAAAATTTTCTCGGCGCCGATGGCTCGTTTTCATGGGCTGCCAGGTCGGGAGAAAAATCGTGTAACTGAATGCTCCGCTTGATCACCGGACAGAACATGTTCCGCACGTTGCGCTCGTCGTCAAACCTGACCTCAAGTTTTGCGGGATGCACGTTCACATCAATACGGGAAGGGTCAATACCAAGAAAAAGCAGTACGAAAGGAGCCTGACGGTCAACAAGTAAATCACCGTAGGCCTGCTGAACTGCCTGTGAAAGCATTCGGTTCTGGACAAGGCGCCGGTTGATAAAAAAATACTGATCGAGTTTCTTGCGTTTCTGCATGGCTGGTTTGCCGAGATAACCCCGGATAGAGAGGTAATCATTTTCTTCGGAAAGCTCAATCATACTGGCGGCAAAATCGTCGCCATAAAAGACGTTGAGCCGTTCCAGAATATCCGGACTTTTGACATAAAAAAGCTCATCATCGTCACTATACATTCGCCACTCGATTTCCGGATATGCCAGCACGAATGATTTGACAATCTCGAAAATATGATGATACTCGGTAGCGTTTGACTTCAGAAACTTCCGCCGGGCGGGAACATTATAGAAAAGGTTCCTGACGCTGATGGTTGTACCCTGTTCTCCCTGTACGCTTGACTCTTCGGCCAGAACTCCTCCTTCGTAGCGAAACCTTAACCCAAGAGTCTCTGCCGCCGTACGGGTTTTCAGTTCGAAATGAGAGACCGATGAGATACTTGCCAGCGCCTCTCCCCTGAACCCGAGGCTTTGCAGTGAATCGAGATCTTCGACCCCGGTAATTTTGCTGGTTGCAAATCGTTCGACACACAACAGGGCATCTTCACGCACCATCCCGGCACCATTATCCACAATCCGGATCAGCTCTTTTCCGGCATCCTTTATGGAGACGGTTATTCTGCTGGCACCGGCATCAATGGAGTTTTCAAGAAGTTCCTTGACAACCGATGCCGGGCGCTGAACAACCTCTCCTGCAGAAATCTTGTTCGCAACTATATCAGGTAATCTTGCAATGGTTGCCATAGGCTAACAGGGGAACAATACTCTTTTTCAATATTTTATCTGTCTCTTCTTTGTCCTTCAATTTATCGATAAAAGAGCCTCTTTTTTTATAACAATTCACGAAATCCCCGCTTTTCTGTAAAATAATTGCAGACACTGCCATAACTCCCGCAGGGCGGCTTCGCTGAA
Organism: uncultured Chlorobiaceae bacterium; assembly: GCA_903937835.1. Classification (GTDB taxonomy): domain Bacteria; phylum Bacteroidota; class Chlorobiia; order Chlorobiales; family Chlorobiaceae; genus Chlorobium. The sequence goes on along the minus strand of CAJAAV010000178.1, from coordinate 37,802 downwards.
GCGGAGCTTGTTCTGTTGACGATCTCCCTGCAGAACAAGCCTTCGGGAAAGCACTTCTGCAGAGTTTTTTTTGGCAATCGCCAGACAGAGTGTCCCTACTGGTTTTTCAGGAGATCCGCCCGAGGGCCCGGCAATACCCGTTGTCGCAACGGCAAAATCGGCGCCACTTTTTTCAAGGCACCCGACAGCCATGGCCCGGGCGACCTCTTCGCTCACCGCTCCGAACATTGCGATGGTCTCTTCTGGCACGCCGAGCGTGTTGTGTTTTGCCTGATTACTGTACACCACAAACCCCTGGAGAAAATATGATGATGAACCGGGCACATCGGTCAACCGGCTGGCAACGAGGCCGCCGGTACATGATTCCGCAACGGCAACCGTTAATCCTCTGGAGAAAAGCATCGCACCAATTGTCTCTTCAAGAGTCACCTCGCTGGTCGCATAGATGTACTTGTCTGCCTTCAGCACAATGGCTTCAATAACATTGCGATTATCACGATCAACCGCTGCCCGGTCATGGCCGATAGTACTGATCATCAGGTTGACGCCTGCCGCATGGGGAAGATAGGCCAGAGTCGTTCCCTCTGGCAGGCAATCCTCAACGTCAACAATCATCTCTGCAAGCCTCGATTCACCGATCCCAAGTGTTTTGACTGGTGTATGACGGATAACGGTATCTGAGAGTGCGGCGAAACAGGGAATAACCGTGAGTTCCATCATGGCCTTCATTTCGGAGGGCACACCAGGCATCAACACCAGGGAGTGGTTATGAAACTGCTCTCCGCAGGAGATAATCATCCCCGCAGCACTCCCCCGTGTATTCGGAATAACCCGGGAACCCTCTATCACCATCGCCTGATCCCGGAGTGAAGGCGACATTTCCAGTCCGTATTTCTGTATACGGGCCGCAAGATTCTGGTATGCCTCCTGGTTGAGCTCCGTCCCTCTGCCAAGAAGCTGTTGCGCTGCTTTTTTTGTCCGGTCATCTCTGGTAGGCCCGAGACCTCCGGTGACAAGAACAAGGTCGGCCCGCTGCAGCGATTCAGCAAACACTGAAACCATCTCATCAACACGGTCAGAGCAGGCAACAACTCTTCCCACTGGAACTCCTATACCGGCAAGAGCATTGGAAATAAAAGCTGCATTGGTATTTACCCGCGCTCCTTTGAGCAGTTCGTCGCCAACGGAAACAATTTCTGCACGCATAACCTATTTTTCTTAAACCAGATAACTTGCAATACGAAGAATATCGGCAAAAACACCCCCTGCTGTGACCTCTGCGCCTGCGCCAGGACCCCGTACAACAAGGGGAGTTACCCTGTAGCGCTCTGTGGTAAAGACCACCATATTTTCAGATCCGCCAAGTCCAGCAACAGGGCTGGCGAGAGGTATCCGCTTTACCCCGATAGTTGCCTTCCCTTCCCTGATCTCTCCGGCATAGGCAATGGTCATCCCTTCAGAGGCAGCCTTTTCTGCCGTCTCGCTGTACCATGCGTCAACGCTGGACAGTCGATCAAGAAACTCGGGAACCGCCATCTCGCCTTGATACTCGGTGGGCACCAGACTCTCGCAAACAACATCGCCGTACTCCAGCGTAAAACCGAGTTCGCGGCCAAGAATCAGGAACTTTCGGGCAAAATCAGCCCCTGAAAGATCGTCACGCGGATCGGGTTCAGTGTACCCTGCCTCCTGGGCACGACGGACTATTTCGCTGAACTTGCCGCCTTTGCGCAGTTCATTGAAAATAAAGCTCAGGGTACCGGAAAGAACGCCCTCAATGGAGAGAATCTTGTCACCGCTGTTCTTGAGATCGTGCAGGGTGTTGATGATGGGCAGCCCCGCACCCACATTGGTTTCGTAGAGAAAACGGGCATTACTTTTCCGCTGGGCATCCCTTATCCTTCTGTAGAGCGGCCAGGGTCCTGCCATACCAAGCTTGTTTGCCGTCACGACGGAGATATTGGCCAGCAGCAGGTCGGGGTATATTTCTGCAACCTTTGCGCTGGCCGTACAGTCCACAAAAATGGTGTTGTGCAGGTTTCTCTCCCTGATGAGCTGAAGGTAGCCTTCAATGCCGTGGTGTTCGACTCTCGGCAGAAGAAGCTCCTGCCAGTTATCGAGATCAATGCCGTTATCATCCAGTGCAATCTTGCGCGTATTGGCCATCCCGCAGACTATCACATCAAGGTCGTTCTCCTGCTGCAGATTGAGACGATGGGCACTGATCTGGCTAATCAGGCTTTTGGCAATCGTGCCGGTGCCTGCAATAAAAAGATGCACCTTGCGCTGCGACAGAAAAAATGATTCATGAACGCAGTTCAGTGCCTTATCCTCATCATGGCTCTCGATCACCAGGGAGATATTCATTTCATTGGCTCCCTGGGCAACGGCAATGACATTGATGCCATTTTTACCGAGCGTTTCAAACAACTGGGCGGAGACGCCAGGGTGGCCCGACATATTATTGCCGACCACGGCGATCATGGCCATGTTTCGGCGAATGAGGAGAGGGTCTATCTGACGTGATCTGATCTCTCCGATGAACTCCTCTTCCAGTATTTTTTTTGCTTTTGCGGCCTGCGCAGGGTTGATGGCAAGGGTAATTGATTGCTCGGATGAGGCCTGTGAGATGAAGATGATGTTAATCGTGTGCCGGGCAAGGCAACTGAAAAGGCGCGATGCTATCCCCGGAACTCCCACCATACCGCTGCCGGACATGTTCAGAAGGACAACGTTGTTGATGGAAGAGAGGCCTGTTACCGGCAGTGGACGACTCATTTCCGGTGGAGTGGCTCTTTCTATGCGCGTCCCTTGCGCCGCAGGATTGAACGAATTTTTGATCAACAAGGGAATGCCTGCTTTCATGGCAGGCTGAACGGCAAGCGGATGCAGCACTCTGGCTCCGGCATGAGAGAGCTCCATTGCTTCTGTATAACTGATATAGGGTAAAATCCGTGCATCGCGAACGCGTTTGGGATCCGCGCTGAAAAAGCCGTCAACATCGGTCCAGATCCAGATTTCTGACGCGCTGAGAGCTGCGCCGAGAATTGATGCCGTATAATCGGAGCCTCCACGGCCAAGCGTGGTTACCGTTCCATCGGGTGCCGCTGCAATAAATCCGGTCACTACCGGCACTCCATCAAAGGAGGCAAGGCGTTTTTTGATCTGGAGTTCGGAGGCGTGCATGTCGACCCTGGCATCGGCATAATTGGCATCGGTAACAATCAGTTCGCGGGCATCGAGGGAGAATGATGCCATCCCCCGCTCCTGCAAGCAAGAGCTGACAATGCGGGCGGAGATACGTTCGCCGAAACTCATGACAAGCGCAAGGCTTTTTTCGGAAAGCTCTCTGAGTAAAAAAACGCCCTGCACAATATTATTGAGGTCAGAAAGTTCAGCTTGTATGGCAGCGCTGACTTCATCATGAAGTTTTCCAGAAAAAAGCTCACTGGCTATCGAGAGATGCAGGTGATCCAGTTCCTCAAGGGTTGTGCGATAACTGCTCTCCCCACTGCAGGCTTTTGTGGCTGAGTCGAGCAAAAGATCGGTGACACGGTGAATGGCCGAAACAACAACAACAATCTTCTCTTTTTGTAATGCCCCGGCAAGGATATCGGCGACTTTTTTAATCCGCCCGGCCGTTCCCAGAGAAGTACCTCCAAACTTGTATATTTTCATGCTCGCGCCCACGCCTTACTTTAAAGATGAAAAGAGACTGAACAATGAGTTTTCAGTCCGGAATATAATTCATTTCCCGAATGAGTTACTCCTGTTTGCTACACTGAGTGTACAAAAAAAAGCGCCCTTGCAGGCGCTTTACGTGACTTTACGTGAAAAGGAACATTCAACGACAATATCAGCTTGTCAATGCATCGGCGCCTGAAACGATTTCACTCAGCTCAGTCGTGATCGCCGCCTGCCGGGCTCGGTTGTAACTGATATTGAGTGTGCGCAAGAGCTCCTTGGCATTTTCGGTTGCCGAATCCATCGCCGACATGCGGGCCGCCTGCTCTGCGGCGTTCGATTCAAGCATCATTCTCCATATCTGGGTATTGAGATGCTTTGGCACCAGCACGTCGATAATTGCCGAAGGGGATGGCTCGTAAATATAATCGCTGCCGCTCTCCTTGCCGGAAGTTTCGGGAGCAATGGGGAGAATCACTTCATCTCTCAGGTGAGGGGCAAGCACCGACTTGAATTCATTGTAGACAACCACTACTTTGTCGACCTCGCCGCGCAGGTACATGGCTGAGGCGGTATCGGCAATCTCTTTGGCTGTACTGAAATCAAGGTTCTGGAAAACAGCAGTATAACCCTTGACGATCTTGTACTCTCTCTTCCTGTAAAAATCAAAGCCTCGAGAACCGGCACAGATCAGGCTTACTCCGCCCTTGCTGTGAAGGGCAGCATAATCCTCATGAATGATTTTATGCGCAAGCTTTATGGCATTGGTATTGAACGCTCCGCACAAACCTCTGTCGGCAGTGACCAGAATCACAAGAACCTTGTTAACCTCTGAACGAGCTGAAAGCAGGGGATTGACTGACGTATCTACCTTGGCAGAGAGTGAACCAAGCATATCCTTCAGCTTCGCGGCATAAGGGCGAGCCATGACGGCCCGCTCCTGAGCCCTTCTCAGCTTTGCAGCGGCCACCATCTTCATGGCTTTGGTGACCTGCTGCGTAGACTTTACCCCTTTGATTCGTACACGTATATCCTTTAATGTAGGCATGTATTACGGGACTGTTAATAAATTGCTTGAAAACTTGTCTCCTCTCTCTTACGCCTTGTTCTTTTCCTTGAAGGAAGCCACAAATTTAAGGGCTATCTCCTTGAGTGTGTTTGCTGTATCGTTCTCCAAAGAACCGCTCTCTGCAATTTTTTTGAGGATATCATTATGCTTGATTTCAAGCATGGCAAGGAACTCCTCCTCAAACTTGCGAATAAAGCGCAAATCAACCGTGTCGAGCAACCCCTGGGTACCAAGAAAAATAATGGCAACCTGTTTTTCAACGGGCATAGGAATGTACTGGCCCTGTTTCAGGATTTCAACCAGCCGTGCGCCTCTGTCGAGCTGCGCTTTGGTGGTTTTATCAAGATCGGAACCGAATTTCGAGAAGGCCTCAAGTTCACGGAACTGTGCGAGATCGAGACGAAGGGTACCTGCAACCTTTTTCATGGCCTTGATCTGTGCAGAGCCACCGACGCGCGAAACTGAAATACCGACGTTGATTGCCGGCCTCTGACCCGAGTTGAAAAGGTTTGATTCAAGAAAGATCTGGCCATCGGTGATGGAAATAACGTTGGTCGGGATATAGGCCGAAACGTCACCGGCCTGGGTTTCGATAACCGGCAGCGCGGTAAGGCTTCCCCCACCCTTGACCATCGATTTGAGTGCCTCGGGAAGATCGTTCATTTTCCGTGCGACCTCAATATCGTCAGTTATTTTCGCAGCTCTTTCAAGCAGACGGGAGTGTAAGTAAAAAACATCACCAGGGTAAGCTTCACGTCCCGGTGGACGGCGAAGGAGCAGGGAAACCTGACGATAGGCAACAGCCTGTTTGGAAAGATCATCATAAACAACAAGAGCGTGACGGCCGGTATCGCGGAAAAATTCGCCAAGAGTAGCGCCGGCAAACGGGGCAATAAACTGAAGTGGAGCTGGATCGGATGCCGTCGCCGAAATAACGATGGTGTACGACATCGCATCATATTTTTCGAGGGTATTGACAACCTGCGCAACCGTTGATCCTTTCAGACCAATTGCCACATAAATACAGAAAACTCCTTTGCCCTTCTGGTTGATGATGGTATCGATTGCAACAGCAGTCTTTCCTGTCTGACGGTCGCCAATGATAAGTTCGCGCTGTCCGCGACCAATCGGAATCATGGAATCAATCGCCTTGAGACCTGTCTGCAACGGTTCGTGAACTGATTTACGGTAAATAACGCCTGGAGCCCTGCGTTCGAGTGGAAGACGAATCTTTGTTTCTATGGCGCCCTTGCCATCGATCGGCTCTCCCAGTGGGTTGATGACTCTGCCAAGCATTGCCTCTCCTACCGGAATTGAAGCAAGAATACTTGTTCTTTTAACCCTGTCGCCCTCTTTTACCATATTGGATTCACCAAACAATACAGCGCCGACATTGTCTTCCTCAAGGTTTAAAGCCATACCCATCACTTTGTTGGGAAACTCAAGAAGCTCACCTGCGGCAACCTTCGATAAACCGTAAACACGAGCAATACCGTCACCAACCTGCAGCACTGTTCCCACATCATAAACTTCCGCTTCTGACTCAAAACCGGCAAGCTGCTTGCGAAGTATGGATGAAACCTCATCAGGCCTGACTGTTGTAGACATATCTTATTCCGCTTGGTTATTTGTTAAGAAAAGAGAAAGATTCTGCTTACCTTCTTTTGAAAGTCCAACGGACTGTTCCATTCCAAAAGATTTAAAACTCAAATTTAGTGAAAAGCTTTTAGTTATTCAAATTCCTTTCTCTCATTTGAACGACATGCTTTTATTAAATGAAAACCATTACGTAACACATACCCGAATTTTTTCCGAAGAAAACAGTATGAAAACTGTCAAAGGATTCGCTTCAGCAACCGTCGGCAATGTTGCCTGCGGCTTTGATGTCCTCGGATTTGCCATTACCGAACCCGGTGATGAGGTAATTCTGACGCTTTCCGACTCTCCACACACTGGTTTGCCAGTTTCTATTACGAGCATCACTGGTGATGGTGGCGCGCTTCCGCTCGACCCCAAAAAAAACACATCCAGTTTTGTTGTCCTGAAATTTCTCGAATATATCCGTGCCCATAAACAGATCGATTTTACCGGCCATATCTCTCTTGAACTTGTCAAGCATCTGCCGCTCAGCAGCGGAATGGGGAGCAGCGCGGCAAGTGCAGCGGCTGCACTTGTAGCCGCAAACGAGTTGCTCGGAAATCCCTGTTCGAAAATGGAGCTTGTTCACTTTGCCATTGAGGGAGAGCGGGTTGCCTGCGGATCGGCCCATGCCGACAACGCTGCACCGGCAATTCTTGGCAATTTTGTGTTGATACGAAGCTATACGCCGCTTGATCTTATTATAATTCCTTCTCCCGAACACCTTTACTGCTCTTTGGCGCACCCACATACCGAACTGCGCACCGCCTATGCCCGCTCAGTGCTTCCAACAGCGATTCCACTGAAAACAGCAACCCAGCAATGGGGTAATGTCGGGGCTCTTGTAGCGGGATTGCTTACCTCCGACTATGACCTTATCGGACGCGCTCTTGTTGACGTTATTGCTGAGCCAAAACGCGCGCCGCTGATTCCTGGTTTTTTTGATGTCAAACAGGCCGCGATGGATTCGGGCGCTCTCGGGTGCAGCATTGCCGGTTCAGGCCCCTCAGTGTTTGCCTTCTCTTCCTCGGAAAAAATTGCTCTCCAGGCAGCGCGAGCCATGAAAGAGGCATTCCTTCACTCCAAAGCGCATCTTGAGTCAGATGTATGGGTGACGCCGATCTGCAAGCAAGGTGCACGAATACTGTAACGACCATTTATCTGAACACCAGAACTCATGATCTATTTCAGCACCAATAAATCATCAATACCGGTCTCCCTGAAAAAGGCCACTCTCGAAGGACTGGCTCCCGACGGAGGCCTTTATGTCCCCTCTGAAATTCCCCGCTTCTCGCCGGAGGAGATATCGCTTCTTGAAGGCGCAAGCTTCAACAACATTGCTTTTGCTATTGCCAAAAAGTTTATCGACGGTGCAATCCCTCCCGAACAACTCAGCGAGATGATCGAAAGCAGCTATACCTTCGACACTCCAATTGTTCAGCTCGACAGCCGAACCTTTGTCGAGGAGCTTTTCTGCGGCCCGACACTCGCCTTCAAGGATTACGGCGCCCGCTTTCTTGCCCGTCTGACCGGCTGGTTTGCGGCAGAAGAGGCGAAGCTCATCACTGTGCTTGTGGCAACGTCGGGAGATACGGGAAGTGCCGTAGCCTATGGATTTCAGGGAATTGCAAACACAAGAGTGGTGCTGCTTTACCCTTCAGGGAAGGTCAGCCCTCTTCAGGAACAGCAGCTCACCACTGCGGGCGGCAACGTTCATGCCCTTGAAGTTCAGGGTGATTTCGACGATTGCCAGCGCATGGTCAAGCAAGCGTTTGTCGATCCAACCCTGAATAAATCTCTGACGCTCACTTCGGCCAACTCCATCAACATATCGCGGCTGATTCCTCAGTCTTTCTATTATGGCTGGGCAGCCCTGCAGCTCAAGGAGCGGTACGGCTACACAGCACCTCTCTTTTCCGTCCCAAGCGGCAATTACGGCAACCTGACTGCGGGCATCCTTGCAAAACGGATGGGTTTTCCGATTGGTCACTTTATAGCGGCATCAAATGCCAACGACAGCGTCACTCGCTATATTGATGAGGGGCGCTATGAGCCGCGACCGACCATCACCACTCTTTCAACAGCAATGGACGTAGGCAACCCGAGCAATTTTGCCAGGTTGAGATATTTCTTCCACAACGACCATGACTCTATGGAGAGAAATATCACCGGTATTGCTGTTTCGGATGAAGAGACCGTAGCAACAATCCGCTCTGTGCATGAGCGCTTTGGTTATGTGATGGAGCCGCATACCGCCGTGGCGTTCCGTGCGCTTGAACGGTACCGAAGTCTGGAAAATCACGCTGAGGAACCGGGCATTGTACTGTCAACCGCTCACCCGGCAAAATTTCTTGAGGCAATAGAGAAAACTCTCGACAAAAAGATCGAAATTCCCTCTAATCTTCAGGAGCTTATGGAAAAAAAGAAATGTGCCACGTTGATCCGTTCGGAGTATAAAGAGCTCGCCTCTTTTCTCAACGGACTCGACCAGTAACCCTGTATGAGCGTATCGAATGAATTCAAGAACACTGATATTTCTTTTTATCCTTATCCCGATCACGTTTTTCGGGATATTGTTGATCCTCTTGCTTGCTCTCTTCAACCCCGCTGGCAACAGCTTCTATAAAATAGCCGCATGGTGGGGACGCCTCAGCGCAAGACTTTTTGGAATATCCATCGAAGTTATCGGCCAGGAGAATTACAGCCCCGATCAAAACTATCTCGTCATCAGCAACCATGCCGGAATGGCCGACATACCGCTGCTTCTTGGTATTATGAAGCTTAACCTCCGATTTATGGCCAAAGAGGAGCTGGGAAAAATTCCGCTTTTTGGCCGGGCTCTGCGGCAGGCAGGCTATGTCATGATCAAACGGGGACAAAACCGGGATGCTTTGAACAGTCTTGTTGACGCAACAGAGGTGCTGAAAAAAGGGCATTCACTCCACATTTTTCCGGAAGGAACCCGGTCAGACACCGGGGAACTGCTTCCGTTCAAACGAGGTGCATTCCGTGTTGCAATGAAAGGCGGGGCTCCGGTACTGCCCGTCACCATTATCGGCAGCCATCTGATTACCCCCAAAAAAAGCCTTGTCATCAACAAGGGAGCGATCAAAGTGATCATCGACAAGCCCGTTCTGCCATCATCGTTCAACTCAATCGAAGAGCTTATGGCCGTCTGCTCCGATGTCATCACCGCTAACTTCAACCGTTACCGCAACAACTAAATCTGCCGGTAGAGGTTCACCATTTCAATGGCCGTCATGGCGGCATCAAAACCTTTGTTGCCAGCTTTTGTTCCTGCCCGTTCTATCGCCTGTTCAAGGTTTTCTGTGGTGAGAACTCCAAAGGCAATCGGCACCCCGGTGTCGAGAGAGGCCTGGGCAATCCCCTTGGTGGCTTCGGCAGCAATAACATCGAAATGCGGTGTAGAGCCTCTGATAATCACTCCAAGGGTTATGATGGCATCATACTTTCCGGTAACAGCAACCTTTTTGGCGACCATCGGCAGCTCAAAGGCACCGGGACAACGGTAGATGGTAATCTGCTCTTCCGACCCGCCATGACGGCGAATACAGTCAACCGCACCTTCAACCAGCTTCTGGCCTATAAAATCGTTGAAGCGAGCAACAACGAGTGCGAACCGTGCATCCTTGGCGCTCAATACTCCTTCAATCTGCTTCATCTCCATAACATTCTTCGCTTTAGGTTATTTCTGCGGACGGCAATAGCCAAGCATCCGTTCTACAAGATCAATCAGAACATGGCCAATGGTAATATGGCACTCCTGCACCCGGTCGGCAGAGCCCGAATGGGGCACAATAATTTCAAGATCGGCTATCCCTTTCATCAAACCACCATCACCGCCAAGCAAGGCAAGTGTTTTCATACCCTGCTGCCGACCATAGTTCAGCGCATTGAGCACACTCTGGCTGTTGCCGCTTGTTGAAAGGCCAAGCAGAATATCTCCTTCCCGCCCGTAAGCCTCAACAAGACGGGTAAACACGGCATCATAACCAAGGTCATTTGCCCCGGCCGTCAGGGCTGAGGTGTCGGTGGAGAGCGCTATGGCCGGAAGTGCGGGGCGATTGACACTGCTGCGGTAGCGGATTGTCAGCTCGGTCGCCAGATGCTGGGCATCGGCCGCGCTGCCGCCATTGCCGCAAAGCAGCACCTTTCCGCCATCCTCAAACGTCCGGGCGATCATGCGCGCCATGGCTACAATAACAGTACTGTTCTGCCGCGCCACCCTCTCCTTGAGGCGCGCGCTGTAGAGCATGATATCGAGCACAATCTCCTCATAGCGTGTACGGTCAGTCAGTCCATCGGAACACCTGCATTGCTTTGACATAACATCGAGTTCAAGGACATTGAAATAGTTGATCGGAATATAATGAAAAAAAGAGATGAAAGAATCCGGGCACTGATTTCAGCTTTTGCAAATTATTGCGTAAATAGTTCTTCGACACAGAGCATTGGACTTTATCCCTATTTTTTTACTGGATACAAAGATGTGTAAAATAAATCCCCGCGTCGATTTTGCGTTTAAAAAGCTTTTTGGCAGCGAAGAGAACAAAGATTTACTGATCTCTTTGATTAATGCTATCGTCTCTCGTGAAGAGCAGGTTGTGGAGGTGGAGTTGAAAAATCCCTATAATCTGGCTGATTACCGGGCGGGAAAAATATCCATCCTTGATATCAAGGCAAAGGCGGAAAATGGCCGCTGGTTTAACATCGAAATGCAAATCAGCGAAGACTACAACTTCGACAAGCGCGCCATTTATTATTGGGCAAAACTTGTCACTGAACAGCTCAGTGAAGGGATGATGTTCAAGGAGCTGAAAAAAACCATCAGCATTAACATCCTTGATTACAACTTTATCCACGGCAGCGAGGAGGTTCATAGTTGTTATAAAATAATCAATAGCGCGACAGGCAAAGATGACAGGCTGCACGACGTTTTTGAACTGCACTACATCGAGTTAAAAAAGTTCAAAAAAACATATACCCAAATTACCAGCGCTCTGGATCGCTGGAGCAGTTTTTTAACGACCGCGCACAGGCTTGACAAAGAGCATACGCCAAAAGAGCTGGCATCCGACAAAAATATCGTTAAAGCCATTGCTGCTATTGATCGCATGTTTGATGAAGAAGAGCGACTGGTTTATGAAACCCGAATGCAGTCACTGGCGGATGTAGAGAGCAAAATTGCCTCGGCTGAAGAAAAGGGAATGGAGATGGGAATGGAGATGGGAATGGAGATGGGAATGGAAAAAGCATCAAAAACCATTGCAATCAACTTGTTTGCCAAAGGTATTGATAGTGCAACCATAGCTGAAACTACCGGCCTGCTGGCATCAGAGATTGCCGCAATAGTACACGACGCAAGTAAAGAATAATATCGCAAAAAACTCCGCCTCATGCAGAACATCAGGCGGAGTTTACAATGCGGGAAAAAAGAGAAGTAACCCTTAGTGGTACTGGGCGCTCTCTTCTTTGACGAATTCGACGAGCAGCTTCAGGTTTTCGGGCTCCATGTCGGGCAGAATACCGTGGCCAAGGTTGAAAACGTGGCCTGAATGTTCGGTGTGCTGGCCGAAAGAGCGGAGAATCTTGGCGGCTTCGGCCTTGATTCTTGCAGGGGTGCCGTAGAGGACTGTTGGATCAAGATTACCCTGGAGGGCAACGCGGTCATTGAGCTCTGTACGTGCCTTGCCAATGTCGATGCCCCAGCCGAGGCCCATGGCATCACAACCGGTATCGGCGATATCGGAAAGAATGGTGTTGCAATCCTTTGAGAAGACAATCACCGGAGTGTCAGGATATTTTGCCTTGATTGCCTGCACGGTATCCTTGATGTAGGGAAGTGCATATTCGCGGTAATCATCCTCGGAGAGTGCGCTTGCCCATGAGTCAAAAATCTGGATGGCATCGGCGCCGGCTTCGATCTGTTTCAGGACGTAAGCAGTGATGACTCCGGAAATCTTGCCGAGGAGTGCATGGGCCATTGCTGGCTCACGATAGATCATCTGCTTGGCATAAGCGTAGTTTTTTGATCCTCCGCCTTCAACAGCATAAGTAAAGAGTGTCCATGCTGCGCCGGTGAATCCGATAAGAGGAACACGGTTGTCGAGCTCTTTTTTGGTCATGCGGAGCGCATCCATCACATAGCCGAGCTTTTCATCGATGTCGGGCACAATCAGCTTGTCGATATCGGCCTGGGAGCGGATCGGCGGAGTGAGCCTGATCCCTTTGGACTCGATAATCTCGACATTCATTCCCATGGCTTCATTGACCACAAGAATATCGGAAAAAATAATAGCCGCATCCACGCCCATCAGTTCAACGGGCTGAATGGTTACCTCGGTTGCCAGTTCCGGGGTTTTACAGAGGGTTAAAAAATCGGTTTTTTCTCTCACGGCACGGTACTCCGGCAAATAACGACCGGCTTGGCGCATCACCCAGATTGGCGTCCGGGAACAGGGCTGACGCTTTAATGCCCGGAGAAAAAGATCATTTTTGAGCATGCAATGCAATAATTTGATGGGTTAACTAAACAAGAGGCCCGTCAGAACGTCCGGTAATTCCCGGCTGAGAGCAAAAGTAAAAGTGCAAAGCTACGTTTTTTTAGCCTTTTATGAAAACTTTCCGGAAGATAAGCAAATGCAGCTTCAGCTCACAATGTGCCTTTTGATGCCGAGCTGTTTCGGGCTGTATCCGAGTGCAAGACCGATCATTTCCGAGATATGAAAAACAGGAATTGAGGTCTCAACACCTGCATGTTTGAGCGCCTTGGCTTGATAGCCATCCAGGGATGTATGGCATAGTGGACATGGTGTTACAATAAAATCAGCTTTCGCCTCAATTGCCTCCTGGAGTGCCTCTGCTGCCACATTGAGTGACTCCTGCTCGGCAACCAGCAGGGTGTGAAATCCGCAGCAGCGATTTTTATGTTTATAGGGAATTGTTTGACCACCCAGTGCCTCAATCAACTGGTCGAGCGAGGTTGGGTCAAGAGGATTGTCGTGGCCAAGAACGGTTGAGGGCCGGAGAATGTGACAACCATAAAAGGGGGCAATCCGGTAATTTTTCAAAGGAACCTTGACTTTCTGGCGGATGGTATCCAGCCCGACATCATCGACCAGCACCCAGAGCAGGTGCCGTACCTCTGACGTTCCACGGTATTCAAGCCCCTCCTTTTTCAGAATCTCATTGATCTCTTTTTTCAGGGCAGGTGTTTCATCAAGTTTTTTCTTTGCCGTACGGATCGTCATCAGGCAGGTATTGCAGGAGACGACAAGATCAAGCCCCATCTTTTCGGCGAGTGCAATATTGCGTCCATTGACCAGCGCAAAATGTTTCGGGCTGACATAATCGAGATTGCTTCCTCCACAGCAGGTGCCTTCGTGCAGTTTGACAAGCTCAATTCCAAGATCCTTCTGCCAAAGATCGATTGAACGGTCCACCTCTTTTGTCATGGACTCATTGATGCAGCTCAGGTAATAGGCGTATCGCTTCATCCAGCAGTTCTCCCCTGTTATTTTTTATGCGATTTGTGATCCTGCTTGACATGTTCGGTCATCTCCCTGAACATCTCTCTGAATATTTTTATTCCCCTGGCTGATTTTACCAGAGGCGGGGGCGGCGGCGTGCGACGTTTCATGATCATTTTAACGGCCATCGGCATCAAGTTCTGCAAGGTCCAGATCACGCCATTAGTCCGTATCGGCAAAGTGGCCTCAACCAGCTTGCCTTTCTTTTCAATATCGGACATGAAAGCTTCGGCATGTTTTGAACCGCTGGTGTCTTTCATGCCTCTGCTCTCGATGGCATCTTCACGGATGCCGTGAATGGCTTCCATGATCGGAATGCTTTTGACGCAGCTTTCCTGGCAGCGGTAACAGTGGGTACAGTCCCAGACACCATGATCCTTGACCAGTTCGGAAAGGCGCTGCTCGTGAATGGCATCCCGGCTGTCAACATTCATGCGGTATGATTTCAGCAGAACGGCAGGAGAAACGTACTCCTTGTTCGCTCTTAAAATGCTGCATTCAGAAATGCACGAAGCGCAAAGAATACAGTCAGTAGCCTTGTCGTAGCGGAGGAACTCCTCTTCGGATATCAGGAACTCCTTTTTACCCATACTGGCCTCAGGCATGGTCGAGTCGATCCAGTTTGAGTAGTGCTTCATTTTGTCGACAAGCGGATCCATATCGACAATAAGATCCTTGACAAGGGGCAGATTGCGCAGGGGCTCAACCTTGATAATGCCTTGCTCCCGGCTTTTGGCAAGCACATCCCAAACCTGCGTCGTGCAGGCAAGCTTGGAAAGACTGTTTATCCTCATGCCGCAGGAACCACAGATTCCTGCCTGACAAAAAGCCCTGAAACTGACCGATGCGTCAATGTGCTCCTTGATATAATTCAACGACCTGAGCACCGTAACACCTCTTTCTACAGGAATGGTATAATCGTCGAAATATGGCTTGCTGTCGACCTGTGGATTGAAGCGGAAAACCCGAAAGGTTACATCTTTTTTTCCCCCTTCTGTATGCTGATCTATTGGCACCGTCATAAGCAAAATAGTTAATAAGTTCTTTCCTGGAGTTCATAACGTCCCATCGTCACCGGCTTTTCACCAAGGACAACTTTACCATTGACCAGGGTTGCCAGTGTATGCTTGTGCCACTTTGCATCATCCCTGACAGGAAAATCGACACGGGTATGAGAACCGCGACTCTCCTCACGGGCATAAGCGCCAGCAGCAACGGTTTCAGCCAGATCCAGCATGTTTTTCAGTTCAAGCACCTGCATGAGGTTGGTATTGAAAACATCGCTGGTATCAAAGACACGGACTTTTTTGAAGCGTTCTTTAAGCTCCGAAATCTCCTGTATACCTTTCTGCAAGAGGGAGGATTCTCTGTAAATACCAACGTTGCGTGCAAGCGTTTGACCAAGCTCTTCACGCAACGCACCATACCGCTCATAGTGACCGGAAGAGTGCATCCCACCCCTCACCGCATCCAACTGCTCCTTGATCTCGGCTTCCGGTATAGCCCCCGGTTCAAATTTTCTTGCCTCTTCAGCGGCGGTGTGACCGGCAATACGACCGAACACCAGAATATCAAGCAGAGAATTTCCGCCAAGACGATTTGCGCCATGAACCGAAACACAACCACACTCGCCAGCCGCATACACGCCCTCCATAGCCGTTCTTCCGAAATTATCGGTATCAATCCCTCCCATGGAGTAATGAGCGGTCGGCCTGATTGGAATTGGCTCTTCTATTGGATCGACACCTTCAAACTGCATCGACATTTCCCGTATCTGGGGCAACCGCGACTTGATGAGATCCGCCCCAAGATGGGTAAGGTCAAGGTGGATATAGGTTCCGGCAGGACTGTCAAAACCCCTTCCTTCAAGAATTTCGGTCTCTATCGAACGCGACACCAGATCCCTCGGGCCAAGCTCCATCTTCTCTTTCGCGTACCTTGCCATGAAACGCTCTCCATCCTTGTTGACCAGATAGCCACCTTCACCCCTTGCTCCTTCTGTAATGAGCAGACCACTTTTTCTCAATCCGGTCGGATGAAACTGGACAAACTCCATATCCTTCAGGGGAATACCCGATCGAAAAGCAATCGCCTGACCGTCACCGGTATTGCCCGCAGCGTTGCTTGAGCGGTTCCAGTACATCTTGGCATATCCGCCGGTAGCAAAAATCACGGTTCTTGCCGGAAAAGCCTCAACTTTGCCGCTCTTCATATTCATGGCAATCAACCCTCTCGAGCGGCTGCCGTTGACCGAAAGGTTCAGCGCGAAGTATTCATTGAAGAAAATCACCCCTTTTTTCAGACACTGTTCGTAGAGTGTCTGCAGAATGGTATGTCCTGTTTTATCGGAGCAGTAGCAGCATCTTGGAAGCGTGGCCCCGCCGAATGGCCGCTGTGCGATGGTGTTATCCTCCATTCGTGACCAGGGCGTCCCCATATTTTCAAGTTCACGGATAATTTTGGGCGCCTCTGAACAAAGCACCTGTACCGCATCCTGATCGGCAAGATAATCGCCGCCTTTGATGGTATCGAAAATGTGCATTTCGACGGTATCATCCTTTGCCTTGTTGGCAAGGGCTGCATTGGCCCCGCCCTGTGCTGCGGAGGTATGTGAACGGTTTGGATACACTTTTGAGAGCACCGCAATATTCAGCGACGGATTGGTCTTCATGGCCTCCATGGCAGCATAGAGCCCGGCCCCCCCGCCACCGACAATAACAACATCGAATGGTTTCATACGCTAAATTTCCTTATGAAGCTGTAAAGAGAGCCTCTCTGATTACATGAGCAGAGCGCTGCAACAGCCCGAGCCCCGCTCATTGAAATTGATTATTCTGGTATTAACCGGGGAAAACCCCGTACAAGGTATCCAGATGCCTACAGGGCTACATGGTCGTCATGAACCGGAAGCTCCTCTACGGCGTGAAGAACATCTGTCATATTGAGGAGACCCAGAACTTTATTGTTTTCCATAACGGTCAAACGCCTGATATTGGTTCGCTTCATCAGACGAAGCGCATACTTGATCCTGAGACTGGGATTGACACTGATAACCGGCTTGCTCATAATCTGAAAAACAGGAGTATTCCATGGATCACGGTGAATATCCTCACCTGGATCGATCACTTTTTCAAGAATATCCTTTTCCGTAACGATACCGTAACAATCATCTTCGTTACGGGGTTCAACAATAAGACCGCTCTCTTTGCTCTGCTTCATAATCTGAAGAGCCTCGGCAACTGTACAGCTTCCTTTGATGATTTGAAAGTCTTTCCGCATAAGGGCAGATACCGGCATAGTCCGTAATGTTATAAGCTGATCCATAGTGTCAATGTTACTTAAGATTTAAAAAGCTCATAATGCCCATATCTTCTTTCAACAGAAAAGATATGCGGGCACCGATGTTATGTCGAAATGCAGGAAACGGGAGTGATCAGAACTCTCACCCATGGAAGTGAGCGCAAACGCACGAGCAACTATATAACTATATTAATTTATAAAAAAATTAACAACTAAATGCAAAAACTGCTCACTAAAACTGGATTTATGTAATCCCGTGAGTTTTTTTGTATGCTGCCCAGTTTTGTTTGAGAAAAAGAAAATCCCTGAAATTTTTCTGAAGAAGAAATGGATTGCTCGCTCTCTCATTGCTGATAGATGAGACCGGTGAAACGCCATAATCGTGCCCCGGGTAGATCCTTGTCTCTTCGGGCAACACCATGAGTTTGTGATGCAGCGACTCATATTCCTGACGCGCCTGCTCTTCGGTGCCGGTTCCTCCAACTTTCCCGGTAAAAAGAGTATCTCCGGTAAAAAGAGCATCTCCGATATAAATACATACAGAATCTTTGGTATGACCCGGTGTATGCAGGATAAGCGCTTCGAGAGAACCAAGCGGAAAGAGGGCGCCATCTTCCACTCTGATGCCGGTACGGAGACAGGTCTCCCCGTAAAGGAGGGGAACAAGAGTTGTCATGCGCCTGATGGCGTCATTGCCATTGGTATGATCGTCATGGCCGTGGGTTGAAAAGATATACCTGATGATAAAGCCACGCTCAGCGGCAAACCGGACAATCATGCCGGGATTGAAGGAGGCGTCAATGACCAGGGCTTCACCCGACACCTCATCGGCAACAAGGTATCCAAAGTTCCTGTCACCCCCCGTGCAAAACTGTTCGACAATCATGGCAGTCCCTTTCATCACGCTGTTTTGTAGACTATTTTTTTCCTCCCTTAACAATAAGTTCAGGCACCGAACAGCAGATATCTGATTGCACCTTGCACAGCATGCTTTCAGTTGCCTGCTGCATGATCTGTGACATGATCGTTTCTGTCATAAATTTGAGTATACCTTCCGGCATAAGGTTCAGAGGAAAAGAGATCTCAAAATCAAGACAGATATCGGTGTCGAAGTAAACAGACGTCTTGTCATCATGTTGATGGAGCAGGCAAATCTCGGTACTGGCTTTCCCGACAAATGTATTGGGGGTGGTTTTTTCAAATTCAGGATGATCATGAACAGCTTCCCAGCGAATCCGCTTTCCCTTGCCATTATATGATGCCCTGTTTTTTACACGGGCGTCGGCAAATGCCTTGCCATAACTGTCGTCAAGTGAAAAATTCTCTTCGTGCTGACGAACAAAAAAAACTGCAATAATCGGATTGCTTCGGGGATCAGCCACCTGAAAAATCCACTGAAAAATATCAAGATCCTTCAAATATTTAACATTACGGCAATAAGGATTACACATGATCAACTTTTCATAATCTGCAAAATAGATCCCTGATTCATGAAAACGTGAATCAAGAACAATGTGCGCTTTGCTTTTACCAAAGACTTCCATGATGTATAAAAATTATTATGACCCCGTAGAGTAAGCTTTGAGTTCCCTGAACACCTGCTCTTTACAGAGAGTTCCTTTTATTGCTCATCTCTCCATTGCCCATTATCTTCATGCTTTTGTGATGACATCAGGTTTCCTAAATTCTCGGCCACGGTGTCAGCAACTTTGTCGGCCACCTTCCCGGCCAAAAGCCCTCCAACACCGGCAAGAAGAATTCGGGGAACTCCGCGAACAAAAGACGGGATGCCGAGTGGTGACAACAGAAATGCTCCGCTTGCAATGGTTGCTGCCGGTCTGATAAGACCTTCCGGTGAAATGTTTAGTCGATTACCAGGCATAGATGCCTCCTGATTTATATAATATTACTGAAAAGCACTCCCTCTCATTGTTAACCCTGCTTCTCAGGCTTCGAGCCTGCAACGATTTTATTGAGTGAGTTGGACAACATGTTCACCGTCATCTCGACAACCTTCAATTGCGAGGCGCCAATATCAGCCAAAGACTGGCAGAGAACCTTAAAGGATTCTACCGTATCAATGACCGGCTCGGCTTGAGCCTGAACTGCGACAGGCTTCTGAACAACCGCTACTTTTGGGGGATCTGCAGGGGTCAACGGGCGACTTGGCACAGAAACTGCCGGTGGAGTTTGAGCCTGTGAAGCAGCTCCGCCATTACCGATAACTTCACGGTCCCTGAATGCTGAAAAAAACCCGCCTTTTTTTTGATCTTTTGCCATAATATCGCGTAGTTTATAAAAAATTCGTAAAATTTACAGCTCCCGTCAAAACAGAAGCGTACAGCCTTGCCTGTCTGTTCTGCATACGATAATCAAAGAAATCTAAGTAATAAATAAGAGCGACAGAAGATTATCTCTCATGAAAAAACTTTTAACGCGAACAGAATTTCGTACTTCTTAGTCTGACCAAAAAGAAAACATTATTAGCAATGATGCCGAAAATCGCTCAATACACGACCTTATTTGCTCCTGTTCTCTTTTTTGCTCTGGAATCGCCATTGTCATTCTTCTCAACAAGTTTATCGGCAAAAATTCATCTAAAAAAAAGCTGAGTAATCAACAGCAATACCTAATGAGCATTCGGGAGCAAGGCCCGGCGGAGAACCTGTCAGGGACCTCCACGGTTATCCCGAGCTTCTGCAAGTACTTCAAGGGTAATCTCCTTATATCCCATCTCCTCAGCAAACTCTTCAGCCGCAGTTCTGAACTTTCCCTGTACAAAAGAGGGCAATGACTGAAACAAGTCCTGGGCCTCGGCTGTCCATTTCGCAGAAAGCACTTTTGATTTCGGGGACTTGTTGTACTGAAGCAGAATATCCTCTACAAACGAGTCAACCGCGCCATCTGGAAAAGTATCAAGTGCAAAAATTTTTTCAGCAAGAATTTTATTACGAAGCAAATGCATTTTCAATTGGGGCAGGTAAAGCAAGGTCGCCACTGATTCCGAGCTTCCACAGGTCAGGAAAAGTGCTATTTTTTTTCTCTTCAGACACTTTTTCAGATTACCCTGAATCAATGCCCCCAAAAGCTGTGATGCAACAATGAAATAGTAAACGGGCGCACCAAGGACAACAATATCAAAATCCTTGATAAAACTGTAATCCGCCAAGGCTTTACATTTTGCTTTCTCCACATAAAATCCCGATTCAGCAAGACTCAACCCGATGGAATCAATAAGAGCTTCAGTAGCACCGCCAGAAGTTTTACTGTCGTATAATATAACGGCTTTCATATCATTATAGTATTGTCTTATATAGAGTGAGATATTATTGTTCTCGAATCATCGCATTGAGACTTCGAAAGAATATTTACACATCACAGAATTATTTCGAATGCAACGGACAAGGCAAAGACAACTCTTCTTCGCTTCGTTCAGTTGGACAGGGCCCGTGTATCAATAATAATACTCAATTGAAAGTTTCTGGGTAAAGCGATTCATGGCGTAGTTTGCCAGCCAGATCCAGTTTAGCGGTTTGCCTTTCATACGTTGCATGATGGCGCGCCCCTTGTAAACCTCTTTCTGAAGTTTGACAAATTTTTCCAGCATTTTATCGCCAGCCATTTTGCCCGGTTCGAACATGTAGTGGTAGGTATCGTACTTGTCCCAGTCGAAATGGCGCATGCGGGGCTTCATCTCATCGAAATAGGGTGTTCCGGGAAATGGAGTCACCAGCGAAAAAACAGGAAACTCAATCCTGTTTTTCATGATGAAATCGTAGGTAAGCTGGAAGCTCTCTTCCGTATCGTTATCGAAACCGAACATGAAATATCCCTGAATGGCAATGCCGTTTTTGTGCAGATTACTCACTACGGTCTCATAATTGCCCAACCTGTTGGAACCTTTATGAACACTTTTCAGCGTTTCGGGATTGAGTGATTCAAACCCTATGCTCAACAGATCGCAGCCGGACCGGCCTGCCAGCTCGGCAACCTCCGGTTTATCGAGAAAGTTCATGGAGATATTGGCATTCCAGTGAACACCGAGTTTTGCCATTTCTTCAAGCAGCGTCATGAAATATTGAGGCCTGAAACTGATATTGTCGTCCATGAAAGAGAAATTGACATTCTCTTTGTTGACTCTTTTCTGATGATAGCGCATCTCATCAAGCACATGGTCAAGCTCGCGGTACCGATAATTTTTTCCGTAGATGGTCGGTGTTGTACAGAAATTACAACCAACAGGACATCCCTTTGTTGCAAGAATGGGAATGCGTGTACTGTATTTTTTTGCGTTTTTCGATGAAAGCGCATAGCTGAAATCAGGATGGAGCATGTTGCCCATCGGCTTGAGCTCTTTAGCCCGATACACTCTCTGCATTGTTCCTTTCAGCACATCAGCCGCAAGTTCATGCCAGATCGATTCTATTTCGCCATACACGACGCTGGTGCAGTGCTGTGCGGCCTCGTCATGCAGCATGGTAGGATGAACGCCTCCAAGGATGACTGTTTTACCCTGCCGAAGGGCGGCATCACCAATCCGGTAAGCCTGTGAAGCATTGAGCGTTCGTGAGGTGATGGCGATAACGTCAAATCCGGAAAAATCCTCTGGCACTTTATCACCGAGCCGTTCATCTATAAAGGTAACGTCAAACAACGTACCGACAAGCGTAGCAACCATTATAAGGTTTAACGGCATACTGACAGTGCCGGAATCCACCATCATACTTGTATTGCTTATGGGCTGAATGAGTAACCATTTCTTGTGTGACTTTTGCTGTGCTGCAAGCTGATGAAGAAGTTCCTCAGAGAAATCAGAAGGGGAACCAAGGGGAGAAACGACAGTATTGGATGGTGAGGTCTGCATACCCGGAAATCTGCGAAAAATGTATAAAACACGTTACGGCTTGAACAATAAGGTATGAAAAGTTTTAAAAATAATGGCCCGCTCTTCCAAAAAAAGAGACTGTGTCAATTAGAACCCCCTCTTTTTCTTTCTTTCAAGCCCGAAGAATTGATAGCAGAACAGGTTCAGCGCCTTCCAGCTCATTGATAAATACTCCAGAGTTTCTGTTTTGCAAAAAAGAAGGCACTTCCTGAATTGTTATGCATATTGAAGATTAATTTATTCACCTTTGGTTTATACGTCTGCGCTTCTGATTTCTCCTCTTGATTTTCCAAAATAAAAGTTCGGCTCATGCGTATTTTAACTTTTACCGGTACAGGCGGGGTAGGTAAAACCAGTGTCTCTGCGGCTACGGCTGTACGCTTGTCGGCTTCAGTGATGTTCGCACGGTCAGAAAGTACGGCCATCTCTTGTGTGAAGCTGTAAAAGTTGCATAAATATTGACTCATCGGTCTCTCTCCTACGGGAGGCCGCTCTTTTGGACGCGCCCGGCTCAGCGGATAAGGCTAATAGAAAAAACATCTGTTATGCGTATCTTCCGTTTTTATTTTGCCGGTCATCTACGTCAAAGCTCAGGATTTTATGGCATACTTCAAGCACCTCTGTATCGTTGAGGCTCCACAGACCATCATAGCACCTTTTCCCCGCTTCATCACCGACTGTATCGGTGTCTGTTACCTTGCAGCAGCCGTGGAGCATGATGTCGAAAGCCTCGTTATGCCAGACAATTTCTACAATGACGGTGTTTTTGAGAGCATGCGCTCTCTTCTGAAAAAACGGCCAGTAGATCTTGTAGCCATCTCCTCAATGACCGGAGCTTTCCACCAGGCTGAACGACTTGCCCGCATTGCCAAAGAATCCGGCGCATTTGTCGTCATGGGAGGCTTTCATCCTACCGCACTTCCCGACGAAGTCCTGAAACTCTCCTGCGTTGACGTCGTTGTTATCGGAGAAGGGGAAGAGACGTTCAGAGAGCTTGTGCTTAAAGGCCCCTCTCGTGACATAAAGGGCATCGCCTATAGAGAGGGCGGCGGCATTGTTCACACCGAGCCGAGGCCGGTCATTGCCGACATCGACTCCATCCGCTTCCCGCTCCGCAGTTTGCGACCCGATCGTTACGGTGAAAAAGGCAACGCCTACTCAATCGATACGATTTATACGTCAAGGGGATGCCCGTGGAGCTGCTCTTTTTGCGCCAATGACCAGATGCATAAAGGCTGGAGAGGACGAAGCGCTGAAAATGTCGTTGATGAGATCGCCCTCATGCACGATTCAAAGAACAAAAAACTCCTGAAAATCTGGGATGCAAACTTTCTCACCAACATTGGACGGGCAGAAAAAATATGCGACATGATGATCGAAAGAGGACTGACCAATTTCAGGATCATGACGGAGAGCAGGGCAAAAGACCTTGTAAGAGCTGAACGAATTCTCCCGAAGCTTCGCAAAATAGGGTTGAGCAAAATCGGACTTGGCATAGAAAGCCCGAGTGAAGCAACGCTTGCACTCATGAACAAAAAAAACAGCCTTAACGATGTAGCCAAAGCCATTGCTCTTTGCCAGAAAAACAGTATCGGCGCAGAAGGATATTTTATTATCGGCCACTATACAGAAAACGTCGAGGACACCCTTGCCTATCCTGAGTTTGCCCGATCACTTGGCCTTAGGCAGTCTCTCTTCATGATTATGACTCCCTATCCCGGTACCGGTATTTTTAAAGAGTACAAGGACGAGGGTAAAATCCGCTCATTTGACTGGGACCTCTACAATAACTACTGCCCGGTTATTGCAACCCGAACTATGGACACCGATACTCTCGTCGCGATGCTGGCCTACTGCAACGTCGCGTTCAACGGCTATCGCTCAGTGATGAAACGCAACAGCACCAAAGCTATGCACCTCAGCTTTATGATCGACCTTTTTCAACTCTGTTTTCTTCTGCGCATCAATAAAAACAACTCGAATGAGCAGATAAGAGACCTTTTATTTAACGCCCTTCAACTCTTTCTCGAACAGAAAAATGGCGAGGTCGAACAACCCGCTGCCGCTTCATGCAAACCACTTGCAGAGCCTCTACACGTCCGTATCCTGCATTCACCAGCGAAATGTATTGATTTTACCCTTTCCGAACGTAACGGCAGCAGGGTGCTCACCATGACACTGCACCAGAACGGTTCTTCATTGCCGCCCGTTACCGGCCCGGAGATCAAACTTGACAAACTGGTTGCCTCTGCCTGCGCTGTCTCCATGGACAAACTCATGAGTGTGCTCTACCGGAACGAGTGGTTGAGAAACAACCCGGGACGAATAAACGGTCAGGTACTCTCAATACTTGCTGATCGCGAAGTTCTGCACTTTGGCGGAAAACTGGCATCTCTTTTTCTCAGCGCTTACCGCAAAAACGACTGACCGCTGGTGGCAAACTTACTCCTCCGGCGGACGGGATTGGCGGGTTGAACGGATTACTTCTGATGCTTTTTGGAGCGACTGCCGGGACTCTTCGACGTCCGGGCGGCTATCGGCGAATTTGACAAGATCTGCTTGCTTCAGAAGGTTCATGATGTTTTCAAAACCTGCGATGCCGAGCTTTTTCAGGTCGCGTTCTATCTCTTGAGTAACAGCTTCAAGTGCTCTGATGCGATAGTGGTTTTCGAGAAAAGAGCGCATAATGTTGCTGAGCTCTTCATAGCATTCGTGTGGGGGCATTCCTGCTGAAAGGCTTGAACCGAGTTTGCGGAGCTTTCGCTGGGCTACCTGGCCGGAGTCAACCTTTTCAGCACCTTTCCGCACAATGCGTTTGAGCAAGAAAAGCAGCAGAAGCACCAGCACTGCGACACTAAATGCGCCAAGAATAACCGGCATGATCAGGAGAAAGGGAATCTTCGGCTTCAGCAGAGGCTTGAGGGGTGTGAGATCGTGCATTGTGGAGTCGGTGAGCGCACGGACAAACACTGATGCTGGCGGTGTATAGACTCCTTTTTTAGTAACCCGGCCCTGGCTGTCGCGAAGCACCACAGTCACCGGTGGAAGAGGTTGGCGGCCAGCACCAAAAACGGCAAGTTCAAGCTCGAACCTCTCCTGACGGCTGCCGGGAAACTGGGTGGACGAGAGGTGTTTGCTGCTGATCAGCTCAAACGATCGAGACGAAAGGGTGTCGAATGCGTCAGGCCATTCAAGCGTGGCGACCTCTCTGTCGGAGTGACTGATGCTGATGATGCAGCGAATGCGGTCGCCGACAAGAGCGCTGTCGGGGGTAACCATCACCGTTATCGATGGCGGCTCCGTTTTGCCCTCTGCCACTGAAAATGCAGGCAGAAGGCTCATTGTAGACGTCAACAACAGCAGGAAAAGAAGCTGTATGAGAAATCTCCCTGTATGCCGCTCAGACCTTGCGTTCACGATACCGAAAAAAAGAGTTCAGGTCGCCGATGAAGGAACGATCGGTATCAAGAAATACCGAGTCAATGCGCATGCGCCGAAGCCGTAACCGAAGCTCTTCGTGCTGACGTGACTGCTCATGGCGATAACGCGCAATTTCGTGGCGGCTTGCAGCATCAACAGTAAAGCGCAGACCCGTTTCCGGATCTTCCAGATCAAGCAGTCCACTGAGAGGAAGAGCTTTGTCGAGCGGGTCGCTGATGTGCACCAGAATAAAATCATGACGGGTATTAAGCAGTTTCATCCCTTTTTCATAGTCACTGTCGACAAGGTCAGTCAAAAGAAAAATAATCTCTTGCCGCCTGCGGGTATAGCGTATAAATGAGAGGGCTGCGTTAATATTGGTTGTTCGGCTTTGAGGCTTTATCTGAAAGAGTTTTTCAAGAATGATGAGCACATGATGCCTCCCTTTTCGGGGCGGAATATACGTTTCAACCCGGTCGGTAAAGACCAGAAGCCCAACCTTGTCGTTGTTCTGAAGAGCACTGAAAGCAAGCACAGCGCTCACTTCAAGGGCAAGATCCTTTTTGCGATGCTCCCTGCTCCCGAAAAGCATGGAGGCCGATGCATCAACAACAAGCAAAAGGCTCCGCTCCCGCTCTTCGGTAAATATTTTGACATACAGCTCGTGCTTGCGGGCAGAGGTATTCCAGTCAATGGAACGGACATCATCGCCGTACTGATATTCACGGACATTGCTGAACTCAATGCCTTTGCCTTTGAACGAAGAGTGGTATTCGCCGCTGAACAGCTCGCTGGCCATGCGCTTGGAGCGGATTTCAACCCGCCTGATAATATGCTGGAGCTCCTTCAGATACTCTTCACTCTTTTCCATGCTTCTCTCCACGCTTTTTTCTTCCGCAAAATATCACGGCACCTGCACATGCTGCAGGATTTGCCTGATAATGTCGGCAGGCTTTATGTTGTCGGCTTCAGCTTCGTACCCGGGCCTTATGCGGTGACGGAGAGTATCGTAGACGATTGCCTTGACATCCTCCGGGGTGATATATGGTCGATGTTGCAGGAATGCATGCGCTTTGGCCGCCAGAAGGAGAAATATTGAGGCTCTCGGCGAGGCGCCGTATTCGATCATACTTTCAAGCTCTGCCATACCGTACTGTGCAGGTTTTCTTGTAGCCACAACAAGATCGACGATGTAGCGCTGTACTCTTGGATCAACGTAAATCCGGTCGATCAAGGCTCTTGCCCGGAAAATATCCGCAGACTGCACCACTGGTTTAACCGGTACTTTGCCAGCATTGGTCGCCGATCGAAGCATGATTTCAAGCTCTTCGTCATAAGAGGGGTAATCAACAATAACTTTCATCATAAAGCGATCAACCTGGGCTTCAGGCAGAATGTAGGTACCCTCATGCTCAATAGGGTTCTGTGTCGCCAGCACAATAAATGGCTCCTGCAGGGGAAAGGTCTGACTGCCGATGGTAACCTGCCGTTCCTGCATGGCTTCAAGGAGGGCCGACTGTACTTTGGCCGGAGAGCGATTGATTTCATCGGCCAGTATAACATTGGCAAAAACAGGGCCCTTGCGGGGATAAAACTCCAGATCCTTTGGGTTATAGATCATGGTGCCGACTAAATCCGCCGGAAGCATGTCGGGGGTAAACTGGATACGCTGGAACTTCAGGTTCATTGCCGCAGCAAAGGTGCTGACAATAAGCGTTTTGGCAAGACCCGGCACTCCTTCGAGCAATATATGACCGTTGACCAGCATCGCAATAAAGACCCGCCTGATCACATCGCGCTGGCCTATAATCCGCAGGGAAAGCTCTTTTTCTGCATGTTCAAGGAAGCTTGATGCCTCAATGATCTGCGTTCCCAGTTCCTCCAGTTCTACGGCAAGCTGCATAGTTCATCCTTCTTCTACTTTTTGCCTGGATATTTTCTTTATTGTTTGTAAAGACCGTTGAAACCAAAAATCAGCAGTGCAACCCCGACGAGCGACGCCGACCAGGTATAGAGATCAGGAATATAAAGAAAGCTGTTGAGCATCCCGACATTGGGAGCGAACAACATTATACAATTCGCTCCGGCCAGAATCAAAAGCAGGTGAAGAATGCTTACTTTGACAGGGGGTTTGCTCTTGTTGCCCGGATTGTTACTTTTGCCCATAGATTTTCTGAAATAAGGGATACCATGAATATTTTAGGCATAGAAACCAGTTGTGACGAAACATCGGGAGCCGTGCTTTGTAACGGCAACGTAGGCTCAAACGTCGTCAGTTCACAGCTTTGTCACACCTCTTTTGGCGGCGTGGTGCCGGAACTGGCGTCAAGAGAACATGAACGGCTTATTGTTGCAATTGTTGATGCTGCCGTAACTGAAGCCAATATAACAAAAAATGATCTTGATGTCATAGCGGCGACCGCTGGCCCCGGCTTAATCGGCGCTGTTATGGTGGGGCTTTGTTTTGCCCAGGGCCTGGCTTATGCGCTCGACGTACCTTTTGTGCCGGTCAACCACATCGAGGCTCATATCTTTTCTCCTTTTATTAACGAAGGTTCCGGGCACACTGCCCCTGAAGGCGCTTATGTATCGCTGACCGTCTCCGGAGGCCATACACTGCTTTCGGTTGTGGCGCCTGATCTCTCCTATAAGGTGATTGGCCGGACGCTCGATGACGCCGCAGGAGAGGCGTTCGATAAAACCGGCAAGATGCTCGGCCTTCCCTATCCTGCCGGACCAGTCATAGACAAACTGGCCGAGAAAGGAGACCCGAACTTTCACCTGTTTCCAAGGGCGCTCACCTCCCAATCGCAGAGCAGTAAAAGCTGGCACGGAAATTTTGATTTCAGCTTTTCGGGCCTGAAAACCTCCGTCCTCACCTGGCTGCAAAAACAGAGCCCGGAGTTTATTGAGCACCATAAAGCAGACATTGCCGCTTCAATTCAGGCGGCCATTGTAGGAGTGCTGGTCGAAAAGAGCATTGCGGCTGCACGCAGCAGAAACGTCATGGCGGTCTCAATTGCCGGAGGGGTCAGCGCTAACTCTTCGCTGAGAAAAGCCATGAAAGAGGCTTGCGATAAAGAAGGCATTGCGCTGCATCTGCCCAGTGTCACCTACTCTACCGACAATGCCGCAATGATTGCTACGCTTGCCGGGCTGAAACTCTCTCGCGGCATGCAGGCGGAATACCGCTACAATGTAGCGCCTTACGCAAGCTTTGCTGCCGGGGCGAAGAAGGCATGATTGAAATAGTTCTATAAATACATTACATTGATGCTCACCAAAAAGCTGTTATGTTTTTTTAATATCATGACCCTGTTATGCACAATACTCTACTGTCACTACTTCTTTTCGCACCTCCCGTCGCAGGTCAGGCGGCACCAAACCCATTGATTCAGATTGTCCCGCTAGTCCTTATTTTTGTTGTCTTTTATTTTTTCATGATTCGCCCTCAGCAGAAAAAACAGAAAGACCGGGAAAAGGTGCTTGACAGCCTGAAACGAGGCGACAAAATTGTCACCATTGGCGGCGTTCATGGTACTGTTGCAGGAATTGATACAGAGAAGAAAACTGTTCTTGTTCAGGTCAGTGATTCCACAAAAATCACGTTTGACCGCACCGCCATTGCCAATATTGACAAACAGGATTCGGGCGATAAACTCACGACCAAAGAGTAAGAAGATATTATAATGCAGCCAATACGAGCAAAACTGGTACTGGAAAACGGCTCTGTCTATAGAGGTACCGCATTCGGCCATATCGGAGAAGCAACCGGTGAGGTGGTGTTCAATACGTCGCTTAGCGGATACCAGGAAATTCTGACCGACCCTTCCTATGCCGGTCAGATGGTGATGATGACCTATCCGCTGATAGGAAACTACGGCATTAATCCAACCGATAACGAATCGGGAAAAATATGGGCCTCGGCCTTTATTGTTCACGAAGTTTCGCGCATCCACAGTAACTTCGAAGCATCGCAAAGTCTTGACTCTTTGCTCAAGGATTCCGGAATCACGGGTCTTGCCGGCATTGACACCCGCAGGCTCGTTCGCGAAATCCGTGAAAAAGGGGCCATGCGGGGTACTATTTCCGTGCTTGACGAGAGCGATGAAACGCTGAGAGATAAAGCACTGCAGAGCCCTGAAATGTCGGGCCGGGATCTGGTCAAAACCGTTACCACGACTGAAAATTATATCCTTGAACGAGAGGATGCCCGCTACCATGTCGCAGCAATTGATTTTGGCATTAAAACCAATATCCTTCGTATGCTGCACCAGGCAGGATGCAAGGTGACGGTGTTACAGGCTGGAGAATCTGCAGAAGAGATAATCGCACTCAACCCTGACGGGGTTTTTCTTTCCAACGGCCCTGGCGATCCCTCAGCGGTAGGTTACGCCATTGAAACCATCAAAAAACTTGTCGACTATAACCGGCACACGAGGCCTTTGCCAATCTTCGGTATCTGCCTCGGTCATCAGTTGCTTTCGCTGGCTTTTGGCGCTGAAACCTACAAACTGAAATTTGGCCACCACGGCGCCAATCACCCGGTTAAAAATCTGAAATCCAGTCAGATAGAGATAACATCACAGAACCACGGTTTTGCGGTGACCATGGAGTCTCTGCCTGAAGAGCTTGAAATGACCCATCTTAATCTTTACGACAATACCGTTGAGGGGATAAAACACAAACAACTCCCCTGCTTTTCGGTACAGTACCATCCCGAAGCCGCACCGGGACCACATGATTCGAACTATCTTTTTGAGGAGTTCACCTCGCTTATGGATTTAACTCAACCCATTTTATTAAAGAGATGAAAAAACGATTGTTTACTCCGGGGCCAACCCCGGTGCCTGAAAATGTGATGCTTCGCATGGCTGCTCCAATTATCCATCACAGGAACCCCGAGTTCATGGAGATTTTGACCAGGGTTCACGAAGATCTTAAATATCTTTTCAGAACAACCCAGCCGGTTGTTGTGCTCAGTTGCTCCGGAACCGGCGGCATGGAAGCCACCATTTCAAGCCTCTTCAAACAGGGCGACAAGGTCATTACCGTCAATGCCGGCAAGTTTGGCGAACGCTGGGGTGAGCTGGTACGCGTCTTCACTGGCAACTGTATTGAGGAAAAAGTGCAATGGGGTTCGGCCATTCAGCCTGAGCGACTTGCGGAGCTGCTCAAGGAGCACCCTGATGCCAAGGGAGTCTGCCTGACTCACTCCGAAACATCAACCGGCACGGCTGCCGATATTCAGGCTCTCAGCGCACTGATTCGCGAACAGTCAGATGCTCTGGTTATTGTTGACGGCATTACTGCGGTCGGAGCTCACGAGTTCCTTTTTGACGATTGGGGCGTTGATATCTGCATAACCGGCTCCCAAAAAGGGCTTATGATGCCACCAGGGCTGGCTCTGGTTGCCATTTCTGAACGGGCACAGGATATTATTAAAGGCCAAACCGGCATGACGCAGTATTACCTGAGCCTGAAAAAAGCTCTGAAAGCCCATGCTGGCGACGATACACCCTTTACCCCTGCGGTCTCATTGGTCATAGGTCTTGACGAAGCATTGCAGATGATCAAGGCTGAGGGCATTGAAAATATCTGGAAACGGCATGAAAGTCTTGCAAGCGCTTGTCGCCAGGGATGTAACGCTCTAGGCATGAAGCTGTTCAGCAGCTCTCCATCGTTTGCCGTTACTCCAGTATGGATCCCCGAAGGTGTAAAATGGTCAGCGTTCAACAAGGCACTGAAACAAAGCAACGGCATCACTGTTGCGGCTGGCCAGGATGAGTACAAGGACAAGATTTTCCGTATCTCTCATCTCGGCTTTTACGATGAACTCGATATGCTGACCGTCATTGGCGGCATTGAACGTGCCCTGAAAGAGATCAACTTCGCTTTTGAAATCGGCGCTGGCGTCAGTGCTGTCCAGAAGGCATTCCTCGGCAACTAAAGCCCAGGGGGCGCTTTCACCATGATATTCCTGCACACTCTCCTGCTTGTTGTTGCGCTCGCATCTTCAATGCAGGAGATGCTCTGGGAGTATCGTTTGCAACTGAAAGCCGATGCACTCTATGAACGTCGTGCATACAGAGAAGCTGAAACCGTTTTTCGGCAGCTTGTCTCCCTTGCTCCTGAACCAAAAAAGAGAGTGGCAGCTACTTTCAATCTTGCTTGTGCTCTCTACATGCAAGGGAAATATCCTGAAGCGGGCACACTCTTTGCCAGCAACTCCAAACCTGACAATGAACACCGGGAGAACAGACTGAAGGCAATATTCAATGAAGGCAATACCCTTGCCATGCAGGCTATCGGAAGCAGCGCAAAAGCACAAAAAAGCGCTCTGTTCCGCCAATCGCTCAATTGCTTCAAAAGTGTACTGTTAACTGACCCGGATGATGGCGATTCAAAAATCAATTATGAAATTGTCCACCGTTATCTGGATGAACTCGAGAAACCGGAACAATCATCCTCGTCAACGACCAATAAAAAAATCTCTCATCAACCAACATCCGGCATTGGCAAGGGAGTAGCGGATCGCCTGCTTGAGAATGCTCAACAGGATGAATCTTCACTGATGCGAAGGCTTTCAGGGAGAGGAAAATCAGCATCACAGAGCAACAAAAATAACCAGGACTGGTAAAGCGAAATGCCCCCGACAAAAAAAGTCCTCCTGGTTTTTCTTCCATCAGAAAGCGGTGTTGATGGTGCCCGTTCACTCTACAGCGAAAAAGAGATAACCCCTCTTTTAAAATGGTTCAACCGTTCGCTCAGAACTATCATCAAGCAAAGCCAGTTCGCCATTCCACCACTCTCGCTCATGATCCTCAGCTCTCTTGAGGTCCCCGGAGTTGAGCAGTCGATTTGCGACATGCGGTTTGAAGAGTTTCCCTACAACGAAAAATGGGATCTGGTCGGTATCAGTGTACAGACCGGAATGGCAAAAAATGCGTTTGCCCTCGCCGACAAACTTCGTTGCGCCGGAATCCCCGTGGCTCTTGGAGGCGCCCATGTAACGCTCTTTGCTGAATCATGCAGCCCCCACGCAGATGTTCTTGTGCCAGGAGAGGCTGACGACCTTTGGAAGGAGGTGCTCACCGACCTTGCGGCAGGCATGCTTAAACCCCTCTACCGCGCTGAAACCTTTCCTGATCTCGGACGCTCAAGACCAGTCAGTAAAACGTCGCTCATCAAAAGCCGATACTTTACCACCAACCTGATCCAGACTGGACGAGGATGCCAGTATAGTTGCGACTTCTGCAACGTTCATCTCCTCAACGGCCATACGCTGCGCAGGCGAGCAATCGCCGATGTATTCAGTGAAGTTGCTCGGTTTCAGAAGGAAGACAGCAGAATATTTTTTTTTGTCGACGACTCCATCAACGCTGACCCAGCTTACGCTCTTGAACTCTTTCGAAAACTCACTCCACTGAAGATTCGCTGGTTCGGGCAGGCGACCACAACCCTCGGCCAGCAGCATGAGTTGCTTGAAACCTTTGCCAATTCGGGGTGTCAGGCGCTCCTTGTTGGTATAGAGAGCATTGAGGCAAAGAGCCGAAGCGCCCACAAAAAAAACCAGAACAGGGCAGGGGAACTTGTCAGGGCCATTACAACCATCAGGGAAGCGGGAATCAGCCTATACGGAAGCTTCATTTACGGCCTTGACGGCGATACCATTGATACTCCGGCAGCAATTCTTGATTTTATCACTGAAACAAAGCTTGACGTGCCGGGCATCAACATTCTGCGACCTACTCCAGGTACACAGGTTTTTGAGCGGCTCAGGGAGGAGGGACGGCTGCTCTTTGACCCTCTCGACATCACTGCATATCGCTACTCCTTCGGCCAGGAGATGCTTTACCTGCCAAAAAATATTCCGCTCGATGCCTTTATCGAGAGCTACTCCGCCATGACGCGCAAAGTGTTTACCATGAAAAACTCCGTCATAAGAGGCCTGTCGTCCCCCAGGGCGAAAAGCGCTGTGCTGCTCTTCAATCTCTTTTACACGCACCTTTACGGACTCTCCCGTCAGGACCTGCAGCATCAACGTGAAAAGAGCCGTGCATAAAATAGCATTTTGCCTTACGCTGAATAATTTTTAAACTGTCAATCAAGATTTTTCATTTTGACACCCGGCACAACAACCTAAACCTTTATCAATAATGACCATGAAGCCTTTTCTTCCTTTTTTGAGCGTCGGTCTTTTTTTTCTCGGCGCATGCGGTCTTGAGAAGCCACCTGCATCACTTAAATTTCCTGATGACAAGAAAGAAGTGGCAGCACCTGCACCTGTTGCTGCACCAGCCGCTGCGCCCGCCGCAACTGAAGTTCCGGCAGACCCTAAACTGGCAGCAGGCAAAACTGTGTATGATGCCAGTTGTGCTGCATGTCACGATGCGGGCATGATGGGTGCACCAAAACCGGGCGACAAAGCTGCATGGAGCGCACGTCTACCTCAGGGCCTGGAGGTAATCACAAAAAAATCAATTGACGGATTCACGGGTAAAGCGGGCATGATGCCGGCAAAAGGCGGCAATCCAGCTCTGACTGATGAACAGGTGACAAACGCCGTTGCATTCATGGTTGACAAATCGAAGTAAAGACGACAGCGGGGAGTTGGAACACTTCAACTCCCCCCTTTTTTTACCGACACGTCAGAAAAAATTTGGATACAGAGCGATGACGAGAAACAACAGAGCGTGAAGGTGATTTCATGCTTTTTGAGTCAGTCACCAGCTCTTCTTCTCTCAACACACCTCTCACCCCAATTTTTTTTTACAATAATGACCCATCTTCATATTGGCTTTGTCGGAACAGGGAGAATTGCCCGCGCTCTTATTGGAGGCCTCAGCAAAAGAGAAAACACTCTGATTTCAGGTTTTGACAAGGAGCCTGCTGCACTCTCTGCCATTTCCGCCGATTACCCCGTGCAGCCCTGTCGGTCGATTGAAGAGGTTGCCCGGAAGGCGCAAGTCATCATTCTTGCGGTTAAACCCTACCAGATTGCTGAAGTACTTGGCGAACTGAAGCCCTCGTTCACCGCCAATCACCTGCTGATCAGCGTTGCTGCGGGTATCTCTTCGGAGTTTATCAGAAATAATGCAACGGAAGAGTTGAAAGTCATCAGAGTTATGCCTAATACTCCTGCTTTCGTTGGCGAAGGCATGACCGCTCTCTGCCGTGGAAAAATGGCGACGGAAAAAGATCTTTCTCTTGCCAGTGAGCTCTTCGGCTCGATAGGCAAGGTGCTCATTCTTGATGAATCACAAATGGATGCAGCAACAGCGATCTCCGGCAGCGGACCAGCCTATATGTTCTCTATCCTTGACTCGCTCGCTGAAGGGGGAAGGCTGTGCGGTCTTTCATACAATGAAGCACTCCTTCTTGCTGCGCAAACCATGATCGGGGCGGCTAAAATGGCGCTTTCAGGCACAAAAAATCCTGATGAACTCAAACGGGATGTCACGACGCCGGGCGGAACAACAGAAGCTGGACTGAAGGTGATGGATGAAAAAAATATCAGGCAGATTCTGATAGAAACAGTTGCTGCCGCTGCGGCCCGTTCCAGAGAACTCATGAAATAATCACTATGGCCAAAGGCTTAGCTCGTAACCGGTACTGCACTCTCTTCTGGCTTATCATAGCATCCTTTTGCGCTCCGGCAATTGGGGGAGCATCAGGGAATCTGGATAAACCATTCCTTGGTTCTTCAATAAGCAGCACAAGCCCTTTTGTTGGCCAGGAAATACTTTTGACGTACACACTCTATTTCAGGAATACTGCACCAAAAATATCTTCAGAAACCAGCCCTTCACTGCAAGGTTTATGGGCAAAGGAGAGCGTCCCTGACCACTTTATCAAAAGCATTCCAACAATTATTCAGGGGGAGCACTTCAGAAGCGCCATTGTCAAGCAGTTCAGACTGGTGCCCATCCAGAGCGGAAGCATCACGGTTTCAGGCTACAACATGCAGTGCGTTCTTCCGAAGCATCAGGTTACGACCAATGGAAATGAGCTGCCCGATACCCCTGTAAAAATCACAGCGCCTGCCATTATTATCACCGCACACGCTCTTCCCGAACCAGTGCCGGAAGGGTTCTCAGGTGCCGTCGGTGACTTTTCACTTGCCGTTCTGACCGATAAACAAAATATCAGGATTGGAGAACCATTATCAGTGAAACTCACGCTCGCAGGAACAGGCAGCCTGCTGACGCTTGAACTTCCAGCTCTTAACCTTCCCGAAAGTTTTCGACAAAACCCCCCGGACAGAACAACATCCCTCAAAAAAGAGTCCACGCTCAGCTCAGGCTCCGTAACATCAACAATAATTGCCTGGCCTCAATCTGAAGGTGATTTTCATATTCCATCACAGTCTCTTGTGGTTTTCAATCCTGAAACCAGGCAATTCAGTACTCTTCTTTCAAAGCCGCTTGCCATAACAGTTACAGGTGCAGTGCAAGGTGCAATGTCGAACGACAAAGAGCCTTTAGACACAACCCGGGGAACAAGGAGAGCGTTCTCCCCGCTGCTCACGAATACAGCAATCATCATAGTATTGCTGCTCTGTGGCATTGCCATTGTAATAGCAAGAAAAAAACAACTTCAGAAAAGAGCCATAGCAGAACTTGACTCTGCAGAAAAAGTCAGGCCTGATAGTGGCAACTCTGCCGGAAAAATGAAGCAGCAGCTTTTCACCGTTCTTGAAGGGGCGGGAATAAAAAGTCCGGGAGGTTTGACGCGGAAGGAGCTGACACAGGCGTTGCTGGAGATCAATATTACCGATGAAACCAGAAAAGAACTCCCGACTGTGCTTGACGCATTAGACATGATCATCTACTGTCCTGCAGGAATAAAAGAGGCAGAAATCCCTGAATGGGTTCCAGCAAGAGTTACTGTTGTGCTGAATGAATTGAAAAAGGTGGGAGGGGCTCGCTGAAAAGAGCAATGGCTTGTTCAGGATAGTCAGTAATAATTCCATCGGTGCCAAGGTGTTTCATGGCAAGCATCTCTTCGGCATCATTCACCGTCCAGGGAATCACTAAAATGTTCTGGTTATGGAGTTCTTCGGTCATTTCCCGGTCAACAAGAGAAAAATGGGGATTAACATACCGAGGCACAAAACCAAGTGCTTGCAAAGATGTCGGGATATGTTTCGCCTCATCAATCAGCAAGCCATAGCATAACTGAGAGTTCAACGTCCTGGCCTCCCGAATCACCCGACTGTCGAAAGACTGTATCCGCACCCGTGACGACAACCCCTCTGCCTGAACAAGCTGGACAACAAGCGCTGCATACTTGTCCGGGCATGGATGAAAAACAGCATCCTTGTCGGGCCATGACTTTATTTCGAGGTTATAAATCATGCTCCCCTTCATCCCGCCCAAAGCCATAAAGGTGTCAACCTCCCTGAATACGGTAGCGAGAAGCGGTTTGCACGCAGCAACCCGAACCTGCCGGGGAAAAGAGGGATGAGGCAGCCCGCAGTCAAAAGAGGCAATATCGGCATACATCATATTGTACATGACGTAACGCCATCGGTCTTCCATGCTCAGCGGACGGCCTTGTGGATCAGAACAAAGTGGCGCAGAGAGCCAGGGATCATGAGAAACGACGAGTTCATGATCTTTCGAAACCACAACATCAAGCTCAAGAACCCTTATGCCAAGAGCTGCCGCATGACAGAACGCCTGAAGGGTATTTTCAGGGCAAAACGATCTTGCGCCCCGATGTGCCTGTATCTCAAAAGCCATACTTTCACGCTCACGCACAGCGATGTTCGCTTATGGGTTGCGCTTTCCGGAAGAAACACGGGGGCCCTTTGAAAAAGTCTTCTTTTTCGGCTTTCTTTTCTGCGGCTTGTTTCCGTCCGCACTTTTGGCAGCCGCATGCACACCACTACTTACACTGAAGTATTCAGAGGTGGTTTTGGTTCTGCTTTTGTTAAACCGGTTTTTACGATACTTTTTTTCAAGGTCAGCATAAGGGCTGGGCGGGTCTGGAGAGGTATTGTGATTATTAAAATTCGGCTCGTCAATGACCTCAACATCATCCAAAACCACGTCGGGATGAACTGTAGTAAGCAAATTATTTCAATTTATGTTCAACAAATCAAGAGCACTCTTTTTACTCCGTGATTATTTTCTGAAGGGAGTTTAATTTACAATTTTAGAATCAAAATCCAAGCAATACCATAACTCTCTGCTTGTAAAAGCCTGTGGAGAGCGTTTTTGCATTGCTTGTTGTCGGTATAAGAGATCGG
>CAJAAV010000177.1 GCA_903937835.1 uncultured Chlorobiaceae bacterium | reverse complement strand
ATGGGATAAACAACGTATCATTGATTTATTTTATATTTTAGACTGGTTGATGCAACTGCCCGAATGGTTGAACAGCCAGGTCTGGCTTGAACTTGAAACAATCGAGAAACAAGAAAACATGGAATACATTACAAGTGTAGAACGAATTGGTATGGTCAGGGGCCAATACACCTTACTGAAAAGTCAGTTTGAGTGCCGCTTTGGTCTGTTGCCTGAGTGGGCTTCAGAGCAGTTGAAAAATGCCAAAGCAAAAGATCTGGAAGCTTGGGGTAAAGCTTTTGTCACAGCCCCGTCTCTGGAGGATGTTTTCAAAAAATCGGATGTGCCGTAACAAGAGCAGACATTCACTACTGGCTTTGGCGTACTAATTTTATTATGACATAGCATTATGCCTGAAATCAGCCGCTTTCTTGGAATAATCATACGGATGTATATTCGGGGGAACACGTTCCACCACATTTTCATGCCGAATATGGTGAATATGAAATTACTGTTGATATTGAAACCGGGGTGGTAAACGGCAGGTTTCCACGAAGAGCCCTTAGCGCTGTGCTTGATTGGTATATTCTTCATCAGCAAGAACTTATGGCTAATTGGGAAGCCGCAATGAACAGAAAACCACTATTGAAAATTAAGCCACTGGAGTAAGTCATGTTTATGCACGTTACACAAGCCAGATATTGCGGGGACTTCAAGGTATGGGTTGCATTCAATGATGGCGCAGAAGGGGAGATTGATTTATCCTCCGAGCTGTATGGCGAACTGTTTGAACCTCTCAAAGACAATGAGTTTTTCAGATCGTTCACTCTCGAAGGCCACACCTTGAGCTGGAGCAATGGAGCTGATTTTGCTCCCGAGTTTCTGAGAGAGCAACTCCCCTGCCTCTTGCAGGCCTGATGATTTCAGCACTATCATGAGCCCATGCCTTGGAAGGATATACTCTCCACGCTCTGCAAGGACAACCAGATAATTCGCCGGCACAAGCCATAAGCAAATTCTTTCCTCGCGTCCGCGCTTATTGCCGAACTTCCCGACCACCCTCAGTTTGAACTCTTAAGTATTTCTTAACAGTTGCCCCTGGTTCCAGCTCATTATCGGCAAAAATGCGTTTCAAGTGCTGGTTGACAGCCGAAACGGTAACATCATAAAGGGTAGCCATCATCGTCTGCGTCAGCCAGATATTCTCGTCCGCATAGCGCATTTCCACACTGGCCTCTGAATTGCCGCCAGCCGCAACAAACCATTTATCAGTAAGCACCCTCTTTGTTTACAAAACGTACAGCCAATCACGCTCTACAGCCTTTTGCCGTAACTTTTTAGCTAATTTTTCAGACTGAGGATATGAATAGTCTGAAAAATCGATAAGAGCATGTTCTGGAAATGGTGCTGAATCAGAGACAACAGGCAGGCTTAACTCACTGCATTCCTTGACACTGACAGCCATAACACCTGTTGAACTTTTTAGCAGCTTTTTAGTATAGTGCTCGTAAGCTTTCTCCGCAGTAATCATATCGTTATCGTATACGGAAAGCTTTTTATCATCCTTGATTGTAGGGCGGAATGCCTGGGAAGTTATCTGGCCTTGGTTGATAAAGCTTGGATGAATCTGGCGAAGCATCAATGTAGCGTCATTCATACCTCAGCCTCCGATAGTGTCTTGAGTTCCTGATTCAGCAACACACAATCATCGGGCTTGTTAAAATCAAGAGACTTTATGATTTCGTCATCATTACTCATGTTCATGGCATGAAAGTCACCCTGATGGGTATCAATACTTATAGAAGGATAATCAGTATTTAATGTAGCATTAATTGAAAATACATCACCAATATTAACTGAATTAACCGCGGGAT
>CAJAAV010000176.1 GCA_903937835.1 uncultured Chlorobiaceae bacterium | reverse complement strand
TTACCTGATTATAAAACTCTTTGTGCTCTTCTGGATTTTTCAGCCTGAAATCACCGGAGAGATCGATCACAATTTTTCCTGCCTGAACAAGGGAAGGAACAAGTTGAAGCGCCTCACCATGAGGCAGCGCAAGAAAATAGATGTCGCACTCAGTTTCTGCGCTGTATTGCTTGTAGACCTTGTCGCAGCCAAGAGCGGGGTAGAGGTCGGAAACACGTTTGCCAACCTGCGAAAAAGCGTAAAGCTCCTGCAGTTCAACCACAGGATGACGAAGTAGAATCCGCGTCAGCTCAGCTCCGGAATAACCTGAAGCGCCGATAATCGATACTGAATATTGTTTCAACCTCTCTGATACAGGTGATGTCATCTCAGGAATATGCTTATGCAGAAATTGTCAGAAAAAAGGATATAATTGAATCAGAGTAAATGAGATGCGCAATATTTTTAATATCACTGTCCCTTTGTTTGTTTATCCTGTTCTATGGATAAATATCCAGTAAGGCGGAAATATTAAGCTTTTTTACCGTAAACAGCAAAATACTTATGTCTTTTAGGAAGAGGTCGAGTCAAAAAAAAAATCTCAATGTTATCAAAGCTTTGGTGCTGCTTTTTTCGGGCTTTTTTTTGCTGAATTGCACCCAACGGCAGGATGATGAAACTGCCCGCAGTGGTCGAATGACACTTGCTGTCGATCCTCAGCTTGAGGATATCGCAAGAACTCAATCCGGGATGTTCAGCCGTTATTATCCTGAAGCACATATAACACTTATGCCGGCCAAATCGAACAACACTCTCAAACTTCTGCTTGACCGAAGTGTAAGAGCAGCATTGATCGATGGTGAAACTGTAGCCGCAGAGGATTCGCTCTTTTCAAAACTGAACAATCCATTACGCCGCGAGCCGATTGCCCGTGATGCTGTCGTCTGCATTGTTAACTCCAAAAATCCGCTCAAAACAATATCAGTTGAAGAGCTTGGAGCGCTTTTTTCAGCTCCAGGAAAAAACGGTATAACGCCACTTATAGAGGATGATTTCCGGCTTCGGTCCCTCCTGGTTGCAAAAACCGGAAAAAAGCGGGGCGATTTGCGTGCCTGGAGATGCGGGAGCAACAGGGAATTGATCATGAGGGTTTCTGCAGATAACAATGCTGTCGCTCTGCTGTTCCGCTCATCTTTCGACAAAACGCTCAATGACATGGCGCATGATTCAAGAAATGAGCCGCAGAAAACCAGAATTCTTCTCCTTTCCGCAAAATCCGGCAACACCCAGGCATGCTTGCCGACACAGCAAAATATGTTTGAAGGCAACTATCCTCTTGTTACGACTCTTTACTATGTATATTATCCCGGTGATGCCCTTGCCACAGGGTTTGGCGCTTGGCTTGGCAGTTCGGGGCAGAAAGTATTCGAAAGGAGTTCTTTTGCCCCGTTCAGGCTGGTTGAAAGGGCTATAATTCTTAAATAAATGTATGGATAGCGCTCGTTATACGATAAAAAAAATTTCTCCGTTACAGGCAATTGTTTTTACCGGAACAATCAGCCTTCTCATTATTATAGCCGGTACTGCAGGGTTTTTTGTAACACAGCACAAGCTGCTTGAACAGATTGAGAAAAAGCAGGCATGTTATATCGATCTCGTTGATTTCAGAGGAAAACTCATTGAGTGCGGTTTCTCCAGGAATCCGGAACCATCACCAGATGTTACCCGGAATTCCGAAGTACTTGCTTTCATGTACAAAAAACTTCTGGTTCAGATGCAGCATGCAGACCTTGAACCTGTCGCTTTAGTGCAAACGGCTGAAGGAAATTGGCCAGAACAGCTTACAGGAAAAGGTCTTGAAAGTTTCAAACTTGAGCTGGACAAGAACATTGAAAAAGCTAAAATTGCCTCAAAAAATGCCGCAGAAAAACTTTTTGTTATCAACGAGTTTTTCCTTTTTTT
This sequence comes from uncultured Chlorobiaceae bacterium, assembly GCA_903937835.1. GTDB lineage: Bacteria > Bacteroidota > Chlorobiia > Chlorobiales > Chlorobiaceae > Chlorobium. The sequence continues at coordinate 15,035 of CAJAAV010000176.1, read as the reverse complement.
CATTCTTGCGGTACTGCTTACCCTGAGTATCACGGCCGGATGGTTGCTCCACAACAATTACCGGCAGACGCTTATTCCCCTTGCCCAGCTTGTCGGACAACTGAAACTGCTCAACAAAAACATACCTGAGAGTATTCACGATACGGCGGAGGAGATGAAAAAAGAGCTGACTGAAACAGAACACTCCAGCGATATTACCCAGATTACTAAATCAATCATGAGCTTTTGCGGAGATATTGAGGCAAAAAACAAGAAGCTTGATGAACTTTATATTCGGGATGAAAAGACAAATCTTTATAACTATCGCCATTTCAAGGAACACCTCATTATCGATGTCGAACGGGCAAAACGCCTCCATGACAGGGTCTCCCTTGCCATGATCGATATTGATCACTTCAAGCTTTACAATGACACCAATGGGCATGTTTTTGGAGATAAAGCCCTTAAAATTCTGGCAAATATCATCAGCAGTCAATGCAGGGCCTATGATGTGCCAGCAAGGTTCGGCGGAGATGAGTTCGCCCTTCTTTTTCCGAAAACAGGAACTGCAACGACACGGGAAATCGCCGAGCGTCTGCGCAAGATTATCAGTGATGAACCATTTTTGCATGAGGAGGGTCAACCTGTCGTAGAGTTTACGGTGAGTATTGGCATAGCAACATTCCCCGACGACGCTCATGACTGGGCAACCCTTATCAGCAATGCCGACAGGGCTCTCTACAAGGCTAAAGCTGAAGGCAGAAATAAAGTTGTGGTTTTTGCCTCAATGGAAGAAACGCAGAGTACCCAGGGATGAAACCCGAGTTGTACATTGCAAGAAGGTTTGCATTTAAACGGCGTTCAACTTCGAAACCAACCTTTATTGTTCTTGTTGCTGTGGCAGGTATTGCGGTTGGAACTGCGGCCTTGATTCTTACACTCTCCATTGTCAACGGGTTTGCAAGAAGTGTTGAAAACAAGCTGATCAGTTTCAGCTCCCACCTGCAGATTCGTCATCCCGACGAACAACTTTTTCAGGAACGTCGCACTGAGTTTGCGAAGCTGGTAAACCACGTAAATATTGCAAACGCATCACCCTTTCTTGAAAAAAGTTTTGTGCTTAGGAGCCGCAGCAATGGAGTTGGTGACACTTGGCTCAGTAAACCGGTTCGCATCAAGGGTATTAACGAAGAATCTCGAAAAGCATTCCTAAAAAAATTTCTTCGGGCAGGAAATCTTGTTCCAGTTAATTCTGGCGAGGGAATCGCACTCTATGCTGGACAAACATTGGCCGAAAACCTCAATCTCAAGGTTGGTAAAAAAGTAATGCTTGTCACTCTTGGAGGGGGGCAATCCGGTACAAAACTTATTGCTGGCCAGAAAAATATTGTTGAACTGCTTTCTTCTCTTGACCTTGAGCCTGGAGTTATACGTGGAATTTATGATACCGGACTTCAAGAGGGATTTGATGATTACGTTGTGATCGCCGATCTAAAAGAGCTACAACAGCGATTTAATCCCATGATGATCAGTGGGTATGATGCAAACGTGCACAAACTTGATCAACTTCAGGAAACCGTGAAAGAGGTAACCAATGCCCTTGGAGTTCCTTATTACGGCTATACGGTTTTTGAGCGGTATGCAAATCTTTTTGAATGGCTGAAGCTTCAGAAAAACATCACCCCGCTACTGATCATAACAATCACTATCGTCGCGGTCTTCAACATCATATCGACACTTTTGGTGCTGATCATCGAAAAGACCCGTGAAATAGGCATGCTCAGTGCACTCGGTCTTGAACCTGGAAAAATCAGTACGGTTTTTATGGTACAGGCCTTTCTTGTCTCGTTTACAGGAATTGCGGCAGGAAATATTATGGCCTTCTCTATCTCCATTTTCGAAATGCGTTATCATCTCATTACCCTGCCGGAAAAAAGCTATTTCATCAAATATGTTCCGCTCTTGATCAATCCGGTGGATTATGCACTGGTCTCTCTGTCCGTTATGGCTCTTACTCTGCTGTTTGCCTTTATTCCAGCTCGCATTGCAGCCTCGCTTAAACCAGGAACCGCACTGGGGACTTAAAGTAAATCTTATTGCTGCTTGTATGAAACCTGGTTTTTGGATTGCTCAACGATTCAGTTTCGCCCGAAAACGGTTCCGGATTATCAATATCATTTCGGCGATCAGTCTTGCCGGAATTATTATTGGCGTCAGCACCCTCCTGGTGGTTATGAGTGTTTTGAACGGCTTTCAAAAACTGGCTCGGGATCTTTTTATCACCATAGACAGTCCCGTCCAGCTTGTTTCTCTTGACAGCAGAGCAATCAAAGTATCCGATAGCCTTCTGCAGGCTCTAAGAGCACTGGAAGGAGTTAAATCTGCTGAACCGTTCGCCGAAGGGGAAGCTATTATGGCCAGCCAGGATAAAAGCGAACTGATTGTTGTTAAAGGACTCAGTGAAGCGGCTCACCGTCGGCTGATGCGCCAGACCAATGCAATACGTCCGTTTTTTACGCCAGAAACCATTTCCGTCGGAGAAATTTTAGCCTATCGGACAAACCTTTACCCCTTCAAGTCAGTCAAGATTTTCAGTCCGGAACTGATCTCTTTAGGCCTGGAATCGTTATCACAACCGTATCTGATACCGGCACTCCGTATCCCTGAAACAACAATTTCATCACTCTTCTCCTTGCAAAAAGTTTTTGATGACCGATATGTGCTCACCTCAGACCGGTTTGCCCAGAATATTTTGCTGCTTGGCAAGGGAGAGTATTCTGGCATTGATATCAGGGGAAAGGAAGGAGAATCGAGCGACTTCGTCACAAACAACGTCAGAGAGTGGCTTGCACGAAGTCCCTTTAAAACGACCTGCAAAGTCAGGACTCTCGAAGAAAAATACAACAATATTTTTGCCGTGATGGAGCTTGAAAAATGGATAAGTTTCAGCGTTCTGATGCTTATCATTCTTGTAGCAGCCCTCAGTTTGACCGGCGCTCTCGCCATGACCGCCATCGACAAACAGCGGGAGCTCTTTTACCTTCGGTGTCTTGGCATGGAAAAACCTCAATTCATGTCCATCTTCATTATCCAGGGAGGAATAACGGGACTTGCAGGTACTGCTACAGGCACACTTATTGCTTGGAGTGTCTGCAAGCTTCAGGAACTCTATGGTTTTGTAGAACTCCCTTCAAGAAGTGCCTTTATTATTCACTCCTATCCGATCAACATGCAGGCCGGTGATTTTATTGCCGTCAGCATTACAGCCATCATCCTCTGTTTGCTGGTAAGCCTCTATCCCGCACGAAAGGCCGCCCTCATTGCCACAAGCCGCTCGCTTGATCTCAAAACAGACTGACGGGTCATCTTCGCCGAAGCTGCTGTTCAGTCAAGAAGCTTTCTGAAAACAACCATCTCTGACTCGCTAAACCCTTTTGAAGAGTAGAAGTGTTGTGCAATTCCATTGTCCTGATCGGTCAGAAGTGTTATGCGCCCCAACCCTTCGCGGAATGCAAAATCAACGGCATGATCAATCAATCGTGAGCCAAGCCCTTTACCCTGCCATGCAGGAGCCACAACCATATCCTCAAGCAGCGCAACTTTTTGGCCAAGAAAAGTGCTTACCGTAAACAGCAGCGTCACCATTCCCTGGATGACCCCGTTAACTTCAGCAACAAATATTTGCCCAACCTCCGGATTGTGGATAATCATCGACACTCCTCTCGACTGCAGCTCAGCATCAGGGGTAAACTCATGCTCCTGGCTGAAAAGAATTCCCAGAAGCTCGGCGCATCTCGGCACATCGCTGTCAACTGCTGTTCTTACGGCTGCCATTTTTTTTACAATCAGTTATGAAAAATAATCTCTCGATTCTGCCTGTGCATTACCGTAACGTCATGATAATCAATCATATATTCAAATACTTTTACCATAAAACCATATTCTTTAAAGGTACAGAGTTTCATTCAGTAATTTGTGGCAAGCTCCACTTTTCTGCTTGTACATCCCGAGGTATTGCTCTATACTGGCACTCTGTTTTTTTTTCGGAATATCCTGAACTGTCAGACAAACACATAATTAATTCAATCCAATAACATGGACGCATTCTGGCTTTCACTTGTCATGATTTTTCTGGCTGAGCTTGGCGACAAAACACAGCTTGTGGCGCTGACTCTTGCAACCTGTTACAACACTGGCGTGGTGTTATGGGGAATTTTCTGGGCAACTCTTGCCATTCACGTATTTTCAGCCGGTATTGGCTGGTTTATTGGCGACAAGTTGCCGACTGAATGGATCAAGTTTGTAGCGGGTATTGCCTTTATTGCTTTCGGTTTCTGGACGCTGCGCGGTGATACTCTGGATGATGATGGGGAGAGCTGTAAAACCGGCATTCACCCCTTCTGGCTGGTTTTTTCAACATTTTTCATGGCCGAACTTGGCGACAAGACCATGCTCTCCACAATTACTCTTGCGTCAACCCATCCCTTTCTGCCAGTCTGGCTCGGTTCAACGATCGGGATGGTTATTTCTGATGGTCTTGCCATTGTTGTCGGAAAAATGCTGGGTGCGAAGCTGCCCGAAAACATTATCAAAATCGGGGCCGCCGTCATTTTTTTCCTCTTTGGTATTGTTAGTATGTACGAAGGCGGCCAGCATTTTGCGCTTTACCTGTGGGGAATTGCGGCTGTGTTTATTGCTCTAACGGGTTATATCTTTCTCCGTAAACGAAAGTTATGAATGAAATGCCCGGCATGGGTTGTCTGTGCCTAAACCCCTACTGAGCGTTTTGCATTATACTTTGTGGCAAAAAAGACTCCGATACCGGCAATCATCATGAGAAAACAAAGCACCTGTCCCATAGAAAAGTTCAACAGCACAAAACCGAGCTGGGCATCAGGTTCACGAAAATATTCGATAAAAAAGCGCACAAACCCGTATCCGAAAAGATAGGCCGCCGAGAGAAATCCTGGAAATATAGATCTCTCTCGAAGGAGCCAAAGAACGAGAAAAAGCACGATACCTTCAAAAAAGGCTTCATAGAGCTGCGAAGGATGACGGAGTTCGTATGTTGGAGCAAGCGGGAAATACATGCCGATGGCTGCATCGGTCACCCGTCCATAGAGTTCACCGTTGATGAAATTGCCAAGACGACCGAAAAAATAGCCAAGAGGAATTGAGGGAATAAAAAGATCAAACGTTTCAAAAAAGCCTCTTTTCTGAGAACGGGTAAACACCAGCAGAGCAATAACGACGCCAATCACCCCGCCATGATAGGACATGCCGGAAATACCTGAAAAATGACATCCTCCGGGAGATAAGGCCCAGGGAGTGATGCTACCGAGAGGATCCTGCAGAAATGAGCTCATTCCGTAAAAAAGGATATAACCAAGACGTCCACCCACGACAACGCCAACCATCGACCAGGTCAGAGCATCACCGACAAAGGAGCGTTCAAAAGAGAGCTTTTCATTGTTGAGGCGATATCGTGTCAAGAGATAAACAATGGTAAATGCTATGACATACATCATACCATACCAGCGGAGAGCGAATGAACCAACCGAAAAAATCATTGGATTCATTTGTGAGGGCAAAGAGTGCCACCAAAGCAAAAAATCATTCATAAGCGTCTTTTTTTTATTGGACGATTGGATTATATAGAAATGTAGTTAAATTAATTTCTTGCACATTTCCGTGATTTTATACCCAATAATATACAAATAACGATAGTATGGCTAAGATACTTGAAGGGCCAGCCATGAAGCTATTCAACAAATGGGGCATTCCAGTGCCCAATTATGTTGTTATCATGGACCCCGACCGCCTTGCGCAGCTTGGGGAAGCTAATAAATGGTTGAGAGAATCAAAACTTGTTGTTAAAGCTCATGAAGCGATTGGCGGGCGTTTCAAGCTCGGACTGGTTAAACTTGGGCTTAACCTTGATGAGGCTTTTGCTGCAGCAAAAGAGATGATTGGCCGCGAGATTGGCACATCGGTCGTTCGTCAGGTTATTGTTGCAGAGATGCTTGACCACGACGAGGAGTATTATTTATCCATTGCCGGTAACCGTGACGGAAGCGAACTTCTCCTCTCGAATAAAGGCGGTGTAGATATTGAAGAACATTGGGATACGGTAAAACGGCTTTTTATTCCTCTTGATGAAACACCGACAATTGAACGGATTACTGAATCGGCTCTTGAGGCTGGTTTTACCGGTGAAATCGCTGAACGTGTTGCTAAAATTGCTTCACGACTCATTCTCTGTTTTGACAACGAAGATGCGCAGTCTATTGAGATCAACCCGCTTGTCATACGCAAAAGTGATATGCGTTTTGCCGCTCTCGATGCTGTTATGAATGTAGACTGGGATGCACGTTTCCGCCATGCTGACTGGGACTTCAAACCGGTTTCCGAAATCGGACGTCCCTTCACAGAAGCGGAACAGCAGATCATGGATATTGATGCCCGCATCAAGGGATCGGTAAAGTTGGTTGAGGTACCGGGTGGAGACATCGCCCTGCTTACCGCAGGTGGTGGCGCATCAGTCTTTTATTCAGATGCCGTTGTGGCAAGGGGCGGTTCCATTGCCAATTACGCAGAGTATTCTGGTGATCCTCCGGACTGGGCAGTCGAGGCGCTAACCGAGATTATCTGCAAATTGCCAAATATCAGGCACATCATTGTTGGCGGTGCCATTGCCAATTTTACTGATGTCAAGGCGACCTTTAACGGTATTATCAATGGATTCCGGGCCAGTAAATCGAAGGGATACCTTGAAAATGTGAAAATCTGGGTGAGACGGGGTGGTCCGAATGAAAACCAGGGACTTGCCGCAATGAAAAAGCTGCAGGAAGAGGGATTTGATATCCATGTTTATGATCGCAGCATGCCGATGACCGATATTGTCGACCTTGCCTTGAATTCATAAGGTTGAGACTTATCGCAGTTTAACCCCAAAGAGAAACTTTTAACATATTAAACCGTAAAGAATCGTGAGTATATTAGCAAATAAAGATACACGAGCGGTCATCATTGGCGGTGTTGCTGGTTTGAATGCTGCAAAGCGGATGGCCCAGTTTGACTTTCTGGTCAATCGGCCGCTGACAGTACAGGCATTTGTTTACCCTCCTGAAGAAGGCCAGCAGAAGGAGATTTACCGTGGTGGTGAGCTGAACAATGTTACTGTTTACGCGTCGCTCGAAAAAGCACTGGAAGAAAATCCCAAAATCAATACCGCATTGATCTATATCGGGGCTTCCAGAGCATACCAGTCAGCTATAGAGGCACTTGATGTAAAGGGAATCAAGCTGGTGACCATGATTACCGAAGGTGTTCCGGAAAAGGATGCTAAAGCGCTGCGAAAATACGCACTTGAGCAGGGAAAAATATTCAATGGCCCCTCATCAATCGGGATCATGACGGCAGGGGAGTGCCGCCTCGGTGTTATTGGCGGAGAATTCAAAAATCTGAAACTTTGTAATCTTTACCGCCCGGGCTCTTTTGGTGTCATTACCAAATCAGGAGGTCTCTCCAACGAAGCGATGTGGCTTTGCGCCCAGAACGGAGATGGCATTACCTCTGCAGTTGCCATCGGTGGAGATGCGTATCCCGGGACTGATTTTGTCACCTATCTCCAGATGTTTGAAAACGACCCCGAAACCAAGGCGGTTGTTGTTATTGGTGAAGTTGGCGGGACCCTTGAGGAAGAGGCTGCAGAATGGTACGGCCGGGAAAAACGGCGGATCAAGCTCATCGCCTCAATAGGAGGAACCTGTCAGGATGTGTTGCCGCAAGGCATGAAATTCGGCCATGCCGGAGCAAAAGAGGGCAAAAAAGGGCTTGGATCGGCGCGCTCGAAAATCAATGCCCTTCGTGAAGCAGGAGCCCTCGTTCCTGAAACCTTTGGCGGTCTGAGCAAGGCAATCAAGCAGGTCTACCTGGAGCTGCAGGCAAGTGGCGTTATCAAACCGGAACCGGAACTCGACGAAAAATTGCTGCCAGTACTTCCTCCAAGTGTTCAGGAAGTTATGAAACAAGGTGACGTTATCGTTGAGCCACTGATTCGTACCACCATTTCTGATGATCGTGGCGAAGAACCCCGGTATGTTGGCTATGCCGCATCTGAACTCTGCGAGAAAGGATACGGTATTGAAGACGTTATAGGACTTCTGTGGAACAAGAAACTTCCCTCAAAAGAAGAATCTGAAATCATCAAGCGGATTATTATGATTTCAGCCGATCATGGACCGGCAGTTTCTGGAGCATTTGGTGCTATTATTGCTGCATGTGCAGGCATCGATTTGCCACAGGCCGTTTCAGCAGGTATGACGATGATAGGGCCAAGATTTGGCGGCGCGGTGACCAATGCAGGGAAGTATTTTAAGTACGGCGTGAAAGAATATCCTAACGACATCCCCGGATTTTTAAACTGGATGAAGGAGAATGTCGGTCCGGTGCCAGGTATTGGACACAGGGTGAAGAGCGTTAAAAACCCTGATAAACGGGTAAAGTATCTGGTTGAGTATGTTACAAACCAGACCACGCTGCATACCCCTTGTCTCAACTTTGCACTTGAAGTTGAAAAGGTCACGACGGCCAAAAAGGACAACCTTATTCTGAATGTTGATGGCACAATCGGCTGTATTCTTATGGATCTTGATTTCCCGGAATACTCACTGAACGGCTTCTTCGTTCTGGCAAGGACAATCGGCATGATTGGTCACTGGATCGATCAGAACAATCAGAATGCTCGTCTGATCAGGCTTTACGACTATCTGATCAACTATGCGGTGAAGGAAGAACGCGAAGTGCCAGAAAAAAAATAATCAGTACCATCGGGCACAAACGAACATCATCGATAAAAAATAAAAGGCGGAAATTGAAGTTTCCGCCTTTTATTTTTTATTCCTATAAAAATGCTGTCATTGAAAATATAGGGGCGAAATCTGTAACATTATTTATTTTAATTAGTTAAGTCAAATATCAGTTTAAATACCAGTCAAGAGAAATGAATTCATTTTCAGAATTACCGGTTCCAGGCATTATTTGTTTGACAACTACAATTAATTACGTTAAACTTGGATCAGAAGTTGGTCAATGGTTGACTGATCGCTATTCAAGTAATTTGTGCTTTGGTTACTTGCCGGTATCTCTATCTATCAATGCACATGTACACTGAGACTAAACAATGAATATTTACATCGGTAATCTGGCTTATACTGTTTCTGAAGATGATCTCCGCGATTCTTTCTCCGAATTTGGAGAGGTTGCAAACGCGAGTATCATTAATGACAAGTTTTCAGGCCGTTCCAAAGGGTTTGGATTTGTTGAAATGCCAAAGGACAGTGAGGCTCGTGAAGCTATCGAATCAATGAATGGCAAAGATTTGAATGGCAGAACGGTAACAGTAAACGAAGCAAAACCCCGCGAAGAAAGAGCACCAAGAAGAGATCGCTACTAAGCTTTCTTGCTTTTATCTCCAAAACCCGGACAGAATGAAAGTTTTGTCCGGGTTTTGCATTTAAGAGTCGATTGCTTTACATAATATATATTATACAACAAACAAGTGCTTGAACCAGAAAGGCTTTCCGTGGTTGCCCCACCAGAAAACTCTTCTGATCCGACGAAAAGCTATTCGCCATCGGCTTTAAGACTTTCACTCACCGCATGCTTGAACTCTCGCGAAATTTTGAAGGCCGGGACGTTTTTCGGATCAACGGTGACCTTTTCTCCTGTCCTCGGATTTCTTGCCTGGCGCAGATTCTTGTGCCTGATATTGAATGACCCAAACCCTCTTATTTCAATTCGTTTTCCAGCTTTCAGAGAATCTATAATGCTTTCAAACAAACTGTTAACCACCGATTCGGTTTCATTTTTTGTCAAGCCGGTTTTGTGGGCAATGGCATTGACCAGATCAACTTTTGTGGTTGTAGTTCCCATGGCAATATCAAGCTTTAAATGTTATGGAGGAATGCTGATAACTATGAAAGTTACAATTCTTTATGAGTATTCGAGCGCATAAAAAGTACGATAGTTCAATATTTTGTGGTTAGTTACCACTTATTTTGATGTCATTGCTCTGACACAGCAGTGGCTCTGCACAGTTGCGTAGATATCCGGCCACCACTTTCAGGGCTAAATACTAACCCTGAATATTGAAACTTTTTAGACAGTGTTACTTGTCAAGGGTTTTACACTGCTCGAAAAAATCACGCAAACGGTGTGTGCCATAAAGCGGTGCAACAAAGTCTACTCTGCTGAGCGTTGTCGCAAAAAGCGCAACATCATGTACGTCGCGATTGAAGAGACCAACTGCCGCAACCAACCCGTCAGCCGCCCAGAGTGGCAATGGAAAAACAATTGGCTTCGTTTGGGCAAGTTCAATCGCAAGATCTACCATTTCGAGGTGGGTAAACACCTCAGGGCCACCGACTTCAACCTCTTTTACTGTTCCATCTACCGCATCAACGCAAACTTTGGCAAGGTCGGCTCCATGAATGGGATTCGAGCGCTGGTAACCATCACCAACCATCAGCATAAATCCCCGGCGTGCCCTGGCAACAAACTGTCCTATCTCTGAATAGTAGCCTGTTGGGCGAATAATGGCGGATTCAATCCTGGCGGCTTTAAGCTCCCGGACAAACTTCTCATGAGCCTGAACGTTAGGGATATTCATCATCCTATGTGCGTCGAAAACTGATACATAAACGAATTTTTTTACCTTGGCCTTCAGAGCCACATCAAGGAGATTCATGTTAGCCTGATAATCCACCTCAAAGATGGTATGCACAAAATCAGGCTTGATCATGCCAAGCGATGAAAAGACGACATCAATGCCATCACATGCAGCAGCAATGGTTTCCGGCTTCGTTGCATCACCCACAATAACCTCATCAACCAGATTATCGAGAGCAGGTGCAAAGTAAGGGCCTGGCTGCATGACCTTGTCAGGGTTACGCACAAGAGCGCGCACCCAATAGCCTCTATTTTTGAACTCCTGCACTGCATAGCGACCGAGGTAGCCGGTTGAACCGGCCACAAGTACTTTCTTCATTGTGAAGCTGATAAGGTTTAACGAAAATTATTTATCAACAGTAACCCTCGGGGCTCAATACCCTTCTGTGCCAATATATGTATTATTCTCCAATGTTTTAAAATAAGGGGTTACCAAAAATCTGCCGCATTCCAACAAGTATTCTGAATACCATTTTTGCCAGAGGCTCGTACCGCAAGCGAGTGTTGCGAGCTGTTACAGATCGTATTTTAGGCACCAGGATTGATGCCACCTTTTCAGGTTTTTCTGCAATGACCTTTAAAAACCTGCTTTCCTCTTCTGTTGCATCTCGAAGCAGCAGATCTGTCAGCACAAGACCGGGACTCAGTTCATGGACACCAATACTCTTTACTCCTGCCGCTTTCAACTCCCGGGAGAGAAAATGGGTTAATTCAGCGACTCCCCTTTTCGAAGCCTTGTGTGGTACTGCCGAACGTGAGAACGCTGCCCCTGTTAATGAAAAACCCATGTTAAAAATATGATAGCATGGTTTTTTTGAGGATTGTTGACGTTGCATAACAGTGACTGCTTCTGCGCATAATGCGATAGATCCAGCAAGATTTGTCGTGCATGTTTCAAGAATATCGCCCGTATCCAGCTCCCATAACGGTCGCTTCAACATGCCCGCAGTACCGGCGTTGTTAATCCAGCGATCCACTCTTCCAAGTTTGGCAACAGCAAAATCTGCAAGTAATCTTCCTGCAGAAGGATCGCCAACATCGCACCCAACGCCATAAATCTCCCCCTCTGGCACAGCCATCCGAAGTTCCTGTAATGCCTCCTCCATTCGTTGCAAATTTCGGCCACAAATAACGACACGGTCACCTGCAGCAAGAAACTCCGAAGCAAGAGCATACCCCAATCCTTTGCTTCCTCCGGTGATAACAACACCGAGAGAGTGATCGCCATTCTTTTTTTTCACAAGCTGATGATACCCGGATTACCTTCATGTCAGCCATTCTTTCAAACCCTTCTTTGCGTCGATTCGAAGTATTTCCATGCCATTCCGAATCTCTTGCTCAACTGCCAGGAATAATACAACAATTGATACCATAAATTCAATTGAATGTGTGGGTTGAGAATCACTTATCAAGCCTGAAGTCTACGGATAACCTATAGCAACGCCTTGCCTTTTGCAGTGAGCCGGTATTTTTGTGAACGACTGTTGGGTTTTTCAGGAATAGTGTAGGCAAGCAACCCGGATTCCCTCAAGCGCGGGAGTGCTTTGCGCAGATTACCACTCAATTGTTTGTGCCCAAGTGCAGCCGCAATTTCTGCTGATGAAAGAGGGGTAGTTGCGCATAAAGAAAGAATGTTCAGATCAACTCGTACCCTTACTTGTGCCCCATCTTGTGCCTTAACCCGAGCCCGAACTTGTACCTCTCCTGACTTGTCTTCTTGTGCCTCACTCACAACTTTTTCTTGTGCCTCATCTTGTGCTTTTGTTGCAAAAACGAAAACCGGAGCTGCCAGAGAGACTGTTAACCGTATCCGCATACCGACTTCCGTAATTTGCGGTTCGGGTAACCCAAGAGCTTCCGCTTCTTTAAAAATGGAGTGTATGCCACTACCCCACCGTCCAACAAGATTCAGCTCACGGAAGACCCGGGCAATGACATGGTTACGAATTCTTGACGTGCCTTGTCTCATGGCATCAATGGTCATGCCGGGAAGAAGGATGCCGGGATTTTCTATTTCAATCCGGTTATCAAAAAAAACGATCCGAATCGGAGCGCTACGCTGGGAATAGTCAGCATGGAGCAGTGCATTGATTACAGCTTCTCTCAAAAGAGTGAGCGCTCTTGATGCTTCCCCTGAAGCGTATTTTTTAATAAAATCCATTATACTTTCAGCAGCCAGAGGCAGGTGGTCGTAGATATCGACAGAGTCGAATATGACTGCCCTGTCGGCTCCAGTGAATCGAGCGCATTGTATCCATGCATCGGAAAAGTGGAGTGCCCGCTCTTTACCAAAAAGTAGTACAGCGCCCCTCGTAGGAACCAGTCTTCGCTGGTAAGAGGTGAGGAGCTTGATGGTGACCAGCGCCTGTTCGTCCAGTTTCCAGTCACCAGCAAAACATTTTTGGACAGCCGCCAGATCAAGATCATCTTTGCTCAGTTCGGGCATGGGCATTTCATCATAAGATATACCCTCTGCAGAACGGTCAAGTTCAGCGATCAATGCAGTATCGGCAAGACAATTGGAGGCGCCAATGCGGACATAGACGCCCTGCTCCTGGCCGTCAGCTTTCAGCCAATGGGGCCGCAAAGCGCTCACAAATACCTCTATCACCAACAGGGTTGTATCGTGGATGGTGACAAGCTCTATATTTGGAACCAGATGAGGGGTAATGGAATCTGCAATGAGGCTCCGAAGCCTCTCCTCTTCATCGAGAGGAGCTTTCATGCCCACAATCTGCCTGTCGTCACCAATGCCGATGACCAGGCGCCCACCCGCAGTATTGGCAAAAGCCACCAGTGTTTTCATCACCAGTGTCGGCGAGGCACTATCCCTTTTAAATTCAAGTGTTTTCCCTTCAGACTGGGCAAGGATGTTGTTCAATATATCTCTCATGGGATATCCTCCTTCAACATGCAGAATTGCACGATTTTCACCTGGGCTTTCAATCAATGACTTATCTCCTCTCTTGCTTCATTCAGGGCTTTGAGTTATGTTACCTCGTTCTTTTACAGTACAAGTGTTTGCCCATGGTGTTTTTGCTGATCAAAACAACCGTTAATGTACAAATAACTTGTGCTCTTATAAGCGATTTTACTGGAGTAAACGACGTAACATTACTTTTTAAACCAATGGAGGAGAGATGGGACTAAAAGATATCATTCTTGAGGTACTGAAAAAAGAGAGCGAACCACTGAACGCAGGCAGAATTACCGAACTCACCGGGTTGGATCGTAAAGAGGTAGACAAGGCGATGAAAGCCCTGAAAGATGAGGAGATGATTGTTTCTCCGAGGCGTTGTTACTGGGAGCCAAAAAAGCAGCAATAACGTTAACCCATCTCTTGCGCTCTCCCATCCCTCACCCCTTATTTTTAATAATAAAGGCGGTAGCAGTAGACATAAAACGGGATGGGAAGAGCTTACGCAAAAGTCTCTTTTCTATGGAACATTAGCAAGCTTCCGTTCGCCATCTGCTGAAACAAACCATACATGGCCAGTTTCCCGATCGATCTTGTACGCACACGCATTTCCTGCACCAACAATCTGGTATTTGTAGTCAGAGCATCCAGACAGTGATGCGGAAATAGCGGCCATTACCAAAATATATTTGAGCATAATGATCTCTGCTGATTAAATGGAGAGTTTACTGAAAATTACCCTTTTTGTTTCGCCTGATTTTGATAACAGCAAGGGGAGATATTTGCACCTCTCCACCTGCGTAAACATAAACAAAAAATCAATCAGTTTCTTTTGCCGCCATCAGTTGGTCTATTGTCAGAAGGCGGATTGTTTTTGTTCCCTTCTTTTTGACGATTGTCAGGGGGTGGATTGTTTGGATTGCGATTATCGTTGTTCCTCTGATCCCGGTTTTTGTCGTCAAAGCGTTGATCACGGTTATCCCTGTTGCGGTCGAACCTGTCGTTATGCCTGCGATATTCGATATCTCGTGTCCTCCTTATATCCTCCCAGCGGCGGCTTTTGATTCTGGAGGGAAGTCTCTTCTCGCGAACAATAGCCCATGGCCCACGGTAATTGGGAGAACAGTACCATATACCGTTTTGATTAATGTAGTAGAGATCTCTATACAAGATGATATCATAAGGACTCCCTACGGATATTGAGAACCCGTAATCCGACAGGCTGATAAAGTCTGGTCGAGTACTGAGAAAAAATGAGGGTTTTTCCCTTCCACCGATATGAATGCTCACTTCCGCTTGCGCGTCGGCTGCGGGATTTCCGAGTAACATTCCTGCTATTCCAGCAGCCAGCCAAATGCTTCTTTTCATGTGTATTCTCCTGTAGTTAAAAGTTGTTCAGTAATAAGCC
>CAJAAV010000175.1 GCA_903937835.1 uncultured Chlorobiaceae bacterium | reverse complement strand
GTTGACTTTGCCTCACGAACAGCCTCGATCTCTGTGGCTACATCCTGCTCATTCAGATGCTGTTGCTGCACCGCCATATCGCCAAGCTGAAAAAAATCACTCCACTGACTCTGGCGCTGAATATAAAGCCTCGCAGCATCCCTTATCAACTCTGAACGGCTTCGATACTCATTTCTGGCTATTTTGTCAATTTCGTTCAGCAATGAATCCTGAAAAGAGACATTCACGGTGACAGTACTCATAACAATTCTTTTTCGTTAGCAAGAAAATAAGATACAAAGTTTGTATGCCCACAGAGCGCAAGTTTCCACAAATACGTCAATGTTTTTGTCGAATATTGAATGTACAGTACCGTATCTGGCATCATGAGAACTCTTTTTACTCACTGGAAGGTTGGGGGGGGAGTATTACGTTAATGATATTTTTTATGTATTTTGAAGCCAAACCATACAGTTAAGCCAACACTTCTATGCTGCGAACCTACAGGATGTGGTGAAAACTCCGGCTTCTGAGTCAGGGCTGCCGTTTCCCCTAATGCTGCTGCCTGTACTTTTTAATGATTATTGTAAAAAACAGAGGGAGGCTGAGTTATGGAGAGTGAGCTAATGCAAACCACATTGCTTTCCACTGAAACGGATTTACAGAAAAAGATTTACACGTTCAGGGGTGTCCAGGTAATGCTTGACAGAGATTTGGCAGAACTTTATGGAGTGAAAACCATACGCCTTCGCGAACAGGTCAAACGCAACGGCAAACGATTTCCTGTAGATTTTATGTTTCAGCTTTCCGAAAAAGAGGCTGAACTTCTACTATCGCAAAATGCGATACCTTCCAGAATGCACCTTGGAGGAGCATTGCCTTATGTTTTTACGGAACAAGGTGTTGCTGGAATATCAGGTGTCCTGACAAGCAATAGAGCGATTGAAGTTAACATTGCTATTATGCGGGCATTCGTCAAAATGCGCCGTTCTATTGCTGAAAGCGGTGGCTTGCTTCAGCGGCTTGATTCATTGGAAAAACGCCAGATTGTCCACGAGATCAAGACGGATGATTGCTTCGAGCAGATTTTTGATGCACTTGAGCACAAAAGCCTCACCTGCACCCAGGGCATCTTTTTCGATGGCCAGATCTTCGATGCCTATGTGTTTGTCAATGACCTGTTGCGGAAAAGTGAAAAATCCATAGTGCTCATCGACAACTATGTGGACGACAGCGTACTCATGCAGTTGGCCAAGCGTTCGGTGGGTGTGAGCGCCCTCATTCTGACCAAATCTATCAGTCAACCACTTGCTCTGGATCTGAAAAAACATAATGCCCAGTATTCGTCGATCTCCATTCAGGAGTTCCCGTATAGTCATGATCGCTTTTTGATTCTGGATGGCGAAACGGTCTATCATCTTGGCGCATCGCTCAAGGATTTGGGGAAGAGATGGTTTGCTTTTTCTCGAATGGAGAAGACTGCGCTGACGATGATCGACAGGGTTGAAGAGTTACTCAAAGCGGGCTCTCATTACTCATGAGAGTCATTCATACCCCTCTTGCCCTTCAAACGTTCGCGCCCATACATAATCGACGTTCAGGGTGATGTGCTCTCATCCTGAAGCGACCCCTTATTCGCCGATAATCTTGATGAGCACCCGTTTTTTTCTCTTGCCGTCAAACTCACCGTAGAAAATCTGCTCCCAGGTACCAAAATGCAGCAGCCCTTTTGTGACGGCAACAACGACCTCCCGACCCATGATCTGGCGCTTGTGATGGGCATCGCCGTTATCCTCTCCGGTTCTGTTATGCTGGTAACGGCTTAAAGGTTCATGCGGAGCCAGCTCCTCAAGCCACCGTTTGTAGTCCTGATGCAGTCCCTGTTCGTCATCATTGATAAAGACTGACGCGGTTATGTGCATCGCATTCACCAGGCAGAGCCCCTCCTGAATGCCGCTCTCCTGAAGAGCCCGCTCAACGTCGCCGGTGATATTGACAAAATCCATTCTTGCAGGTATCTGTAGCCAGAGTTCCTTGTGGTATGATTTCATTCTTCAGAAGGTTAATGTTCAGAGTCTTGGCCGTATTCATTGTTATACCGGAAATTACCATTTTAAAAATAGCTTCCAGGCATCCCTTCTCGCTGTACGTTTTGCATGTACTCCTTTACTTCTGCTGACGGTGGCGGAACGGTAGTGTAAGGTACGGCGAAACAGTAGTGCAGAAACATATAACGTAATAAAAAACAACAACAAAGGACAAATATGCCCGCATACCAGAGAAGGGTAGTGGATGACGAACTCGACGAACTGATGCCGACTGAGGCCGGAGATATTGCGCCGCTGGCTGGCGGCCTATGCGGCAGCGACAGCGAATATCGGGTCTCCTGACCAGCAATAGTGCCATCATTGATTTTCAAAGACTTCCCGTTCAATCGTTCGCTTTGCTTTTCTTTTGTACATAATTTATATTTACAATTATGACTATCAAATTTCAATGGGATGGCAACAAAGCCAGGATCAACTATGAGAAACATGGCATAACTTTTCAAGAAGCAAAAACCGTGTTCTATGACGAATTTGCTGATCAATTTTTTGATCAAAAAAATTCCGAGAAGGAGGATCGCTTCCTTCTCCTTGGAAGAAGCATTCACTCCAGACTTTTGATGGTCTGCCGCTGCTATAGAGAATCTGATGAAGTGATCAGAATCATCTCGGCTCGCAAAGCAACAAAAAAGCGAAACCAAATTTTACAGGGGCGGTAACTGATGAAAGAAGAATACGATCTCTCAAAGATGCAGCGTAAAAAAAATCCGTTCGCTGCAAAATTGAAAAAACCAGTAACAATCAGACTTGGGGAAGATGTTGTTGACTACTTCAAGTCACTTTCTGATGAAATGGGCCTTCCCTACCAGTCATTGATAAATCTTTATCTAAGAGATTGTGTAAGCACACACAGAAAGCCAAATTTCAATTGGACCGAGTGAGCGCCTATTATTATTTTCAAAAACAGAGAGAACGATTGATGTGAAAGAAAATGCAGACAATGAAAGGCCGTTACAACACGGCAAACATCATGATTGATACTATCGAAGAAACTGCGAAAGAACAGATTCAAGGGTTTCTCAATCATCCTGCTTTTGCTGATACCTACATTGCCGTTATGCCTGATTGCCATGCCGGAAAGGGAGCGGTTGTCGGGTTCACCATGAAGGCAAACCAGTATGTCATTCCCAACATCATCGGGGTAGATATTGGGTGCGGGATGCTCATGGCAAAGTTCCTGCTTCATGAGGTTGACCTGCCCGCTCTTGATGAGGCCATCAAGCGAGTTATCCCGTCAGGCTTTGCAGTCAATCAGACGATTTCAGCATCGAAACCAACGATTTCCGAGGTGACAAACGTCTGTGGTATGATTGGAATTGACACAGAAAAGGCACTCAAGGCTATAGGGTCACTTGGCGGCGGGAACCATTTCATTGAAGCTGGTTTCGATCAACATCACAACCTGGTCATCACTATTCATTCAGGGAGCCGGAACTTCGGAAAGTGTGTTGCTACCTTTTATCAACAGAAGGCAAAGGAAGGGCTTGAACGGTATTTTATCCGTGACCAGTACAAAGAGCTTGAATTTATGCCAATGGATAGTGACGATGGAATGAATTACTTGCATGGCATGGCAGTTGCGCAACGGTTTGCCTCTGAAAACCGCAAGGAAATGATGCGCCGTCTTTCCATGCATCTGCGAGCTGAACCCGTCGAATTGATTGAATCTGTTCATAATTTCATTGGCGATGATAACGTGATCCGCAAAGGGGCAACGTCTGCCAGGTCTGGCGAAAAGGTAATCATTCCATTCAACATGGCCGACGGTATTGCCTTGTGCATTGGCAAGGGTTCAAAGAAGTATAATAATTCAGCCCCACATGGCGCGGGCCGTATTCTGAGCCGAACACAGGCAAAAAAGAGGTTGAGCCTTGACGGGTTCACGAAACAAATGAAGGTGGCAGGTGTCTACACGACCACGGCTTGTGCTGCAACGTTGGATGAAGCTCCGGGAGCATACAAGCCAATGGATTTGATTCTTGAAAATATAAAGGAAACCGTTGATGTGATTGAGGTTATCAAGCCCGTTTACAATTTCAAGGCGGGTGGAGATCAAGAAAAATAATTGTAACATTGGCTCAATCCCGAAAAGTTCTTCCTGCAACTGGTCACTTTTGCCCCGAACCTGAATGAAGAAGAGACACGAGGGGTACCAAAGCTTCCCAGAATACATTCCAATCCAGTGCTGGACTTTTACACGGCTGACTTGGCAACCTCACTTGAGTTGCCTCTGTTTGCTATGGGTGTTTCAGCAGAGTTTCCCTCTCCTGCGGAAAATTATGTGGAGATTGCGCTTGATCTGAACAAGGAGCAGTAAAGACAACCTTTTATAGCGGACATAGAAAAAGATTCAAGTTGACGATATCCCCGCTTTCCCTCTGTATCTTCGGCACCCGTAGAAAAGTTTTTGCAAGGTGTCGAGAGCGTGCAGGAAATGCACCATTTCACAAAAGCAAAAATATTCATCGTCTCAAAAATACTATTCTCGCTCTTTCCCTCTTTATGTTTAAATTCCCGCAACATGCCCGAAGTACGGAGGGAATATCAAAAAGGGGATTATTGAACAACTTGTAATCCCTGTATAGCTTTCGTTGATCCTGATGTTCCTGCCACGACTTGTAGTGTTTTAAAAGAATTGTCTCTATCGTTTTACCCGAAAAGAATACATGAAATACGATTTTTCCTCAATAGAGGCCAAATGGCAAGCCCGGTGGCAGGCAGACAACACCTTTAAAACCGGAGATGATTCAGCCAAGCCGAAATACTATGTGCTTGACATGTTCCCCTACCCCAGCGGTACCGGGCTCCACGTTGGCCATCTCGAAGGATACACCGCTTCGGATATTGTGGCCCGCTACAAACGCAGTTGCGGCTATAATGTGCTGCACCCCATGGGATGGGATGCTTTTGGACTTCCCGCCGAACAATTTGCCATCAAAACCGGCACTCACCCAAAAATCACCACAGAAGAGAATATCCGCAGCTTCAAGGGTACCCTTCAAGCCATGGGCTTCTCTTACGACTGGTCGCGTGAAATCAACACCACCGATCCAGGATATTTCAAATGGAGCCAGTGGATTTTTCTGAAGCTTTATGACCGAGGGCTCGCCTACATGTCGGAGGTAGATGTCAACTGGTGCGAAGAGCTTAAGACGGTGCTGGCAAATGAAGAGGTGGAAGAAAAAATTGCTGACGGCTATACCGTTGTCCGTCGCCCTCTCCGGCAGTGGGTGCTTAAAATCACCGCCTATGCCGACCGCCTGCTTTCCGATCTCGATGAACTTGAGTGGCCGGAAAATGTGAAACAGATGCAGCGCAACTGGATTGGCCGCTCGGAAGGTGTTGAAATTGATTTTGAGCTGCGATGCCATGACAAAAAACTGCGAGTCTATACCACAAGGCCAGACACCCTCTTCGGGGCGACCTATCTTGTTATTTCACCAGAACACCTATTGGCCGAAAAGCTTGCCACTGCGCAGCAATTGATTGAGGTAAAAAACTATATCCGCCAGGCAAAGCTGAAAACCGAGCTTGAGCGCACTGGACTGCAGAAAGAGAAAACAGGTGTCTTTACCGGCTCTTATGCCATCAACCCCGCAACAGGCGAACCACTGCCTGTCTGGATATCCGACTTTGTGCTGATCAGCTACGGCACCGGAGCCATCATGTCAGTTCCGGCGCACGACAGCCGCGACTGGGAGTTTGCAAAACAGTACCACCTGCCAATCATCGAGGTAATCAAAAGCCCGCACGATGTCCTGGAGAGTGTTTTTGAAGATAAAAACAGTACCTGCGTCAACTCCTCCAACAGTGAAGTTTCGCTTGACGGACTTGCCTTTTCTGAATCATTTGAGAAAATGGCTTTATGGCTTGAAACAAAGAAAGTTGGCACAAGAAAGGTGAACTACAAACTGCGCGACTGGATCTTCAGTCGTCAGCGTTACTGGGGAGAACCAATTCCGATCAAGCATTATGAAGACGGGACTCTTCGAACTGAAACCACTCTTCCTCTTGTGCTTCCGGAAGTTGAGGCCTATCATCCATCATCAACCGGAGAATCGCCCCTTGCGAACATTCCGCACTGGCTCTACGGAACGGATGAGTACGGCGCGTTCAGAAGAGAGACCAACACCATGCCGCAGTGGGCAGGCAGTTGCTGGTACTACCTCCGCTTTATTGATCCAGAAAACAGCCAGCAACTGATCGATCCAGAGCAGGAGCGCTACTGGATGAATGTCGATCTCTACATCGGTGGAGCCGAACATGCTGTCCTCCATCTGCTCTATGCACGCTTCTGGCACAAGGTGCTCTTTGATATCGGTGTGGTGAGCACAAAAGAGCCGTTCAGGAAGCTCTTCAACCAAGGGATGATTCTTGGTGAAGACAATGAAAAAATGTCGAAATCGCGCGGAAATGTTATACCGGCCGACCACGTCCTGCAACGATACGGTGCCGATGCCGTACGCCTGTATGAGATGTTTCTTGGCCCGCTTGAGCAGGTTAAGCCATGGAATACCAATGGTATCGAAGGCATCAGCCGTTTTCTGGCGAAAGTATGGCGACTGATTTATCCGACATACGAAGGAGTACCGACAATACTCTCTTTGGGACCATTGCCCGAAGAGTTGCTGAGACGCATGCACAAAACCATAAAAAAAGTTACTGAAGACACCGAAAATCTCAAATTCAATACCGCCATTTCTGAAATGATGGTCTTTGTCAATGAGCTTAACAAAGCCGGGAGCTACAACCGTACTGCCGTTGAAACACTGCTGCTCCTGCTTGCACCCTACGCTCCACACCTCACTGAAGAGCTCTGGGAGGCCATCGGTCACCCCTCATCAATCAGCTCGCAGCCCTTTCCCGCCTATAATCCTGAACTGGTCGAAGAGAGCGTTTTAACCATTGCTGTACAGATCAACGGAAAACTGAGAGGCACCTTTTCTGCTCCGGCTAAAAGCCCGAAAGAACAGCTCCTTGCAGAAGCAAAAAAGGTTGAATCGGTACGCAAGTTTCTTGAAGGAAAAACAATCATCCGGGAAATCGTTGTGGTGGATAAACTGGTGAGTTTCGCTGTACAATAACTTCAAAGAGTGTGGATTGCTGCATCACAATTGTTGTCAACAAGATTTTTTTTATGTAACATTCGTGTAGCATGTAATAAACATTCTATCCAGCTTTTTTTCTCAGCATTATCGACTTATTTTTCACCTTCCCGGATACCTCTGACGGGATAAATTTTTTCTTTTCAACACATAAAACACGGGCATCAATGGCTACAGACGAAACAACCTCCAACGCACAGCAGACCGCAGCCTCCTCTACTGCCGAAGTATCGATCAGTTCTGTATTGTCTGAAAAGCGAAAATTTCCACCTCCGGCCGATTTTGCACTCAATGCCCATGTTTCCTCCATGGAAGAGTATGAGAAGCTCTATGCCGCAGCAGAAGCAGATCCGGATGCCTACTGGGGTGGAATTGCTGAAAAGTTCCACTGGTTCAAGAAATGGGATACCGTTCTGGAATGGAATAGTCCCTACGCGAAATGGTTTAAAGGTGGGAAAACCAATATCTGCTACAATGCCCTCGATGTCCATGTCAAAAGCTGGAGAAAGAACAAGGCCGCCATTATCTGGGAAGGCGAAGAGGGAGACGAGCGTGTTCTGACCTACGGCGAACTGCACCGCCAGGTCAGCAAATTTGCGAACGTACTGAAAATCGCTGGCATCAAGCCTGGCGACAGGGTTGCGATCTATATGGGCATGGTTCCTGAGCTGATTATTGCCGTTCTCGCCTGTGCACGTGTTGGAGCAGTCCATAATGTTATTTTTGCAGGCTTCTCTGCACACGCCATTACTGAACGTGTCAATGACTCACGTGCCAAAATGGTTATCTGCGCAGATGGAACCAGACGTCGTGGCAGCTCCATCAACCTGAAAAATATTGTTGATGAAGCGATCGTCAATACACCATCGATTCGCAGTGTTATCACCCTGAAGGTCACCAACGAAGAGGTACACATGCATAACGGGATGGACCATTGGTGGCACGATCTTATGGGCCTTGCCGCTGATGAATGCGAACCGGCAGAACTCGATGCAGAACATCCGCTCTTCGTACTCTACACCAGCGGATCAACCGGCAAACCAAAAGGTATCCTGCACACCACCGCTGGCTACATGGTTCACGCTGCCAGCTCATTCAAATACGTTTTTGATATAAACGATGAGGATATCTATTTCTGTACAGCCGATGTCGGGTGGATTACCGGACACACTTACATGGCTTACGGTCCTCTGCTCTGCGGCGCAACCATGCTCATGTACGAAGGCGCTCCAAACTATCCGCAGTGGGATCGCTTCTGGGATATCATCAACCGCCATAAAGTCACCATATTCTACACCGCACCTACTGCAATCCGCGCCTTTATCCGCTCAGGTAATGAGTGGGTCACCAAACACAACCTCAGTTCACTCCGCCTTCTCGGAAGCGTAGGCGAGCCAATCAACCCTGATGTATGGATGTGGTATCACAAGGTAGTCGGACAGGAAAGATGTCCTATTGTCGACACTTGGTGGCAGACAGAGACCGGCGGCATCATGGTCTCCCCTCTTCCAGGTGCGACCCCGACCAAACCCGGTACGGCTACCCGTCCACTCCCTGGCATTGCAGTCGATGTGGTCCACAAGGATGGAACACCATGTGTAGCCAATGAAGGCGGATACCTTGTTATCAAAAAACCATGGCCGTCAATGCTCCGTACCATCTACGGCGATAACGAACGCTACGAAAAAACCTACTGGTCGGACTTCCCCGGCATGTACTTTACCGGTGACGGCGCACGCAAAGATGAGGACGGCTATATCTGGATCATGGGACGTGTCGATGATGTGGTCAATGTTTCAGGTCATCGCCTCGGCACCAGTGAGGTCGAAAGCGCTCTTGTATCACACGAATCCGTCGCAGAGGCAGCCGTTGTCAGCCGTCCAGATGAACTTAAAGGCAATGCCCTCGTAGCCTTCGTGACGCTGAAAGACGAGTATGTCGGCGACATGACGCTCCGCGAAGCTTTGCGCAACCACGTTGCCAAAGAGATTGGACCTATTGCAAAGCCCGATGAAATCAGATGGGCCAAAGGTCTTCCGAAAACACGCAGCGGAAAAATCATGCGCCGTCTTCTTCGTGAACTTGCCACAAGCAACGAGATCAAGGGAGATGTCACCACGCTTGAGGATTTCGGCGTTCTTGAAAACCTCCGTGACCAGGAGAGTGACTAAGCCTCTCTTCCTGAACCATGAACATTCAAACGAAAAGCGCAGTCGATACTGCGCTTTTCGTTTTTGTGCTCTTCACCTTTGAATCGCTATGATCGTATTCCACGCCACCTCTGCTCTTCAGCCCAAAAGGGTCGGCATATCGGTAGGCCCTGGCACCAGCCCTTCTGAAACAAATCTTACCTTACCCAGTTGAGCTGCCAGATCGTAAAGTTCAGATATGACGCAAAACTTACCCACAGGAGATAAGGGATCAGCAGATATCCCGCAACTGGCGAAACGGCTCTGAATTTCACAATAGTAAACACAATGGCAAGCCAGAGCAGAGCAATCACTCCCAAAGCAAGCAACGGCGAGTGAAGCCCAAAAAAGGAAGCTGACCAGCCCAGATTCAGCAAAAGCTGCACCCCAAAGACAACAAGAGCTCCCTGAATCTGTTTTTTTTCACCCCACTGCTCGACGACAAGAGAGAGGGCAATGCCCATAAGCAGGAACAGCAGACTCCATGCCGGAGGAAACAGCCAGTCGGGCGGATTCCATGAAGGTTTTTTAAGTACCGAATAGTACCACTCGGAACCCGGTACCGGCGTAAAGGTACTTCCCGCATAAGCAAACACAAAACACAAACCTGTACAGAGCGCAAGCCTTGGAATATTGAATTTCATCATTACATGCATTAAAATTATAACACCTTTTATTTTATGAAAATAAGAAAACAGATTCCGCCGATTGTTAATTCCCGAGACCACAAGATATAATTGAAACTTATGTGAACTGTAGCCCTCTTGCTCCTCAATGCCTCCCTGTTTTCAAAAAAAGAAATGTTATATTAGCCGCCGATTAAATTTCAATCATTACTGTCACATGGAAAATACAAGCAATGAGCTGCAGGCAGCAATCAGAGCAGCTCGTGCTGCAGGCACAATAACCCTTGATAAATTCGGAGAACTCTCTCATCCTGAGATCCAGTCGAAAGATTTCAAGGATTTTGTCACTGACGTTGACAGGGCCTGTGAAGCGGCGATAACTTCAATTATAACCAAAAGTTTCCCTGAAGACAGTATGCTCTGCGAAGAGGGTACCGTCATCAAGGGAACTTCAGGAAGAACCTGGATTGTCGATCCTCTTGACGGCACACTTAACTTTATTCACTCTTTTCCCGTTTTTTCGGTAAGCATTGCGCTGCTAAACAGCAATAACGAGCTGCTCGCGGGCGTTGTTTATCAGCCTGTTTTGAATGAGCTTTTTACTGCTGAATATGGTAAGGGAGCTTTCTTGAACGGAAAAAAGATTACCATCTCGGAACGAACAGACAAGGAGAGTTTTCTCATGGCAACCGGCCTTCCATTCAGCGAGTACCACTACCTCGACTCCACCATCGGTATGCTGCGGGATGTCATTCACGATTCTGCTGGTATCCGGCGTGCAGGCTCAGCAGCCATAGATCTTGCTTATACAGCTTGCGGACGCTTTGATGGCTTCTGGGAATACAAGCTCTTTCCATGGGATTTTGCTGCTGGCGTTCTCCTTGTGCGGGAGGCTGGGGGAACAGTCACCAACTTTAGCGGAGATGCCGATGTCATTAAAGGACAAAGCATCATTGCTGGCAACAACATAACCCATAAACTACTTCTCGAAAAAGCATTAAAACACTTCACTACATAATCTTTACATAAGTAGTTCGTGCAAAAACCTGATTTAAAGAGATATTTATTACTATCTTCAAGTAGTGATATTTTTCATCATAGACACTTTGCCTTCATTTCCTGATCGGCCAAGCCTTTCGGGAGTAACAACTACATAATGCTTATTCATCAGCGCACAATTCAAAAAGAGGCGTCTCTCTGCGGTACCGGTCTGCATACGGGAGAAAAATGTATGATTACCTTCAAACCTGCGCCAGTAAATTATGGTTACCGTTTTATTCGTACCGATATCGAAGACAGCCCCGAAATACCGGCTCTGATTGAAAATGTGATTGATGTTTTGCGGGGCACAACCATTGGTCTCAACGGTGTGAAGGTTAATACAACCGAGCATGTTCTTGCGGCTCTTTACGGCCTCCAGATCGATAACTGCAGCATAGAGATGAGCGGACCAGAACCTCCGGTCATGGACGGAAGCGCGCACCCTTTTGCCGAAGCCCTGCTGGAAGCCGGTTTTCATGAACAGGATGAGCCAAAAAATTATCTGATTATTGATGAAACCATTGAATACCACGACTCCAAAAACGGCGTTGATATTGTTGCACTGCCGCTCGACAGCTTCAGAACAACAGTCATGGTGGATTACAAAAACCCGGCACTTGGCTCGCAGCACTCAGGGCTTTTTGACCTGGAAAAGGAATTTTTCAAGGAGTTTTCACCATCCAGAACATTTTGTTTCCTCAGTGAAGTTGAAGCCCTTGCAAACCAGGGTATCATCAAGGGTGGCGATGTAGACAACGCTATTGTCATTATCGATAAAAGCATGAGAAAGGGGGAACTTGCAGACCTTGGCAATAAACTTGGCCTGGAATCTGGTAATCTTGTGATTGGTGCAAACGGTATTCTCAACAACCGGGAACTGCGCTTCAATAACGAGCCTGCGCGCCATAAACTGCTCGACCTTCTCGGCGATCTCGCCCTCCTCGGTATGCCGATAAAAGCACAGGTACTTGCTGCACGACCAGGTCATGCATCAAATGTTGAATTCGTAAAGCATCTCAAAAAATATGCTGATCGCAACAAACTTGCCAGGCAATACCAGCACGAGAAAAAAGCCGGAGTTATTTTTGATATCAATGCTATTCAGAATATCCTTCCTCATCGTTATCCGTTCTTGTTGATCGACAAAATTGTTGAGTTCAAGCTTGACGAAAAAATTGTGTCGATCAAAAATGTCACCATAAACGAACCATTCTTCCAGGGTCATTTCCCGGGAAATCCCATTATGCCGGGCGTTCTCATCCTTGAAGCCATGGCCCAGACTGGTGGTATCATGATGCTCAACGGTAACGATAATATCAAGGAGAGTATCGTCTACTTTATGGGTATCGACAAGGCCCGCTTCCGCAAGCCGGTACTTCCCGGTGACACGCTTGTCATTGAAGCGACCATAACCAACAAGCGCAGAAACGTCTGTCAGTTCGACGCAAAAGCATACGTACGGGGTGAACTGGTCTGCGAAGCCTCCCTTATGGCGACTGTTGCACCAAAAAATAAATAAAGCGGCATACACACGGAATATTGTAGAACGCCCTGCACTTACAAGCAGTTACAAGCAGGGCGTTATCATGCTGATTACAAACAGAAAAGCCGACAGCCAAGGCACCAACGGGTTGGCTTTACACATCTTGCCAACAAGTTATCAACATTTTTTATCCAACAGGATAGCGTGTGTTAATATTGATAATTCGTTATAAATAAATAACTCAATAAAAAAGAGAAGGGAAATCCGTTCTTCTTGTACATAGTTATCAATATTCATGCAAAAGCAATTGCCTGAATATAAAACAGGTGGAAAGCAACTGCTTGAGAGGTAATAAGATTCCCAATATCCACTGCGTTGTTC
>CAJAAV010000174.1 GCA_903937835.1 uncultured Chlorobiaceae bacterium | reverse complement strand
TTTTCCCGAGCGAGGCAGGGTCGTTCCGGAGCTTCAGTCCAACGGCATTTTTATCTATCGTGAGCTGATTATTTCTCCATGGAGGTTGTTGTATCGGATCGCAGACAGCAATGTTTATGTAACAGCGGTACTCGACAGCCGACGCAATGTCGAAGAGATTCTGCTGCAGCGTCTTATTCAATCGTAACCACTTTTTGCCTGAAAAAAAGATGATCACCTTTTTCGCTTGAGTACCATGTTATTTGATCCTCCAGCCGTTGTTCGAAGTATTCGGAATCGTTAGGCATCAGGGGTTTTCAATCCGAAGTTTGCACGAATTCTGGTTGCAATCTCAAGTTCGTTTCTTGACAGATCAACAATCTGAAAGCTCTCTGTTGAAAAGAAATCATCATACCAAATCCCATGAGTTCCGCTCATTGGCGATTTGCCGGTCAATCTCCTCTTTTGATCGGGTGCCTGCGGGCTTATAATTTATAATCCAGCGTGCAGCGTCGGGATTTTGCTTGCTTGATTGTGTCTTTATGAGATGTTGATACTCAGATTCTTGCAAAATAACTGCCGCTGGTTCGTTGTGTTTCATGATATGAACAGGTCCGAAAACAAGCGCCTCTTCTATAGCCGCAATACCCCTGCGTTGAAGATCGGCTGTAGTGAGAGTGTTCATTGGGGCTCCTGATTTTGTTGATGAGCGCTCGCCGAGCAAGTGAAATATAACAAGTTTTTTCCACTTGTTGCTTGTTCATAACCATCAAAAGCCTGTTTGCCAAGGTGTTGACGTTGAGGATATCAAGAACGAAACGATACCTGACATCAAGGGAATGTCGCTCTGCTTCAGGAAAGCTGTTTGAATGTCATCTCCACGCCGACTGCTTTGAGGACAGCTTTCACGGTTTCGTAGCGTGGATGTGCTCTTGAGCGCTCGCTTGCCCGAATTGCCACGTTTCGCACCATTCCTCGGGAGGTTCGCCAGCTTGGCCTCTCGCTCTCTGCCATTCCGAAGCTTCAGGAGCTGCTGCATCAGGCTGGTTCAGTCGCGCCAACAGCGACAAGGTCCCCGCCTATTACGAGAAGAAACAGACACTTGTCAACGCCGAGCGCTAAACCATTCCCGCATTGAAAGAGTACGAGGAGAAGATTCTCAATGCCGAAGAGAAGAGTCTGGTGCTCGAAGCGCAGCTCTTTCACGACCTCTGCCTCCTCATTGCTGAACAAGCGTCAGGGATATAGGAAAACGCCGCTCTCATTGCTGAAATTGATTCGCTCTGCTCCCTTGCGCTCTCTGCGGCTGAATACGGCTACTGCAAGCCGGAGCCGTCAGGCCAGCCTTTGAGCTTTACGGTGCAGAACGCTGTGAAGCGGGCTATGCGTGCGCCTCGCTTGCGGTCGGGCGGTGCTGATGTTCAATGTGCTGTCTGTGCACATTGACGGGATGGCGCGCAAGGATTTGCTGCGGCAGTTGGGGGGGATGGGGTAACCATCCACAACAGGTGAAGTTGTGTCAGTTGCGCATTAATTGGTTGAAGGGTCAAACCAGTGGTGAACGCAGCGAAAGGGACGTGTTGTTTTAGCTTTGGTTGGTGGAATATTTTGTATTTTGAGGCATACAAATTCAAAAACAGTAATTTTTATGGTTCCTATATCTTCAATCTACGAACGTTTGTCTTCTGATCCTTTGAGCGGGGATGAGCTGGATTCCTATTATGTTGATGCGTTCAAGGGGAGAGGGGATAATCCGGTTATGTCACTCAGGAGACGCTTGCTCGATAAGCCGGATGGAAAGCTTCAAATCCTTTTTTCCGGCTATCGGGGCTGTGGAAAAAGTACTGAACTGAATAAGCTGCAGCGGGAAATCGGCGGTGACTTTATTGTCCTGAATTTTTCCGTCCTTAAAGATCTTGATCCGGTGAACATCAACTATGTCGAGCTGTTTGTGATCACTATGGAAAAACTGTTTGATGTTGTAGGAGAGTATAACATCAGGATTAATCCTCAGTTGCTCAAAAGTATCGGCGAATGGAGCTGCACAGCGGAAATACAGAACATCACGAAGTTTACTGGAGAAGCTTCGCTTGAAGCTGGTTTGGAAGCAAAGGTGAGTGTGCCGCTCTTTGCCAGGTTTTTTGGCAAAATGCGGGCTGCTGCCAATGCGAGTTCTACAACAAAAGAGAGCATTATCAGGAGTATCGAACCCCGGCTATCGGATCTTATCGGTCATTGCAACGATCTTGTACGTGAAGTCAAGAGCAAACTGCCGGAGATTGGTAAAAAGGGGCTGATTATCATTATTGAAGATCTCGATAAACTGAGTGTTGAAACAGCCGAAGAGCTTTTTTTTAACCACAGCCATATTTTCAGCAGTCTTCAAACTCATGTGATTTTTACCTTTCCAGTCTCCTTGCGCCACAATCCAAAATCCACAGTTATCAGGGGAAATTTTGATGAGGATTTCGAGTTGCCGATGCTCAAAGTGCATGACAAGCATGGTAATCCTTATCCTGCTGGCAGGGATGCGCTCTACCACATCATAACGTGCCGGATCGGAACAGAGTGTTTTGAGCCTCCCGAACTCGTTTACCAATTTATCGATACCAGTGGCGGTTGCTTGCGTGACCTCTTTCGCTTGATTCGCGATGCTGCCGATAATGCCATGAATCATGGGCAAACCCTGATTACCCAGGTCGATTATACCAAAAGTTTTTTCAGGCTTCGCCGCGATTACGAAAACACCATAGCCGAAAAACGGGTGAATAATGAGCTTGTCATTTCTGTTGAGGAGTATTATGAAACCCTGAAAGGGGTTGCGTTAAGCGAAACAAAAAAGGTAGATAATACAGGCGCTGCACTTGACTTGCGGCAAAACCTCTGTATTCTTGGCTACAATGACGAAGGGTGGTGTGATGTTCATCCTGTTGTCCGGAGTATCTTGCAAGAACGTAAACTGATCCCAGGAGCCGGATGAACTCAGACCCGAACGACTATTCCGATAACATCACTATTGCTGAACGGTTCTTTCTGAAAACCGGACGCGGAGGTTTTTTGTTTGCTGTTACCAACGACGAGTTTGCACAGCAAGATATCAATAATATACTTCAGTTTCGCCTGCTGGGCAAAGGGAAAGCTCTGCGTATTCACGACTGGCAAAAAGATGGTGAAGGCCTTCATCCTGTTGAACAGTTGCGCAGCCTGATAAAAAGCTATCCCGATACCGGGGGAGTTATTCTTGCCGGTCTTGATGCTGCCCTTGATCAAAATCCGAATCTTTTCGTCCAGCTCAATTTCGGTCGCGAAGCGCTCTCCGCATTGGGCATACCGCTGCTGTTCTGGCTCAGCAGCGCTTCATTGCATCGTATCAGCTTTGAGGCTATTGATCTCTATAATCAGCGGGCAAGCAGCAATCTCTATTTTGAAACTACCGATACCGATCATACAGCGCTGTACTCTGTTGCGCAGGAAACGCTCAATACCAATAAAAATCTTCGTTTCATTGAAGCCAGGATGACATTGTTGGAGCAGCAGCTTGAAGAGGCTGAAAAAAATCAGCGCGATTCGGCGGAAATTGCTGAGGAGATTGTTCTTGAACTCCTACCGCTTTATGCTGAAATTCCGGATAAAACGCAATCAATACAATTACTGCTTGATCGATATTTCAATGAGTTTGATCTGCAGAAGCCCGAACAGTGCACTGTTGCAGCCGATGCTTTCAATGCTTTGGGGGATGTTGAAAAAGCTCATTTCTTGATTGAGAGGGCATTGTTACGTTATCGTGAGCTTGCTG
The DNA here is from genome assembly GCA_903937835.1 of uncultured Chlorobiaceae bacterium. Taxonomy (GTDB): domain Bacteria; phylum Bacteroidota; class Chlorobiia; order Chlorobiales; family Chlorobiaceae; genus Chlorobium. The sequence continues at coordinate 3,974 of CAJAAV010000174.1, read as the reverse complement.
GCGGCAATCCCCAAACCAATCGCTCTTCTGAAGCAAAAATGCTTGGTAAGCTGGCGAATGTGCAGAAAAGCCAGCATGAATTTACGGCAGCGGAGCACAGTTACCAGGAAGCGCTCAATATCTATCGCGAGCTTGCCCAAGCCAAATCTTCGATATTTCTTTCAGATGTTGCCGGGACGCTGGTCAATTTGGCGAATGTACAAGCAGCCCTGAACAACTTTACGGCAGCGGAGCACAGTTGCCAGGAGGCGCTCGATATCTATCACGAGCTTGCACATATCAATCCGCAGAACTATTTGCCTTATGTGGCGGCAACACTCCAGAATCTTGCAAATTTAAAAACAATGCGGAACGATAACAGGGCTGCGGAGCAAGGCTATCAGGAGGCTCTGAAAATAACGGGAGAGCTTGCCAGTGCGGTAACATGGCTTCATGTTTCGGATTTTCACATGACTGATGGCGCTCCTTACGATCAGGAGGTTATTCTTCGTTCCCTTGTCGAATCGGTGAAAAGATTCAAGCAAGAGGGGCATGCGCCCGACCTGATTTTTGCAACCGGTGATATCTCAAATAGCGGCAAAGCAAGAGAGTATGAGCAAGCAACAAAGTTTTTTGATGACTTGCTCAAAGCCGCCGGGCTTGGCAAAGAGCGTTTGTTCATAGTGCCCGGTAACCATGATGTTGACCGAAAAGCCGGAGAATTTCTTGCGCGAACCATCAATTCCGCTGACAGCGCTGACCGATGCTTTAGCCCGGACCAACCATTTCCACATCTGACACTCAAATTTCATGCGTTCAGGGAGTGGTATAACGACTATTTCAGGAACATCAGGACATTTCCCGTCAATACTACCTGCAGTCAGGTTGAAATTGTTACGATCAGGAACAGCAAGGTTGCCGTCTTACCCCTGAACAGCGCTTTGTTCTGTATTGGCGATGACGACCACGAAAAACTTTTTATCGGTCGCCGCTGTCTCGATGAGGCCAAAAAGCAGTCAGGGAAGCTTGAATCCGACCTTAAAATCGCACTGACACATCATCCTCTCGACTGGTTAAGCCCTGTTGAGCAAGCAAACATCAAGTCAATGCTTGCGGAATCAGTTGATGTGGTGCTTCAGGGTCATTTTCATCAAGTGGTGACTGAAAGTATTTTGTCAACGAGTGGTGGATATCTGCAGCTTGCTGCCGGAGCCTCCTATCAGACAGGGAAATATCCGAAGAGCGCCATCTATGCCACTTTCTATCAGAGTCAGGTAACCATCTTTCCGATTCGCTATGAAGATACTCCTCGCGAAGAGTGGACGCTCGATACCAGTGTTTTTCCTTCACCATCCTATATCGGCCTCTTTGCTCTTCCGGGCCGAACAAACCCCGCGTTAAAGCAAGTTGCCCTCAACCCGGACAAGGAGAGCAAACTCCATGCAAAAGAGGCGGAACGCTATCAGAACACCCTGAAAGAGGAACTCGGCTTTATCCGTATGCTTGGTTTGCCGGGTGTGGAGAGCGTGAAGGTCAATCTGAACGATCATACTTTTGTGCCCCTGCGTTTTTCCCGTGGTCAGGATCCTGACGGCTATTTTGAAAAAAAGAGTATCCCGCAGGAGTTTGGGAAGGGGCAGATTCTGACTCCCGACAGGGTGATGCTGGAGGCGTTCAGGTTGCGCCGGATGCTGCTTGTCATAGGCGATCCTGGTGCAGGCAAGACAACATTGCTGAAGTATTATGCCTTGTGTGCGCTGGAGGAGGATCACTACAAAAGGCTTGGCTTTTCGGGGCCAGTCAAGGTTTTTTATCTGCCGCTGCGTGAGCTTCGGCGCAAGAAGAGCGGCCGCTATGATTCACTTCCAGCAAACCTGGCGTTCTGGAGTGAGAGTCATCATAAACCTCTTGAAGCAAGGGTGTTTGATGAGTGGCTGCAAGCTGGAACATCGCTTGTTTTGCTTGACGGTCTTGATGAAATCAGCAACAGGGAAGAGCGCATAAAGGTGTGCCACTGGATTGACCGTGCATGGAGCGGTTTCAGCAAGGCCTTTTTTGTGGTGACATCGCGTGCAACAGGGTATCGCAAAGATGAGGGCATTGAGCTTGCGACCGACTATGAGCGGGCCGATGTGCAGGATTTTACCAAAGATCAGCAGGAGCGCTTTTTGAGCAACTGGTTCAGTGCGGCTTTTTTGAGGGAACCCTGTGATGAGGATGCTGACAAAGGGGAGTGGCAGCGTCGGCAACAAGCAAAAGCGGCTGAGCGAACGGAAAAGATGGTTGCCTACCTCAAGCGAGAGAAGAACAGGGGGCTGCGTCAACTGGCCGCTGTACCGATGATTCTGCAGATCATGGCAATTCTCTGGAAAAACAGGGATTTTCTGCCCGAGAGTCGTGTTGATCTCTATGATGCGGTGCTCGATTATCTGCTTGAACTCAGGGATAAACGGCGGGAGATTGCGGTGCTGATGCCGGCAAAACGTGCTCGAATGGTGCTTGGTCCGGTCTCACTCTGGATGCAGGAAGAGCTTAAAACGGACGAGGCTGACAGGGGCGAGATGCAGGCACAAATGCAGGAACGGCTTGGTATTCTGAAAGACAAGGAGTATACGCCACCCTCTGTTGACGAATTTTGCGCTCATCTGGTCAACCGCGCTGGCTTGCTGGTGGAGTATGGAAGCAATGTTTATATGTTCCGGCATAAATCGTTCAGGGAGTATCTTGCCGGAGTTGAGCTTGTGAAAAAGGTGAGGTCAGGAACTGCTCATCTCGACACCCTGATTCTCGGCTTTGGCGACGACTGGTGGGAAGAGCCTCTGAAATTCTTTATAGCCCAGGAAGATGAGGAGATATTCGATCTCTTCATGGAAAAGCTTTTCGACTCCCCGGTTACTGAAGTGTTTTCTCAAAAGAAAGAGGAACTGCTGTTGACGCTCATTGAGGAAGCACCAGAGAAAAAGGTTGATGCCCTGTGCAAAAAGCTTCTTGATCCACTAACCACAGCCCCGCGCCAAAGAGTGTTGCTCGATTGCCTGAAAGCCATCGGGAAGCCTGCCGCTCTGGATGCCCTGCAGCAGTTTATGGCAAAAAAACTTGCGAACAAGAACAAGGATATCGCTGATCGGGCAGAGGAGTGTTTTCTGGCTCTCGGAGGTCAACAATCCGAACTTGAAACTTCATCATCCTTCCGCAACCCGAAGGAACAGAATGCAGAGTATATCCTGATTCCGGCAGGTCGCTATATCTACTCTGATACCGGCAAGGAAGAGAGCGTCGAAGAGCTTTACGTAGCCAAGTATCCGGTAACCAACAGGCTGTACCGTCTGTTTATTGCCTCGTTGCAGACAAAGGAGAGGGGATTCCGTGATGAGCTGAACGCAATTGCAAAGAATAACAGGTGGGACAAAGGGTTTGGTGACTATCTCAAAGAGGGAACAAACGATATTGCCGCTTTGTTTCGCTCGGAGCAAGATAATGATCGTAAATTTGGCGGTGATGACCAGCCAGTGGTGGGAGTTACCTGGTATGCTGCCCGGGCCTACGCCCTTTGGCTTTCGCGGCAGGAAGAAGGCAAGGCGGGGCTCTACCGTCTCCCGACCGGGATAGAGTGGGAGTGGGCAGCAGGAGGCAGGCAGCGAGAAGCTGTGCAGAGAGTGCGTCCATATCCCTGGCCAGAGGAGAAGGGTGAACCAACCCCGAAACTGGCCAATTATGGTATGCATGCAGGAGCCACAACTCCAGTCGGGAGCTATCCCGAAGGGGCGACGCCTGAAGGGTTGTACGATATGGCTGGTAACGTATGGGAGTGGTGCAGCGATTCAGAGGGTTCGATCCGTGTGCTTCGTGGCGGGGGCTGGGGCTACGCTGCCGAGAGCTGTCGGTCGGCGTTTCGCGACAGCGGCCCCCCCGGCCGCCGGGGCGGCGGCGTTGGCTTCCGCTTGGTGTTCGTCCCGTAGTCAGTTGGCTGCTCATTCCGGCTTTGCTTTTGAGCG
>CAJAAV010000173.1 GCA_903937835.1 uncultured Chlorobiaceae bacterium | reverse complement strand
TTCCCCTGTCAACGCTTCCCCATACCATTGCTGCGTATCGAGGCATGACTCGGGGCTATGATGGGTGGCTATTCCTTTCATATAAGAAACTCGCATTCTCTACTCTCTACCGGTTTTAATCGGCGCTTTCCGGAGGTTCCAGGAAAAAATCAAGGCGAAGATGATTGTAAATTATTATTTAAAAATAAGTTATAGGATTAGCACAATCTTTATTATTATGACTACTTCGATGTATTATTGACGAAATAATGGCGGTATTGTAAGGCGGGTTAAGATTTTAGTTCTAATCCAGTTTCAAGTTTAAGCTATTCATTTTTAATATGCCAATTATTTAGTGACTACATAATTAGCTTAAAATTTCATTAAATGATTTAAATATATACTGTCATCGATTTTAGGCTCTGGAACTTCCGATGCAAACGGGAATACCGGTGGAGAAAAAAAGGTTGGCAGGCAGGCCGATGACGGTGTCGATATGGCCATCCTTGAGCAGTTTGGTGCGGATACGTTCCTCCACACCGCCACGGAAGAGTACTCCGTGAGGTAGAATAATCGCCATGGTACCCTCTTTGGCGAGATATTGAAAACCGTGGAGCAGAAAGGCAAAGTCAGCGGCAGATTTGGGGGCGAGGCCGTAGTTCTTGAAACGGACGTCGTCGCCCAACGCGTCCGTGAGTTCCCAGCGATAGCTGAAGGGGGGATTGGCCACTACGGCGTCGAACTGTTTCTTTTTTGCCGGATTGGCTTCGCGCAGCATATCCCAGTCGTTGAGCAGCGTATCGCCGTGAAAAATCTCGAACTCGGAATCTTTCACCCCGTGCAGCAGCATGTTCATGCGAGCAAGGTTGTAAGTGGTAATGTTTTTTTCCTGACCGTAGATTTTGCCGATGCCGTGGGGGCCCACCCGATGGCGCACATTGAGCAGCAGCGAGCCGGATCCGCAGGCAAAGTCGAGCACGTTGTCGAGATATCTCTTTTTGCCGGTGGCTGGTTCCTGACTGTCGAGCGTCACAATGGCAGAGAGAATGCTGGAGATCTGCTGCGGGGTGTAGAACTCCCCAGCCTTCTTACCGGAACCGGCAGCAAACTGGCCGATCAGGTATTCGTAGGCATCTCCCAGTGTGTCGCTGTCTGTTGAAAACTCCTTCAGCCCCTCGGCAATTTTGGTGATGATGGTGCAAAGCTTGGCATTGCGATCGGTATACTGCTTGCCGAGCTTTTCAGAGTTCAGGTTGATTTCCGAGAACAACCCCTGAAAAGTACTGGCAAAAGATTCATTCTCAATGTAATCAAAGGCACTTTGCAGGGTATGCAGTAACTCACCATTCTGCGTGCGGGCAATCTCCACAATGCTGCCCCAGAGGAATTGCGGCTTGATCACATAATGCACTTTGAGGCGCATCTGCTTTTCAAATTCCACAATATCATCGGGATTGCCGTCGTACCAGAGTTGCAGCGGCGTGGTGCCAGGCTGTTCTTGCTTGACGGGGAAATCCGTGCCCAGTTCTTTTTTTGCTGCCGCTTCGTAGTTGTCGGAGAGGTAGCGCAAGAAAAGGAACGAGAGCATGTAGTCGCGGAAGTCGTCCGCGTTCATGGCTCCGCGCAGTTGGTCGGCAATGCCCCAGAGGGTAGTGCCCATTTGTTTCTGGTTTTGTTCGCTCATCGGTTCTTCTTTTTTGATTTTCCCAGTGTCGATGGCAACTGCTTCACTGCCCCTGTCGAAATCGCTCTCCAGTTGATCGGCATGGGCACGCTGGCTTCGCAGCAGTAATAGTCAATGGCTTGCGACAAATCCAGGCGCATGATCAGGCACAGATGGCTCCAGCTCAAATCTCTACACGCTGTGTAGAGAATCGCTTGGTCGGGGAAGGACAGGTAAAACTTACGGCAGTTGTACAGATTGGCATAAGAAAAACCCTTGCCGAAATCCGCTGTCAAGGCTGTCGAGAGCTCTTCAATCAGTCGTGTGCCGTATTCGGCTTTGTGCTGCCCGCGCTGCTCCTCTTCAACAATCCGCTGGCCAATCAGCCAGTAGGCTTCTACCATGACGGCATTCACCGCCGAACGCGCCTTGCTGCGTGCCTTTTCGAGAATGTTTTTGATGTCAGCATGAAAAGAGGTCAATGCGTCCATGCCCACCCCTCGTCAGCGAATGGGAAAAGCTGCTGCTCTGTAGCCACTTCGTAGTTGTCGGAGAGGTAGCGCAGAAAGAGGAACGAGAGCATGTAGTCGCGGAAGTCGTCCGCATTCATGGCTCCGCGCAGTTGGTCGGCAATGCCCCAGAGGGTAGTGCCCATTTGTTTCGGGTTTTGTTCGGTCATGACTGATTTTTAGGGATACAGTCATTATAAAAATACCGTTTTAGGCCTGATGCTTATATCCCACCAATTAAGGCTTGGTGAGCGCATCAGTCTTTTTTCCAGATTCTTTTTTTCCTTACCATAGAGCTTGATACCCTTCTCGTATACCGTCTCCACCAGTATTGACCTTGCGGCTATCCCTCGCCAAGTAAATTTACAGGCGCGTTTTATGACGGTTGCTACACTCTCAAGGAGATAACCATTCCATGATTTTTCTAAACCTGCCCAGTAGCGTTCAATGTTGTTATACTTGCTGTGATAGGGCGGATAGTAGATTAATCGAATGCCAAGTCCGGTCATATCGGCAAAAGCGGTCATACGGTACAGAAATTGACTTCTCCTCCCACTGCACTCTGGGCCATTATCCATGTTGAGTACTAACTCTTTGACATGAGAAAGTGCTTGCTTTCGCTCATTCCACCACAACTCAAGTCCATCAACCATAAAGTCACTGGTTTTGTTGCTTGTGCCAAAAACAAGAACGATTTACCGCTGACTGGTTCAAGTATACCGCCAGGAACAAGTTTTTCCTTGGGTCGCATATCGTGATCCCAAGCCACTACGGCTTTGATTCCACGAGACTTACCGCCTCGTGAATATAGGCCCACATGCACAGTTGCTTTGGTGTCAATGCTGAGTCTTAACGTTTCAGGGTCAGCATCTGCCTGCGCATTCATTTGCCAGACATTGTTGGAGATGGCATCTGTTTCTGCTGTTTTTTTTCAACCTTAGTTTTCTGAACCGTACGTAGTCGATAGTTTTGACGGTCCAAAATATTGGAGATAGTACGAACCGCAGGCAGCGATTCTTCTGGCCATCCTTCACCAACAAGTGCATTATAGACGGATTGCGCTGTCATGTTCGTATAGAGCAAGGTTGTTCGTAAACGCGGTTCAGCCTGACTGTATGGCTCCATTATTTTCCGAATGGATTCAAGCAACTCGGGGTTTTTCTCTTCAGATTTTGGCTTGTGTCGTTCCGTCAAATCATTGACACAGACAATGCCACTCTCAAATTCCTTGATCCCTAAAGCTACCGCTGAGCGATTCCAGCCAAATTCATTTTCTGCAATCCGAGGCTTGCCGTCCAATATTGTCAGCACGACATCTCCCATTGCTTGGCGTCGTACTGGCCATGGTATTAAGGAAACCAGACGAGTAATCAGCCCTGCAACTTCAGGTGATATGCTGTTTCGATTCAATACAGATGTCTTCATATGCAATTTCTCCGGCTAATATGTTGCTGAATGAAAACATAATAAAAGGTATTTTAGTATTTACCAAATCCCTTAGTGTGCGCCATTGCTTTTCGGCTGATCTCTTCAACGCTCTCCTCTTGCTCCATGCTCTCTCGCCACTGGGTATAGTCAAAAGGTTCTCGTTGAATCAGCGCGATAAAACGCTCCATTTCAATATCACCCAGATATTGTGCAAGAATTTGAATGCCTTTGACCCTGATTTCTGTGTCGGTAATCATGTTTATACCTCTCTGATGAAGTCTATAGGGTTTTTGATCTGAATATCACGAATGATTGCTGCTTTTTTAAGAACTCCCTTGTCTGTCGTCAAAAAATACTCTGCGCCTGCCGTAATCGCGCAAGCAATATGCAAAGCATCAAAGGATTTCAATCCTGATTCCTTGAGTGACTTTGCCCGTTGAATGAGACTATCCTCTGCCTTGATCTCGATTTTAGCATACTGCTTCCATTTTGCAATTTGCTCCTGTCTTTCCTGAAAAGGGTTTTTTAAATTCTCATAATCAAGGATGTATGACCAAACCAATTCATGGTTTCCTCTGCGGATGTTTTCCTGAATGTTCAGCTTGGCTTCTGTTTCCAGCAACGTTTTGATGTTGGATTGTGTATCAAATGGTCGGTTAAACACGCAGTTATCAAGATAGATTTTCATTGGTTATTCCTTGTTGTCAATTGCCGGGAAAAGCTGCTGCATCAGCGCTTTTTATGGGTTTTGAGTGTGCCAAGCTTTTGCGTTTGGGCAGCGATCAGCTCGTCGATAGATGAAAGGCAGTCTGCAATTTTTTGTTGTTCTGATAAACCACATAGCTCCATCGAGTGTGGAGGAACCGGAATAGACAAAGCAGCGTACTCGTTACCGTGCGCGGGCTGATGGCCAGGGCTTTCAGCTCAATTTGTACCACCGGTACGCCGTTGATAAGGAGCAGCACGTCATAACGATGATGGCTGTTATCAGTGTTAATGCGGAGCTGGTTCACCACCTCAAAGCTGTTTTTGCACCACTCCTTGATGTTGACCAGGGTGTAGAAGAGCGGTGTGCCGTCGTCACGGTCGAAGCTGTTGCGTTCGCGCAGATGCCGTGCCGCAGCGTAAACGTCCGGGGTGACGATTTGATCAATCAGGCGGGCTAACTCTGCATCCGTCAAATGCACCCTGTTGAGCGCTTCGAACTTTTCGCGAAAATTGCTCTCCAGTGCGTCACGGTCACGGATGTCTTCCCGATACTTGTATTTGAGATCCTTCAATTTATCGATCAGGCTCTGTTCGATCTTGTTTTCAGTAGTCATGCGAATGCCCCATGAAATGCTTTACCCAAATTATTACCATAAGCAACAGAAATCCGGTAAGCTTGATAGCTTGCTGCTGAGATCAAGATCGGTAATCTAAAATTTTGAGGAAAAAGTGCTCTATGCTCTATAATATCCA
>CAJAAV010000172.1 GCA_903937835.1 uncultured Chlorobiaceae bacterium | reverse complement strand
GGCTTCTTCCTGATGATCCAGAGGAAATAAGGTTGCTTCCCGCCGTATGGTATCTCAAAGATTCGGCTCTTTCAACTCCTCTTATTGCAATCAGTTATGCAAAAGCTGAAGTGGCAAGAATGGCCAGCATTGCGGGAAAAATGGTGCATGCGTCGCTTTATCCGTTTATCAGCAGCGATTCCGGCAAGGATGAGGTTTTTCCTAAGATTTCCGTCAGCAAAGGTATTCGCATGAGAGAGGAGAAGCTTGATTTTCTTCAAACCCGTATCTCGGATTACCTCATTAAAATAAGCAGAAGTGAGCTTAATAGAGAGGAATCACAGGAGGTGTTTGCTCTTATGAACATCGTCAAAGGCCTTGAATCGATTGGTGATGTTATCGGGATTCTTGAAGAAAAACTTGCCGAAAAAAAACGGGGACTTAAAACCGATTTGAGTGAAGAGGGTAAGCACGAGCTTATGGCGATGCATAAGCTCGTGTGTCTGGAAGTGGAGCAACTTGTCGATGCCCTGACGGATATGGATGAGGCAAAAGCTGCGAAGATTCTTAAGGGTGACGAACAGTTTAAATTGCGGGTGGCGAAGGCTGAAACCGCCCACCTGAAAAGAGTTTTCCTTTTACCGGAAGCAGAAGTAACCCACGATCTTCACATGGAACTCATCAACTTGCTTGAGCAGGTCCATCATTATTGCAAAAGCATTGCCAGCACTGTTCTCAATTCAAGGAGGCCTGAAGGGTAACAACAATTTACTGCTTGCTTTTTTGCGGAGAATTTGTTATTTAATGCACCATAATTGTTCTTTCGACCAGTAACTGGTGCCGGCTTAAAAGCCGGAGAATAGGGAAGTACGTGAGAATCGTACACTGTACCCGCAACTGTACAACGGTTAACCGCCGAAATCTTGCATTGCCTTAATGCACTTGATTTTGCCGGTCGTTTCAGGTCACTGCAATGTTTTCCTCCCTGGAAAACTGCGGGAAGGCCGAAACGGAACCAAGCCGTTATAGTCAGGAGACCTGCCAGTTATTTTTGCATGATAAAATCGGACTACGGGCTATAGTCGGGGCAAAGTTGTACCTCTTTTTGCATTCGTGTTGATGCTCATATCGTTACACCTGCCTTTTGCTTACCCCTGTCAGTTGATCTATTTCTCAAACTGAAAACAGGTTAATTTCAATGAACAAAAAAGTATTTCTTGTTGTCATGGCAGGCCTGCTGTGCAGCAAAGGGCTTCTGGCTGAAGTGCAGCCAAGGAGCTTTGTTGGGGAGGAGATGGTGGTGACTTCAAGCCGTGTCGTTGAACCGAAAAAAAATGTGACATCAAATATCACCATTATCGGTAGTGATGAGATTCAGGAATCTTCAGCTATGGATCTCGGAGAGTTACTTGCTGAAAAAAGTATTGGTCATATCCAGAAATATCCAGGGATGTCTACTACCGTTGGAATCAGAGGATTCCGTTCCGAAGCCCATGGTATAGATTTAAGAGGGAAGGTGCTTGTTTTGCTTAATGGGCGGCGTATTGGTACCGGTAATCTGGCAAAGATTTCCACTGAAAATATTGAACGTATTGAAATTATTCGTGGTCCGGCAGCTGTACAGTACGGATCTGCCGCTATCGGTGGCATCGTCAATGTTATTACCACTAAAGGCAAAGGAACACCGGCTCTCTTTATTGAACAGAAAGCAGGCAGTTATGGCTTTATAAAAACAACGGCGGGCACAAGCGGGAGCGCAGGAAAGTTTGACTTTTCCGGGGTTGTTTCTCAATCAAAAATGGGAGACTATAAAACGGGAAGTGGCAAGAAGTATCTCAATACAGGTTATGATGATGAAAAAACAGGAAGTTTCAATGTTGGTTATGAATTTCTTCCAGGAAACAGGATAGGGGTTGCCTATAATCAATTCGAAGTTGGAAAGGCAGGGGCGCCATCTTATCTGAGTCAGAATGATCTTGACGACTATACGGTGCAGAACAACCATTCTCTGGATGTCATCTATGATGGTTCAACAGACGATAAGCGCTTTACATGGATGACCCGTTATTTTACCGGTCAAGACAAGTACATCTTTTTCAATCCGCTTTTAAGTAATCCTGATTTTTGGGATGATGGTATTCCTTATAGCAAAAATGTTGATCACAAGGGTGCTCAGGCTCAGGTTACCTACAACCACGATTTTATTAGAGCTACTACCGGTATCGATTGGGTCAAGTATGAAGAAGTTTCAACACCTTATGCCCCGTTCAAGTCAGGATACGACAATCCGGCATGGTTTTTGCTGCTTAAAGGATTTCTGCTGGACGAACGGCTTGTGCTTTCTGCTGGATGCCGTTATGATTCTTATGGCCTTATGTATCAAAGACTTGTAACTTCCGAGCAGCAACAGCGGACTTCTGACAGTATCACCAAACAATTGGGCGTTGCATGGAATTTACCGGACAATATCAAGCTTCGGGCATCTTATGGAGAAGGTTTCAGAATGCCTGCAACAGATGAGCTTGCAGCAAACTTTGTGTCGCCCTGGGGGACTCATTACGTAGGCAATGCAGCTCTTAAGCCTGAAACAAGCAAAAGTTATGAGGCAGGTATTGATTTATTCTGTAACGGGTTGGCATCATCATTCACTGTGTTTACAACTGATTTTAAGGATAAGATACAATCGGCCAGTATTGGAGGAAGTGCAACCTGGGTGAATTTGGGTGGCGCAACGATTTCAGGTATTGAGGCTGAATTTTCGAAATCACTTCAGCCTTTTGGTGCTGATTGGACACTCACTCCTTATGTCAATTATACCTGTTTGACAAAGTATCGCGATGATTCCACGAACGAACTTCTTCTCTATACACCTGAATGGAATGCTACTGCAGGATTAAGATGGCTCAATCAACGGGGTTTTAACGGAGTATTTAACATTGCCTATACCGGTGTTACCCAGGTTGAGAACTATGAAGACAATATTTATCCAAATCCCGTGGAGGTTATCACCAAGGGAGGATTTGGCGTTGCCAATATGACGGTTTCAAAAAATTTTACTTTTGATGATTCTCGAAAACACGGCAAAGGGTTAACAATATCATGTGAAGTCAATAATCTTTTTGATCGTGATTACCAGTACGCCAAAGGGTATCCTATGCCTGGACGAACGGTTACCTTTGGTATAAGGGGCGATATATAAGTTTAGCCTCCGTTAGTTGTGCAAGGATTGCGCCTTGAGTATTGCAATCCATTTTTTAGAATAAAAAGATGAAACTGTTATGACTATCACCATTACCGAGACGGAAAGAGAGGCTCTCTACAAAGTTATCTACAGTCGCCGCGATGTTCGCGGGCAGTTTCTTGCGGATCCTGTGCCGGAGGAGGTGATAAGCCGCCTGCTCGATGCGGCCCACCATGCGCCAAGTGTCGGGTTTATGCAGCCCTGGGATTTTATTGTGGTCAAGGAGCCGGAGGTGCGCCAGAAGGTGAAGGATGGCTTTGAGCTTGCCCATGCCGAGGCGGCGGCGATGTTCAGCGGTGCAAAGCAGGATGCTTACCGCACCTTCAAGCTTGAGGGGATTATGGAGTCACCGCTTGGCATTTGCGTCACTTGCGACCGCTCGCGCTCGGGCGAGGTGGTGATTGGTCGCACGGCAAATCCCGAGATGGATCTCTACAGCTCGGTCTGTGCAGTGCAGAACCTCTGGCTTGCTGCAAGGGCGGAAAACCTTGGCGTCGGGTGGGTCAGCATTATCAATCACGACCATATTCGCCGTGCGCTTGGTATTCCTGATCACATTGTTCCGGTTGCTTACTTGTGTGTCGGTTACGTGAGCTTTTTCCATGCAACGCCGGAGCTTGAGCAGGCAGGCTGGCTGCCGAGAATGGAGCTTGAAACCCTTGTCCATCACGAAACATGGTAGAGCCCGCTACAAAGTATCGTTCGCTTGCGGTTTTCGGCACAGCCTCTGACGTTGGCAAAAGCATTGTCGCAACGGCGCTCTGCCGGATATTCAGCAATGCCGGGATTGATGTAGCACCCTACAAGGCGCAGAACATGTCGAACAACTCCGGCGTCACCCCTGATGGTCTTGAAATCGGCCGGGCGCAGATTGCCCAGGCCGAGGCGGCCAGGGTTGTGCCCACTGCCGACATGAATCCGGTGCTCCTGAAGCCCAACTCCGACAATGGAGCGCAGGTGGTGCTTCAGGGAAAGGTGTGCAGCACCGAAACGGCCAAAGGTTATTTCAGGGATACCACCCTCTGGGCTACGGCTGCCCGCGAGAGTCTCGACCGGCTCATGCAGCGCCACGAGCTGGTGGTTATCGAAGGGGCGGGCTCCTGTGCCGAAATGAACCTCTACGATCGCGATTTTGTCAACATGCGAACCGCCAAAGCGGCTGATGCTGCGGTGATTCTGGTGGCTGATATTGATCGCGGAGGCGTCTTTGCGCAGGTGGTTGGCACGCTTGCCGTACTGCCGCCCGAAGATCGGGCGCTGGTGAAAGGCGTCATCATCAACCGTTTTCGTGGCGATATCGACCTCTTCCGTGACGGCGTCACCATGCTTGAATCAATGACCGGTGTGCCGGTGCTTGGGGTTATCCCTTATTTCAGGGGGTTTGTCATTGATGCGGAAGATGCTGTGCCACTTTCAGCAAAAGTTGACCCTGTCGGTGAACCAGAAGCGGGAAAGATCGGAGTTGCGGCCATCTATTTTCCCCATATTTCAAATTTTACCGATCTCTCGCCGCTTGAGCATGACCCCTCGGTTGCACTGCACTATCTCCACTATCCGCGCTCGCTGAAGGGATATAAAGCGCTCATTCTGCCTGGCTCCAAAAATGTGCGTGGTGATTTTGAGTGGCTGCAAAAGCTTGGCTGGGAGAATGAAATCCGGGCTTTCCGCGAACAAGGCGGCATCATCATGGGCATCTGCGGAGGCTATCAGATTCTGGGCCGCTCTATTGCCGACCCGCATGGAATTGAGGGGCTTGCTGGAACCACCAGCACGCTTGCGCTTCTCGATGTTGAGACGGTGCTTGAGCAGGAGAAGTGCCTCTCAAATGCAGCGGGCACCATCAACGGCACAACTGTTGAGGTATTTGGCTACGAAATTCATAACGGACAAAGCAGCGTCGGCGCTGATTACCATCCCTTTATCACCGTCTCCGCCCGGAACAATCGCGCAGAGTGTGATGCGGATGGCGTGGTGAGCAGCGATGGAAAGGTGATTGGCACCTATTTTCACGGCATTTTCGATGAGCCAGCGGTCAAAGAGTGGTTTCTCACTCTTCTGGAGCCATCATGGAAGCCGCAAAGGGCAGAGAAGGGGCGTCAGGAGAGCTATGAACTGCTTGCCGACCACTTCCGTCAGCACCTCGATCTCGACAAGATTTCTACAATTATTAATTATTATTCCCCTTTATGAAGAGTCTTTATCATCACCAGCATGGTGGCGCCGGCATCAATTTTGGAACGGAGACGCTTGATTTCAGCGTCAACATCAGTCCGATCTCTCCTCCATTAGGCGCTCTATCGCTCAACGATTTTTCGCTTCAGGCCTATCCATCAATCGATGGAAAGGGGATAAAGGATTTTTACAAGGCAAGGTTCGAGCTCGACAATGCCATGGTGTTACCGCTCAACGGGGCAATTGAGGGAATCTACCTGGTTCCTCGTGCTCTCGTGCTTCGCCATATCCTGGCGCTCTCACCCTCTTTTTACGACTATGAGCGGGCTGCGAGAATTGCCGGTGCGGATGTCACTTTTCTTCCACTGACGGCTGACAACGGTTTTCAGTTGCCTGGCATAGAGCAGCTTGCCGAAGCACTGCTTCATGCCGACGCTTTTTTTGTGGCGAACCCCAATAACCCGACAGGCACGGAGGTGCCTCCCGAGATGATCATGGCGCTTGCCAGCCGCTTTCCCGACAAGTGGTTTATTCTCGACGAGGCCTTTATCCAGTTTACCCCCGGGTTCCCGGATAACTCACTGATGTACCAGGTGATGGCGCTGAAAAATGTGGTTGTGGTGCACTCGCTTACCAAATTCTATGCGCTTCCGGGCCTGCGGCTAGGGGCGGTGATTGCCCATCCTGATGTTATTGGGCGCCTGCTTTACTACAAGGAACCATGGACAGTCAATGCCATTGCCGAGTCAGTGGCCACGCTGCTGCTCAACTTAGGTGCCTACGAAGAGGAGCTGAGCGCTATGATTCTTTCAGAACGGGAGCGCATCACAGCCCTCGTTTCAGGTATTGAGGGCATCCGCCTTGCCGGTGGAGCTGCCAACTTTTTTCTCGCACAATGGAATGGAGGCTCCACACTTGATGCCTTGTTCTCATGGCTTGCCGAACGTCAAATCCATGTTCGTGATTGCCGGAACTTCCCTGGTCTTGAAGAGAACTATTTTCGCTTTGCCATCAGACGGCCAGTTGAGAATGACCGCCTGTTGGATGCGCTGCGCTCGGCGACGCTTTCGTCAGGGAGTCCTTTGAGGACGATGCCTGTTTCGTGAAATTTCAGGCGGGAGCCTTCTAATTGAACAGGGCGAATGCCTGTTGGAGATGCTGATGCCAGTATGTATTTGATTCAAAAAGGGTTCTATGCATCGTAAACGTAAAAAAAGAGCGAAAATTTGTTGCATATGCGAAGCATGCATTTAAAAGATCGTTACATAAACCCGTTCATGGACTTCGGCTTCAATCAAATACTGCCCATAAATTATTTGGATTAAATGCCCAGACACTATGAATCGCTTCACCTACGAAATTTTTACCAAAAATCAGGCAACTTGAATATGGCTTGAAATTGTTTTATTATAATGCGGTGCAGTATTATTTTGATCTGAAGCAAGCAGTAGAAAAATAAGGTGATTGCTACTGTCGTTTATTGAGATGACTCGTTATGAAACTGAATTTTGAATGGGATGAAGAAAAGGCGCAAGCGAATCTCAAAAAACATAGGGTCAGTTTTGAAGAGGCTATGACGGTTTTTGTGGATCCCTTGGCAATGACTATTTCTGACACTGATCACTCCGTGAATGAGTTTCGATATATTGATGTCGGACGTTCTGAAAAGGGTGGTGTGCTGGTGGTGGTTTATGCTGAACGAGGCGCAAACATTCGTCTTATCAGTTGTCGTAAGGCAACTCATTCGGAACGGAGACGTTATGAAGATGGATGTAACTAAAATGATACCGTTGGAGGATAACGATATGCGTGCTGAGTATGATTTCACTGATGGAGTTCGTGGAAAACATTATAGAGCCATGCAGGCTGGATATACAATGACGATCCATGAAGCTGATGGCAAAACGGTCGTCAAGGAGGTGATGCCCAAAGAGGGTGCCGTTATTCTGGAACCAGATGTTAAAGCCTGTTTTCCAGATTCAGAATCTGTTAATACGGCGTTGCGTTGCTTAATTCCAATCTTGTCACAAAGGCAAAAAGCAAAGGTAAAGAAAGCTTAAGAATGAGTACTTCCTGATTGCTTCATTGCGCCGGTAGAGGTGGTACACTTTACTCCGGAGTGCTCACCGAGAAAGCTTTTGAGGGTGAGTCTGTCAGTGATCTGATATTCCATCTGGTCATCAGAGAGGTTATACAGACTCTGCGAAATAAGAAGTTTAAATAGAGTCTTGATCAATTGTTAAAAAAATTAATTATGGCACAAGAAAAAATCAAGTGCGGCAAGTGTGGTACCGAAAATTGGGTTGATCCTTTTAAAACTACCTCTGAAGTGGACCCCAGCCGGTGGACAAAAAGTGGCTGAGTTTAAGTTAGTAACCTGGCCTGTTCATGCAGCGGAAAGGCGCTGCCCCTCTTTTACCTTTAACTCTTCTGTCAGTTTGTTCAACTTGTTATACTTG
>CAJAAV010000171.1 GCA_903937835.1 uncultured Chlorobiaceae bacterium | reverse complement strand
GCTGACAGAAATTATTCCAATGGCACAATCAACGATTTCACAACACCTCAAAGCGCTGCTCGAAGCCGGGCTGATTCAGGGTGAGATCAATCCACCGAAAGTTCGTTACTGTATTGATCGTGAAAACTGGCTGAAGGCCTGTGCGGTTTTTTCAGGATTTTTTACACACGATCGGGAATTCAAATGTTCTTGATAATCGTATATTTGCGACAACTACATAAATAATAAAACAATGAAAAAAGTAAAAATACTTGGCAGCGGCTGTGCAAAGTGCAATCAGCTTGCAGATGTGGTCAAAGATGTTATTTCCAAAGAGGGCATTAATGCCGTGGTTGAAAAGGTGGAGGATATCCAGCAGATCATGGCATACAACGTAATGTCGACCCCGGCCCTTGTTGTCGATGAAAAGGTGCTTTGCAAAGGGCGTATTCCCTCTTATGATGAGATCAGGGACTTGTTGATGGCAAAACCACAAGGCTGTTGTTGTGGCACTCATGGCAGCAAGGAGAAAAGCAGCGCAGGCTGTTGTTCGTGAAAAATTTGAAATGGCAGGCAGGCATTCTTGTAGCCGCGCTGCTGTGGCTCCTGCTCTACCATAATCTTGAACTGTTTGCTGATCTGCTGCTTCAGGGTTTGGGGATCAGCAGGGCAAACCGTTTCGGCGAGGCATTCTCCTTTTTTGTCTATGAGGTGCCGAAAGTGCTGCTTCTGCTGATGGCCGTGGTTTTTTTGATGGGAATTGTGCACACCTTTATCTCTGCGGAGCGTACTCGTGCGTTGCTGTCAGGGAAGCGCACCGGGATCGGAAACATTATGGCGGCGACTCTCGGCATTGTGACTCCATTTTGTTCCTGCTCTGCAGTACCGCTTTTCATCGGTTTTTTGCAGGCAGGAGTGCCGCTTGGGGTCACTTTTTCCTTTCTCATTGCAGCGCCGATGATTAATGAAGTTGCTCTGGCGCTTCTTTTTGGGATGTTTGGCTGGAAAGTTGCCCTGCTCTACTCGGGTATGGGTCTCGCTGTGGCGATTCTGGCAGGCATGGTGATCGGTAAGCTCAATATGGAGCGCTATCTGGAAGAGTGGGTGCAGAAACTGCAGGAGAGCACCGTTTCTGCTGATGTGGAAGGCGAGGTGATGAGCGTACCCCTGCGGATACAGGAAGGTATCAGCCACGTTCGCGATATCGTTGGCAAGGTGTGGCTCTACATTGTGCTCGGTGTTGGGCTTGGCGCGGGAATTCACGGCTATGTGCCGGAAAATTTTATGGCATCATTGATGGGAAAAAGCGTCTGGTGGTCGGTTCCCGCAGCCGTGCTGATCGGCGTTCCCATGTACTCCAATGCGGCAGGTATTCTTCCCGTTGTGCAGGCGCTGCTCGGCAAGGGAGCCGCACTTGGCACGGTGATGGCCTTCATGATGAGCGTGATCGCCCTCTCCGCTCCGGAAATGATCATTCTCCGCAAGGTACTTAAGCCTCAGCTTATTGCGGCGTTTGCCGGTATTGTGGCTGTGGGGATTATGCTGGTCGGGTTTGTCTTTAATCTTGTTTTGTGAAGAATCGCTTGTCAATCATTGCGCAACAGTCAATAAAAAATCACTACTTATCCTCTATACCTGAAACTTCTGGGGCAGCCAGATGGCTAACTAATTATCGAGTATATGATTGGAGAAGAAAAAAACTGTGCATCGCGACCTGATGATGCCTCTAAGGAACAACTGGATTCTGCTGGCAGCCGCTTTCTTGAACTTAATGGGTTCAATGTGCATTACCGGCTGGCCGGTAGCGGAAAGCCGCTCATTGTGCTGCTGCACGGCAGTTTTTTAAGTCTCAGGTCATGGCGTCTTGTCTTTGACAGGCTGGCAGAGGGCGTATCGGTCTTGGCATTCGATCGTCCTGGTTTTGGCCTTACCTCACGCCCTTTACCCTCAAAAGCCACCGGGGTCAGTTACACTCCTGAAGCACAGAGTGACCTGGTTATAGCGCTGATGAAAAAACTTGGTTTCAACAAAGCGGTGCTGGTTGGCAATTCAACGGGTGGCACTATGGCGCTTTTGACTGCGTTGCGCTACCCACAGCATATTGACGGACTGGTGCTTGCTGGCGCAATGATATACAGCGGTTATGCAACCAGTGAAGTACCTGCGTTCATGAAGCCTGTCATGAAAGCCATGACTCCCATCTTTTCGCGTTTGATGAAGTTCCTGATCACCAGACTGTATGACCGTAATATTCGCGGTTTCTGGTACAACAAGGAACGGCTTGGCAGCGATGTTCTGAGTGCGTTTCGCAGTGACCTGATGATTGGTGACTGGTCAAGGGCGTTCTGGGAGCTTTTTCTTGAGACACATCACCTCCGGCTGGATGAACGACTGAAAACCATGTCGCAGCCATCTCTCGTTCTTACGGGTGAGCATGATCTTACGGTCAAAACGGCGGAGAGTATCCGGCTTGCCCGTGAGCTTCCAAACGCCGAATTGATCGTTATTCCCGATTGCGGCCATCTGCCACAGGAAGAGCAGCCAGAAGCTTTTATACTCGCGGTCAGGAAGTTTCTGCAAACCATGCCATCCTGAACCGTTTAATTTCAACCTGTTTTGGTGCAGGGAGCGCAATTCCGGCCTTGTCATGGTTTTTACGAAACAGGAAAGAGAGCATTACTTTTGTTATTTTTTGCCTTGATTGTATCCAGGATGGAGTACAATAAATCTTTTTTTATATCTCTTTCCTGCCGCCGCAAATACCGCTCACTTTTTCCTGCCTTTTTTTGTTATTATATAGTTCTTTTTGCTGTTGCTCCTTTTTTCATGACAGGCGACGGTACTCCTGATAATCCAGAACAACGCAGTGCGGGAACTGATGGCTGAAACTATTCTCAGGCTCGAAAATATCCGCAAGGAGCTTGGGCTCTCCAAGGCTATCCGCCAGACCATCATTCCGAACCTTTCGCTTGAAGTAAAAAAGGGTGAGTTTGTTGCTATTACAGGGCCTTCGGGTTCAGGTAAATCGACACTGTTATACCTTATGGGAGGTCTTGACAAACCAACAGCAGGCAAGGTGTGGCTTGATGGAGATGAGATCACTGAAAAAAATGAGACGGAGATGAACCGTATCAGGAATGAAAAAATCGGGTTTATCTATCAGTTTCACTTTTTGCTGCCTGAGTTTAACGCTGTTGAGAATGTCAGTATGCCGATGATGATCAACGGTCGCCGTACCCGAAAAGAGATCAGGGAACGGGCAATGAAACTGCTCGACATGGTTGACATGCAGAACAAGTATACCAACAAGCCAAGCCAGTTATCAGGCGGGCAGCAGCAGCGGGTTGCCATTGCACGTGCTCTCGCCAACGAACCGAAAATTTTGCTTGGTGATGAACCTACAGGCAATCTCGATTCACGCTCGGCAAACAATGTCTATCAACTTTTTGGCCGTCTGAACAGGGAGCTGAATCAGACGATTATTGTGGTTACTCATGATGAGGAGTTTGCAAATCGTGCCGGGCGCCGTATTCATCTTGTTGATGGAAAGATAGAAAGCGATCGGCCTTTACGGGCAAGGATCGAGCAACCCGCCTGACGGAAAATTACAATAGTACCACTTTTACATCTATGTCGTTGTTACTCGAGAGCATCAAGCTGACCAAGCCCCATCTTTACAAGGCATTTTTGTCGATTGAGGATGGCGAGCAGCATCTTCAAAATATTATTGAGCTTGACCGCTACTGGGAGCGGTTGAAACAGCCTGTTCACAAGGTGATTTTGCCGTCAGGCGATCTTCCAAAAGATGTTGTGATCAGTGGTGAGTATGACTTGATCTATGCTGGCGGAACCCTCAGCCTGCTCCACGCCGCAGTGATGGCGGGGAAGTATGGCCGGAAGGTGATGATTTTTGACCGCAAGACTCCTGCAAAATCGACCAGAGACTGGAATATATCACGACAGGAGCTTCTCAATCTCTCGGCGATTGGCCTTTTTACTGAAAGTGAGATTGATTCTGTTATTGTTCGCCAGTATAAAAACGGCTGGGTTGAATTTTACCAGCCTGACGGCAGGCAGAAAAGGCTTGTCATGGAGAGTGTGCTTGATTGTGCTGTTGATGCAGACAAGCTTCTTGGTCTGGCAAAAAAGAAAGTTCAGGCCGCTCCAGGAAGCACGATCATTGCCGGGAGTAACTTCCTCTGCTGTTACCAGTTTGATGACCATATTGTTGTAAAGGTTGAAGATCGTCAGGGGAAAGCCTTCTACTACAAGGCAAAAGTGCTGGTCGATGTCATGGGAATACTCTCTCCTGTCGCAATGCAGCTCAACGAAGGTTCTCCCCAGACTCATGTTTGTCCGACGGTTGGCACCATTGCGAGCGGTTTTGATGATATCGATTTCGACACCGGGGAAATTCTCGCCACAACAGGGCCTGCCGAAACCGCACCGGGAAAAGGTCGGCAGCTTATATGGGAAGGGTTTCCGGCTGAAGGGGAGAAGTATATCACCTACCTCTTCTTTTATGACGAAGCTGACTCCCCGAACGACAAGTCGTTGCTTGCTCTTTTTGATACCTATTTCAGGATCCTTCCGGAGTATAAAAAAGCGGGAAAGGATTTTGTATTTCACAGGCCTGTTTACGGCATTATTCCGGCCTATTGTCATGACGGCTTCGATCGCACCAGGGAGATTGCCGATGACCATATCATTCTTTTCGGCGATGCGGCGTCACTGGGCTCTCCGCTCACCTTCTGCGGTTTTGGATCAATGGTTCGCAACCTTCACCATCTTGCGGGCGATCTTGACCGTGCGCTCAGCGATAATAACCTCTCAAAACAGCATCTCGAAAAGATCAGTGCTTATGAGCCCAATGTTGCTTCTATGGCAAATCTCATGAAGTATATGTGTTTTAATGCAGCAACCGATGAGCCAAATTTTGTCAACAACCTGATGAATGAGGTGATGATTGTGCTTGATGACCTTCCCGAGCATTACCGTCAGGCCATGTTTCGTGATGAGATGAAGATTGAGGAGCTTGCAATAGTCATGCTGCGGCTTGGATGGCGCTATCCCAAAGTGCTTATGTCAACCTGGGATAAACTTGGCCTGCAGGGCTCTTTCGGCTTTTTTAAAAATATAATCGGATGGGCATTTTCACCAGTCAGATAACTTTTTCCAGAGATGACCGACAGCATTCATGCGGCAGAGAGGATAGCTCGCCTGCGCAAAGAGATTGAGCATCATAGCCGTCTCTACTATAGTGAAGCCAAGCCGGAACTTTCTGACTACGAGTTTGACAGGCTGCTCGAACAGCTCATCGCTCTTGAACGGCAGTTTCCCGATCTTGTTACGCCCGACAGCCCTTCACAGCGGGTGGGTGGAGCGATTACGAAGGAGTTTGTGTCGGTGACCCACCATGAACCGATGTTGAGCCTTTCGAATACCTACTCTCTTGGTGAGGTGGAGGAGTTTTACAATCGGGTAAAAAAGCTGGTTGCTCTCGAAGGTGTGGATGAGCAGGAGATGGTTGCCGAGCTGAAGTTTGACGGGGTGGCCATCAGCCTTCTCTACCAGGAGGGGCTGCTTGTTCGTGGTGCCACACGGGGCGATGGCATTCAGGGAGACGATATTACCGTTAATATCAGAACTATTCCGACAATTCCGCTCAAAATAGGTGATACCGGGGAGATTGAGGTACGGGGCGAAGTCTTTATGCGCAAGGAGGATTTTGAGCAACTGAACGAGAGCCGTCCCGAGGAGGAGCGTTTTGCCAATCCCCGCAATGCCACAGCAGGCGCTCTCAAGTTGCAGGACTCTGCCGAGGTTGCCCGTCGCCGGATGAGCTTTGTTGCCTACTATCTCAAAGGCATCAGGGATGAATCCACTGCGCATTTCAGCAGGCTTAAGCTCCTTGAAGAACTGGGTTTTTCTACTGGCAATCATTACAAGTTATGCAGTGAACTGCATGATATCAATGAGTTTATAGCCGAGTGGTCAGAAAAGCGGTGGAAGCTTCCTTACGAAACCGATGGTGTGGTTCTGAAACTGAATGCGGTGACGCTGTGGGACAAACTTGGTGCAACCGCCAAAAGCCCGCGCTGGGCAATTGCCTACAAGTACCCTGCCCAGCAGGCAAGAACGGTGCTTAATGCTGTCGTTTTTCAGGTCGGACGACTTGGTACCATCACTCCGGTGGCTGAGCTTGAGCCAGTGCTTCTTGCCGGGTCAACGGTTGCCCGCTCGACGCTGCATAATTTCGATGAGATTGGGCGTCTTGGCATCATGATTCATGATCGGGTCATCATTGAGAAGTCAGGCGAGGTGATTCCCAAGGTAATCAGTGTTGTGCTTGAGGAGAGGCCCTCCGATGCTCAGCCGATTATTATTCCATTGAATTGTCCCGAGTGCGAAACACCGCTTGTCAAGCCGGAGAGTGAGGTGAGCTACACCTGTCCCAATGAGGCGGAGTGCCCGGCGCAGATCAGGGGCAGGCTGCTGCACTTTGCCTCGCGTAATGCCATGGATATCAAAAGCCTCGGCAAGGCACTGGTCGACCAGCTTGTTGCCATCAAGCTGGTAAAGGATGTTGGTGACCTCTATTTTTTGCAGGAGCCGCAGCTTGAAAAGCTTGAGCGAATGGGGCGCAAGTCGGCGCAGAATCTTGTGCGGGCCCTTGACGAGAGTCGTGCAAAAAGTTACGAACGGCTGCTCTATGCCCTTGGTATCCGTCACGTCGGGCGCGCGACAGCCCGTGAGCTTTCACAAGCCTATCCTTCGCTTGAAGCGCTGATGCAGGCAAGCCAGGAGCAGCTTGCAACTGTTCCCGACATTGGGCCGGTCGTAGCCCACAGTATCTGCGACTATTTTGCCAAACCGTCACAGACCGATTTTCTTGAAAAACTTCGTGCAGCAGGGTTACAATTAAGTGCCTCGGAGACCACAGCGCAGGTCAACCGAAATTTTGAAGGGCTTACAGTGCTCTTTACAGGGGGCCTTGATCGCTATGATCGTCAGACAGCTTCTGAACTGGTGATGGAGCGGGGCGGAAGGGTGGTGAACTCGGTCAGCAAAAAAACCGGCCTTGTTGTAGCCGGTCACGATGCTGGCAGCAAGCTCGACCGTGCGCTGAAGCTTGGTGTGCGGGTGGTTTCAGAAGATGAGTTTGAAGGGATGCTGTAGCAGCAGCCTATTTTTTGGCGACATAGAGAATTGAGGTCTCAAAGGTCATCGGAAAATACTCCGCACTCTTGAATCCACTTTTTCTCAGGATAGCAGTGAACGCCTCCGCCTGCGGAAATTGTTCGACGGAGTTTGGCAGATAATCGTAGGCAAACGAGGATTTGCTGAACATCCCTGCAATTTTCGGCAGTACTTTTTTGAAGTATATCAGATAGAGCTTTTTCATGACACCATTGCGCGGAATCATCGGTTCAATAATAAGCGCATGGCCGCCTAGTTTTAGAACCCGGTGAAACTCTCGCATTCCTTCACTCAGATTCTCGAAATTTCTCACACCAAATCCTGCGCTCACAACATCATAACTGGCATTGCCGAATGGGAGTTTTTCCGCATATCCCTCATGAAAGGTGATGTGCGGATACTTCTTTTTTGCGATGACAAGCATTTCGGGAGAGAGGTCAAGAGCAGTTACCTTTGCACCGGAAATTTTTGACATGGAGGCTGCCAGATCACCCGTGCCGGTGGCAACATCGAGAATTTTTGGGCCGCTGTTTTTGCCCAGCAGTTGTTTTGCCTTACCGGCCGCTTTTGCCCGCCAGTAATTGTCAATACCGAAACTGAGCAGATGATTCAGAAAATCGTATGTAGGAGCGACCTCATCAAACATTGACCGTATTGAGCCTCTCGACTTTGTCCGCAAAAGGGACTTTGTTTCAGCTTTTTTTGCCATAAACCTCTTCCGGATTAAACATCAGAGTGTCGCAGATCTCCATGGAGAGATCATCAGTTGCCTTGCGATAAAAGCAGGAGTGGTAGCCCGCGTGGCAGGCCCCGCCAGTCTGGGATACTTTCAGAAGCAGAGTGTCGCCATCGCAGTCGATCAGAATGTCGTGCACTTCCTGCATGTTTCCGGAAGAGACTCCTTTCAGCCAGAGCTCCTTGCGGCTGCGGCTCCAGTAACAGGCTTTCTTTTTTTCAAATGTCATTTGAAGGCTTTCCAGGTTCATCCATGCCATCATGAGAACCTTGCCTGTTTCATGGTCTTGCACGATTGCCGGCACAAGTCCTTTTTCATCGAACTTTACTGTTTCAAGAAAGCTTTTCGGGATAACTTGATTATCGGTCATTGATGGTGTAAATTAGGTGTTTTCCATGCAAGAGTTTCTGAAGGATGCACATGAAAAGAAAATGTACTCAAAGATTGATAAAATTATGAAAAAACCAAGGTCAGAATGGATAAAAATTTCAAAACTTATAACTTCCCAAAGCTGAATCTCTAACGAAAGAACCAATGAAGTCTCTGCAAAAAATCCTTCCAAAATATTCCATTGCTCTTGCTGTCCTTTTTATTGCTACAGTGTTTTTTTTGATTACGAGAGGTAATACGGTCGACATAGAGGCCGGTGAAGTGACCAATGCAGAGCTGGTTCAGGCCATCTATGCTACTGGTTTTGTTGAGGCCGATGCGGTTGCCAATCTGAGCGCTGAATGTTCAGGAACGGTGAGTTATGTCGGAGTATTGGAGGGGCAGCATGTCTCTGCGGGTCAGAAAATTCTTCAGTTCGACACTCCTCAGCCCCAGCTTGCTGTCCGTGAAGCACGTGCGGCCTTTGCTGAACAGCAGGCTCTTGCGCGAGACAACAGACTTCGAGCTGCCAGAAAGAATAATCTTTTCACGGAAGGGGCGATATCGCGTCAGGAACTTGAAGATGCAGAGAAAAACAGCATCCAGTCGCAAGAGCTGCTTCAGCAGAGAGCGTTCCAGGTGAAGATGCGGGAGGATGATCTGAAAAAATTGACGGTCACGGCCCCTTTTTCAGGTATCATGACCTTGCAGAACGTCAAGGAGGGCGATTATGTTACGACCAATACGCTTGTTGCCCGAGTGGTTGATACATCCCGTTATATGGTCAGTGTCGAGGTGGACGAGCTTGATATTCCCCGTATCCGCAACGGTCAGTCGGCGACGGTTGCTTTTGATGCCTACCCGGAGAAGCGCTTTTCTGCTCTTGTCTCCCGTATCGTGCCCCAGACCGACCGGGTGACAAAGACCTCCAGAATTTATCTGACCCTCGGCAATCCTCCGGATAATATTCAGGCAGGCATGACTGCTACGGCCAATATTATTTACAATATCAGGCCGAATGCACTTCTTGTAAGAAAAAGCTCTCTCTTTGAGGAAAACCGTCAGAGCTATGTCTGGAAAATTGACAAAGGTCACCTGAAAAAACAGCTCATCCGGCAGGGTGCCAGCGACATGACCTTTGTTGAGGTGTTGAACGGGTTAAAAAAAGGTGATAAAATTGCACTTACCCCCGAAAAAAGTTTACACGAAGGGATGGACGTAAAAATTATTCCGGTGAGGAAGTCCTGATATTTCGGTGACGAAAGGAAACGTGGAGGAACTGAGAGTATGGTCCGTGCAGCAGTTTATATTGACGGCGCAAACCTGTTTTTTACTCAGCGCCATCTTGGTTGGCAGATAGATTTTTCTCGACTGATGGCCTTTTTCCTGTCAGGGTATGCTTCAGTTGAGGCCAATTATTATGTTCCAGCATCCGAACCAGTATCGGCGGAAAATGCGGCCTTTTCCAGAGTACTGACTGCGCATGGTTATCGGATTATCTCAAAACCGGTCAAAAAAATTGTCAACAAGGAGACCGGTGTTGTGATCATGAAAGGCAATCTTGATGTTGAACTTGTTGTAGATGCCTTGAGCGGCGCCGATCAGTACGATACCTTTATACTGTTCAGTGGTGACAGTGATTTTCTGCCTCTGCTCAGAGCTTTACAAAAGAAAGGAAAAGAGGTTATGGTTTATTCGACCCAGGGGCTGAGCGCAAGGGAGCTGCTGGCAGAGCCAGGTATAATTTACTGTGATCTTTCAACGCTCAAAGATCGTATCGAACAGCTCAGACCGGGAGATCATTTTCGCGTCGAAGGGGCGGCAGGCACCGATCAGGCGTTTGCGCTTCCTCTTCCCGGAATTGGAGAGATCTTTACCGGTACCGTTTTAAAGGTTCAGCCTTACGGAATTTTTTTGAGTAATCCTTTTCACGTCAAATGTCTGCTTCCCCTGAGCTTTCTTGGTATCAGTAAATATATCAGTGACCTGACGGCGATTGTACGAATGACTGATGTTTTTGATGTGGTGGTTTTCCATGTCAATGCCGCTCGCGACATTGCGGAAATTACCGTCAAACTTGCCGATAAAAAGATGGCTGAGGAATTGACTTCGAGAATTGAAGGATAGTCGCCCCTTATCCTCCTTGAAACCTCAATCAGCATCAATGCCCATCAGCTTTTCATGAATGGCTGCCGCCGCAGTACGTCCTGCGCCCATAGCAAGAATAACCGTTGCTCCTCCAGTGACTATATCGCCGCCTGCATAAACATTCTCTTTTGAGGTGGCCATAGTGTTGATATCAACAACAATGGTATCACGCTTGCTGACCTCAATATCGGGCGTTGTCTGTTTGATGAGCGGGTTCGAGCCATTGCCGATCGAAATAACTGCCATATCGATTGGCAGTGTAAACTCCGAGTCTGGTAACGGTACCGGCCTGCGTCGTCCAGAGTCATCGGGTTCTCCCAGTTCCATTCTGATGCACTTGACGCCTGTAAGCCACTGCTCGTCATTACCGATAAACTCCACAGGATTCATCAGCAGCATAAATTCAATCCCTTCTTTTTGCGCATGGTGAAGCTCTTCCAGACGGGCAGGCATTTCGGCTTCAGAGCGGCGATAAACGATATAGGCATGTTCCGCACCAAGTCTTTTTGCGGTGCGAACCGCATCCAGAGCAGTATTGCCGCCACCGAATACGGCAACATTTTTTCCCTTGCAATTGAATACCGGAGTGTCATTTTCAGGGAACCGGTATGACTTCATCAGGTTTATCCTGGTCAGAAATTCGTTGGCAGAATAAACCCCGAGCAGATTTTCGCCCGGGATGCCCATAAACCAGGGCAGGCCAGCACCTACGCCAATAAAAACAGCATCAAACATCTCTTCTTTCAGGAGTTCGTCGACGGTAATTGACCGGCCAGCGACGGCATTAGTAACAAACTTGACGCCGAGTTGTTTCAGTCCTTCAATTTCAGCCCTTACAATCTCTTTGGGAAGGCGGAATTCTGGAATGCCGTAGACAAGAACACCGCCAAGTTCATGCAGCGCCTCAAACACCGTGACGGCATGGCCCATTTGAATCAGATCGTTTGCGCAGCTCAGTCCTGCCGGGCCGCTGCCGATAACCGCCACTTTTTTCCCTGTTGAGGGTTTTACTGCTGGCAGTTCCACATTTCCGGTTTCACGTTCGTAATCACCGGCAAACCGTTCCAGGTTGCCGATAGCGACAGATTCATGTTTTTTTGTGAGAATGCACATTTTCTCGCACTGATCTTCCTGTGGGCAGACTCTGCCGCAGATAGACGGCAGTACGTTGTCCTCCTTGATTTTTTTTGCGGCACCAAGAAAGTTTCCTTCGGCAATCATCTTGATAAACTGGTCAATCTTGATATTGACCGGGCATCCTTTGATGCAGACAGGATCTTTACACTGAATGCATCGCAGCGCCTCTTGACGGGCCAGTTCAGGGGTGTATCCAAGATGCACTTCATTAAAATTATGGATACGAACCTCCGGGGGCTGTGCAGGCATTACCTGGCGCGGAATGGCAAGGCGTTCCTTGGTCGTGATATGTTGTGCGTCCATTGTAATCCTTCTATTAATAACGAAAGTTGGGTTATCAGAAAAAAAGCTATACCCGGCAAAAAAAAGGTATGACTGTCACTATTTGACAAAGTCACAGTCCCGGAAGTGGCTTACATCTGTTTATTGAGTTTGCACTCGTGAGTATATGTTTCGATCGATTGCTTCTCTTCCGTCTGATAGATCTTGTTGCGGTCAGAGAGATTTTTAAAGTCGACCAGATGAGCATCGAATTCAGGGCCGTCAACACAGGCAAATTTAATCTGGTTGTCCACGCTGACCCTGCAGCCGCCGCACATGCCGGTACCATCTACCATAATTGGATTAAGGCTGACCACCGTTTTGATCTTGTAAGGACGGGTAACCTCAGCTATAGCTTTCATCATCGGGATAGGGCCTATAGCAAGCACATAATCAATGGTTCTTCCGGAATCAATCAGCTCCTGCAGCTTCTGTGTGACGAAACCGTGAAAACCGCAAGAGCCATCATCGGTTGTAATGTACGCCTCATCACTTACTGCCACCATCTCTTTTTCAAGGATCACCAGCTCTTTTGACCGGGCACCGTTAATCGTGATGACATAATTGCCAGCTTCTTTCAGAGCGACAGCCGTCGGATAGGCTATAGCCGTCCCGACACCACCGCCGATGCTCACCGCAGTTCCGAACTTCTCAATATGTGACGGTACTCCAAGTGGTCCAACCATATCACTGATAGTGTCGCCAGCCTCTTTACTGTTCAGCTCCTTCGTAGATTTACCCATACCCTGAACGATGATAGTAATGGTGCCTTTTAAAGGATCAGAGCCCGCAATAGTCAGCGGTATCCTTTCACCACTCTCTCCCACCCTGATCATGACAAACTGGCCAGCTTTCCTTTTTTTAGCGATACGAGGAGCCTCGATTTCAATTTTTTTGATATTTTCAGCTAAAAATAGTGCCGAAACAATTCTATACATTGGTTCTTCGATTTTCGTATTTATAGAAAAGGAGACCTGCCGGGTTTTACGGTAAGAGAAAACAATGCGTATAATAAAAAATAAATAGTCAATATTAAAATTCAGCAGAAGAGGAGGCTGGGACGCTACCTTTATTTGTTTCTCTGGTTACTCTTGATTTCTTGTACTTCTAAATGTTTTGTTTATGGTTTTTATTGCCGATTACGGTGCAGGAAATCTTCGTTCTGTTCTCAAGGCATTTGAATATCTCGGCATCAAGGCTCTCGTCAGCAGCGATCCGGGCAAGCTTGCAGGCCACAAAAAAGTTATTCTTCCCGGAGTTGGAGCTTTCGGGCAGGCGATAGAGTCACTCAATGCCTCTGGTTTTACCGAAGCTTTGCTTGAGCACGTCGATAAGGGAGGGCAGCTCCTTGGAATATGCCTGGGCATGCAGTTGCTGTTGACTGACAGTGAGGAGATGGGTGCCTATAAGGGAATGAATCTGGTTCCCGGCAAAGTGCTTCATTTCAGGAGCGAAACTGACAAGATTCCGCAGATAGGATGGAACTCGGTCGATCAGCAGAAAGAGAGTATTCTTTTTCAGGGTATTCCCGATCATTCATTTTTCTATTTTGTACACTCCTACTACTGTGAAGTTGATGCTCTTGATGCCGTGGCCGCAACCACTTTGTTTGCCGGAAAAAATTTTTGCTCTGCCATTGAAAAAAATGGTATTTTTGCAGTCCAGTTCCATCCGGAAAAAAGTTCTGATGCAGGGTTGCTGGTACTTAAAAACTTTGCAGGGTGTTAAAATCTTGGTTCGATATGTTGATTATTCCAGCGATAGATATTAAGGACGGGAAGTGTGTGAGGTTGACCCGTGGCGATTTCAGCCAGAAGAAGATATACCTCGATAATCCCCTTGACATGGCAGTGATATGGCGCAAGCAGAACGCCAAGATGCTCCATATTGTTGACCTTGATGCCGCACTTACCGGTGAGCTGGTCAATTTTGAGAAAATCAGGGAAATTGTGAATAATATTGATATTCCTGTTCAGGTTGGTGGTGGTATTCGCTCTGTCGATGCGGTAAAGAGCTATCTTGATATCGGTGTTGGTCGTGTGGTTATTGGTTCGGCTGCGGTTACCAATCCGTCGCTGGTCGAAGAACTTCTCAAAATATACAGCCCGTCACAGATTGTCGTCGGCATTGACGCCGAGAATGGTATTCCAAAGATTAAAGGGTGGCTTGAAAGTACTGATTTGAAAGATTTTGAACTGGCCCTGCAGATGAAAGAGATGGGGATAGAAAGGGTGATTTATACCGATATAACCCGTGATGGCATGATGCAGGGGTTTGGTTACGAAACCACCAAAAATTTTGCCGAAAAAACTGGTATGAAAATTACGGCGTCCGGTGGTGTTACCAATTCTGAAGACATGAAAAAGCTTAATCAGCTCACACCATTCGGAGTGGATTCAGTTATTATTG
>CAJAAV010000170.1 GCA_903937835.1 uncultured Chlorobiaceae bacterium | reverse complement strand
CGGTAAAACAGCAGGCTTGAGTGTCAAGCAGCTTCAATATCTTTATTCTCACCGGATGGCTGAGGGCTTTGGCAAACAACGCCATACTCTCTTCTTCTCCGCTATACTCAACAGTCGACAATGTTCTCTGCATAACAAACGCCCTGGTTAGTTCATCGCAAATGTACGATAAACTAACCAAAAAACATCCACAATTTATGGAATTGTGGATTTCCGTTTATACTTTCAACTTGCCATTAGATACATCGATCACGTTATCACTGCTTTCGGAAAGCAATTTGTGATATTCTCAAGAAAGTTTGAGGAAGAAATTCGCAACAAAAACATAATTTTTTATTACGTTTAGCCGTGAAAATGTAATAATCGAAGAGAACGAGAATAAATACGAGCACACTCTATCACGTTTTTTGCATAACAAATTCGATAAGTACTTTCTTTTCTGTAAGCTACAAGCTCTGGAAGACGCCGCAGATATTGCGTTATCGATTCTTTGGGCTTTAAAGAAAAAAAGAGAGGGCGTCCGGGTTGTGCTGATTTCTAACAATATGCCATGCCTGTGGCATTTAAGAAACAAGGGGGAGACAGCATCATATTTTGAATTCAAGCCCCGGAGGGGGGGCATATTTGCAGGTAAACAGGCCGTACTCTCTCTTTTTTTGTACAGGGATATGTATTTGATGCTATAACGATTTAAGAACAGGAACAATGCTCTGTCAACTGTCGGATACCGACATCAATCGGTTTATCGAAGAGGATGCGCCTTATGGTGATCTGACGACCTTACTGCTCGGCATCGGCGCTTTGGAGGGGAAGATCAACTTTTCCACCCGTGAAACAACAACACTCTGCTGCACGGAGGAGGCTGCCCGTGTTCTGGAACATTGCGGAGCAGCGGTAACATCCTGCATGCAAAGCGGCACAACGGTTGACGCCGGGGTTGTCATCCTTTCAGCCAACGGGCCTGCCGGGGCTCTTCATACCGGATGGAAAGTGGCACTGAACCTGCTGGAGTATGCATCAGGCATTGCCACCCGGACAAGAAACATCGTTAACCGGGTAAATGAGGTCAAGCCCGGCATGAGAGTCGTCACAACCCGAAAGTCCTTTCCCGGAACAAAAAAAATTGCAATCAAGGCCATTATGGCTGGCGGCGCACTGCCCCATAGGCTCGGCTTGTCAGAGTCTGTGCTTGTCTTCAGGCAGCATACAACATTCTGCAACGGTCTGGACTGTTTTCTTCAAACCATAACCGAACTGAAAGCCAAAACACCAGAACATAAAATCATTGTTGAAGCCGAAACTGCGGAGGAGGCACTGAAAATCGCTGCTGCGGGCGTTGATGTGCTTCAGATTGACAAGCTCCCCCCTGAAGAGCTTTCACTGCTCGTCAGGCAGCTTCACAAAGAGGCGCCCGGTGTCACTATCTCGGCAGCAGGCGGTATCAATGCACAAAATGCCTCGGCCTATGCAGAAACCGGGGTTGATATCCTTGTCTTGTCGTCGGTCTATTTCGGTAAACCTTCTGATATTGCTGTTTCAATGTCTCCTTTACAATCATAAAATATCCTGAACATGAAAAAATCAATGATGCGCATCGCTCTCCTCTTTTTTACATTCCTCATCATAACAGCCCCGGTAATGGCCGGAGCGCTGAATCTCTCGGTGGCAGCAAGTCTGAAAGAGGTCATCAATGAGCTGACTGCCAGCTATACGGCAAAAAATCCTTCCACTGTATTTGTTAAAAACTTTGGGTCTTCCGGAACACTTGCCGGTCAAATTGAAAACGGCGCTCCGGCTGACCTGTTTATTGCAGCAAACACGGAGTGGATGGAATACCTGAAAAAGAAAACACTTGTTGATGGCGCCAGCGAAAAGACTTTTGCCTTTAACTCGCTTGTTTTTGCTGGAACAACGAAAAAGCATGTGTCGTCAATGAATGATCTGCCTGCGCTGGAGAAAATTGCTATCGGAAGTCCGAAAAGTGTGCCCGCAGGTGAGTATGCCATGGCCGCCATAACAAAATCAGGCATTGAAGCAAAGCTCAACGGCAAGCTGGTCATGGCCAAGGATGTCAGAGAGTGCCTCATGTATGCGGAAATAGGCGAAGTTGATGGTGCCTTTATTTATCGTACCGATGCGCTGCAGGCACAAAAAGCAAAACTGCTCTTTGTGGTACCGCAAAAGCTTTACCCGAGAGTCGTCTACCCAATGGCGTTAACCGTAAAAGCGGCACAGAACAGCGAGGCAAAGGCATTCAAGGCATATCTTCAAGGGGCTGAGGCTCAATCCGTTCTTCGTAAATTTGGCTTTATCCTGAATTAGATGCTGCTGGCACCAGAAGATATAACCGCCATCTGGCTGTCAATAAAAGTAGCGCTGACGGCGACAGCACTCTCATTACCTTTCGGTTTTACCGTCGCTTGGCTGATCGTCTTTAAACCATTCCGGGGGAAAGTGTTGCTTGAAGTTCTTGTCAATCTTCCGCTGACACTTCCGCCGGTGGTCATTGGTTTTTTTCTTCTGCTGCTGCTCGGCAAAAACGGCTGGATTGGAAAACTGCTGGCAGAATCTGGAATAACACTCATCTTCACCTGGAAAGCCGCCGTTATTGCCTCAGCAACAGTCGGCTTACCCCTGCTGGTACGTTCCATACGTATAGGTATGGAGTCGATCGACCGGCAACTTATTGATGCCTCACGGACTCTTGGCGCTCACTGGTATGATACCCTCTTTACAATCATTCTGCCTCTCTCTCTCCGGGGCATTCTGGCAGGCTCATCACTGATGTTTGCCCGTAGCCTTGGAGAATTCGGAGCTACCATCATTGTTGCCGGCAATATTCCGGGAATAACGCAAACGATTCCTCTGGCTATCTATGATTATGCCAGCTCACCCTCAAGCACCACGATGGCTCTTTCTCTCTGTATGGTCTCAGTCCTGATTTCAGTGAGCGTGCTTTTTCTGCATGAATGGCTCACCCGCAAGCTTGACCGGAGCAGAGCATTATGAAGCTGCATATTGATATTGAAAAAAAACTGGGGGCATTTTCACTTCAGGTGAAAGCTGATGTTTCTTGCGAAAGAACAGGAATTTTAGGAGAGTCAGGGAGCGGAAAATCAACGCTGATGCATCTTGTTTCAGGCCTTATGCAGCCAGACAAGGGTGAAATTATTCTTGATGATCAGTGCCTGTTCAGCAGCTTTAAAAAAAACAATATTTCAGCGGAACAACGGCGCATCGCAATTGTGTTTCAGCAGGCAATGCTTTTTCCGCACCTGAGCGTCAAGGCAAACCTGCTCTACGGTTTTAAGCGGTGCCATACGGAAAACAGGCTTATCAAACCGGAAACACTGATTGATCTGCTCAAATTGCAGCCACTGCTGCAGCGAGGCGTTGAACATCTTTCCGGTGGAGAAAAACAGCGGGTCGCTCTTGGCAGAGCAGTTCTTGCAAACCCGCGTCTGCTGCTTATGGATGAACCTCTGTCGGCTCTTGATGATACACTCCGCTTCCAGATCATCCCCTATCTGAGAAGTGTCAGCGAAGAATTAAGAATCCCCTACCTTTTCATATCGCATTCACTGACAGAGATGCAACTGATGACCGATCAAATCCTTGAAATCAAAAACGGTCGATGTATTAACGAAACAACAGCCGAGCAGCTTGCAAGAAACAGGATGGCACAAAGTCCGAATGGTTATATCAATCTTCTGCACCTTTCCAACCCACAGCAAGAGAGTGGCCTCTATACTTATAAGTGGGGCAGCAATACCTTATTTGTTTCAGCCGGAAAGCACGCGGAACAATCACTGTTTGAGCTTTCTTCACGCGAAATCATTCTTTTCAAAAAGCATCCTGAAGCGATCAGTGCAAGAAATCTTCTGGATTGCAGGGTTGCAGAGATGTTTGACTCCGACGGAAGAGTCGGCGTTGTGCTTTCGGCCAACGGTGAAAAACTTGTCGCTGAAATTGTCCGCCAGGCAGCAGATGAGCTGAATATTACGATCGGCTCCACCCTTTTTGCCGCAATAAAGGCCTCATCATTCAGAAGACTCGCATAATCTCCCGTCAGTCAACTTTTTACACTACATTCGTGTTCAAGGAACAGTTAAAAAAACATAAATTCTTGCGAATATGACCTCTTCAGGTAAAAAAGTATGCTTTATAACCGGCGCTTGTGGTGCTGTCGGCAGTGAGATTGCACTCTCGATAGCGGGACAGGGGTACACCATTTTTTTTACCTGGCACTCCTCAGAGGAAAAAGCAGAACAAACCCTTGAAAAAATCCGCTGGATAAGTCCTGAATCGCAGATGGTTCGGTGTGACGTCTCAAAAAGCGGCGATATCAGCAACGCATTTTCAGTATTCCGGCAGCAGTTTGACCGGCTTGATTTACTTGTTACAAGTGCTTCGAATTTTTTCAGCACTCCTCTGCCTGATGTTACCGAACAAGAATGGGATAGTCTGGTGAACACCAATCTGAAGGGGACATTTTTCTCGATGCAGGAAGCTGTCAAAATTATGCAGAAACAGCCGTTTGTCTCCCGAATCATTTCCATGACCGATATTTCTGCTGACCTGGTCTGGCGCAACTTTGCCCCCTATACGGTATCGAAAGCCGGAATCCAGCATTTGACCAGGGTCTTCGCAAAAACGTTTGCTCCCACTATTCTTGTAAACTCAATCGCACCCGGAACGGTCACGGTAAATCCTGACAGGGATATGGAGACTCAACAAGAGATGATTAAAAAAATACCACTCAAGCGACTTGGTGACCCGCTTGATATCATCAGAACAGTTATATTTCTCCTTGAGAGTGACTATATCACGGGCCAGATTTTTAATGTTGATGGCGGCAGACTTCTTCAGTAAGAGAACCATGCAAAGACTATATTGTTTTTGTACATTGTTTTTATATTCTTACAGTAATTCCTCAACAGTTTTTTAACACTTATGGAACAAGAAGTTCAGGTTACTATACACAGCAGCAAACCAGATAATACCGTAGAAGCAGGGCCACAGGAAACTCCCATTCCTGATCAGATAAAAGGGATAAGTGACACTCTCTCGGAAGCTTTTTCATGTTTCAGGAAAAGTGATTCCTATAACCAGCTTCTGAAACGCGCTGAAAAAGCAAGAGAGTATATCAGAAACAATCCTGGTCAGGCAATGCTTTATTCATTGGGTGCCGGTGCCTTGTTCGGACTTTTCATAAAAAGAAAGCGGTAAGAAGCAGTTATTTCAGATACTATGATGAGTCCTCAAAAGGGAGAGAGTCTCGGCCCGACGCAAGGGAAGCAAAAAAACAGCAGGCTTCATAAACTCTTTGATGATACGGCAACGTCGACATATAACGATGTTATGTCTATCATTGACGCTAAAATTGAACTGCTCAAGATCGACGTGAGCGACAGGATATCTCTTGTCGGCTCGGCAGTTATTATCGGCGTTATCCTGATTATTGGAATTGGCTACCTTCTCACAACCGTTGCACTTCTGACAGGGGAACTGTTTGGACATCCTTTTCTTGGTTATCTTCTGGTAAGCCTTATTTTCCTTTCGTCCTTTTTATTTTTTACTAAATTCAAACCGTTACTCCTTAAAAACCTGATCCAGAAACTTCTTTTATCCCTCCATGACTACAACAAATGAGCCTTTAGTCGGCATTCAGGCACGCATAGAAGAACTGCAACACACCATTGCAGAAAAAGAAGAGCATATCAAAACAAGAGCCCGAATACTGAAAGAAGAGCTGAAAGAGGAGATTTCGCCAATAAAATTCGTCAGGCAACACCCTTTTGAATTTGCAGGAACGAGTTTTCTTGCTGGTCTGCTCCTTACAAGTGCATTGAGGAGTCACAGAAGCCCTTCTGCACAAGGGGAGCGCCCGCTGACCACCACATCGCAATTCATTCCAGCGCAGAGCAAAACGGCCCTCTCTACCATCGGACTGGAAGTGCTGCGCTCTGTAAAAGAGCTTGGATTTACCTATCTTCAACGCTATCTCGATAATAAAATTAAATAGCTCTCTTTCAAGCATCTCCGCCTATTATAAAACCGCAGAACAACAATCAGACTATTTTCGAGAAATTCCGTACTTTGTCAGAGTGCGTAAACAGGCCCTGCAAAATCGCAGAACCGCGCTGAAATTTTAACCAGTTTAATGCTTTGGTATTGCATCTCCTCCTATGACAATCAAGCAAAACCCCCCAGTGTTGCAGAACAAAGAACACTTTTACGTCAACCGTAAGGCCCGACAGCTTTTTCATCTGACTGATCCTGAGTTTCTCTCTTTACCAGTCTCTGGTCAGGAAAGTTTGAAAACATCAGAACGACAGGCCGCCATTCTCAATGATTTTCTAAAAAATCAGAAAGGTGCCGATACAAAACCTGTTCTCCCTGCACAGTTTCACGGCATGAAACTACTGCATACGCTGTTTCATACTATCATGACCAAAGCAATCGCGGCACGGCAACCGAATTTTTTAGACAATGTCTACAGAACACTGATCGAATTGCTCTCGAGAGAACAATCAGAGCAGTATCTGAACAGGTTTATCACCACTTTTCCCACAAAAAACATCTATGCAGGCGCGGAGACTCCCGCTGAGTGGCTGAAAGAGCATAAAAATAAAACGGAAGTACTTGAAGAGTCTTTCCTCGTCTGGCTGAATAACCAGAACCCGGCTCTTGAACCGTTTTCTGATCTTTTGACCGATGAAACACTGACGAAAGAGAGTTCGTACCGAAAGCTGATCATGACCATGCGAAGCTCAATGCAGGCGATGGGGCCCGTTGGGCCTAATGATCTCGACCTTGTAGAATTGCTCTTCATGCCCATAAAACATGCTCCGACCTCAATTCTGGAGCAGCTTCGCTACATCCGGCTGAACTGGGAAGAGCTGCTTGATGGATCACCATTCTGGGGATTGCTTGCAGGTGCGATTGATTTTATCGAGGATGAAGACAAGTACCTCTTCTTCGAACAGATTGCGCATGAAAAAGCGCTCCGCAACGAGGTCAATGAGTTTGAAAAAGCTGCACACGTTCCCGACTATACGTTTGATGATGCCAATGCCCCGGCTAACTACTCTGTGGACTCATCGTGGATGCCCGAAGTAGTCATGCTTGCAAAAAGCACGTATGTCTGGCTTGACCAGCTCAGCAAAATTTATCGTCGTCCAGTTCACCGTCTTCAGGATATTCCCGATGAGGAGCTTGATACCATCGCCGATCGCGGATTCACGGCTTTGTGGCTGATAGGGCTCTGGCAGCGCAGCTTTGCCTCACAGAAAATCAAACAGATACATGGAAATCCTGAAGCTAAAGCCTCAGCGTACGCTCTTGAAAAATATGATATTTCTGAGGATATCGGCGGCTATGAAGGGTATCTGAACCTGATGCACAGGGCTAAACAACGCGGAGTTCGTCTGGCGAGCGACATGGTGCCCAACCATACTGCCATGGATTCCGAGCTGGTACGCAACAATCCTGACTGGTTTCTGTGCGCAAACACACCGCCTTACTATAATTACTCCTATAATGGACCGAACCTCAGCAACGACCCCCGTTATGGAATTTATCTTGAAGATGGCTACTGGAACCGTTCCGATGCGGCTGTCGCCTTCAAGCGGATTGATTTCCTGACTGGTGATACCCGCTATATCTATCATGGCAATGACGGCACCATGATGCCATGGAATGATACCGCCCAACTTGACTTTCTCAGCAGAGAGGTGCGCGAAGGGGTAATTCAGCAGATTCTGCACGTCGCAAGAATGTTCCCTATTATCCGATTTGATGCGGCAATGGTGCTGGCAAAACGGCACATACAGCGCCTCTGGTTTCCGCTTGATGGCCACACCGCAGGTGTCCCTTCACGCTCTTCCTGCAGTATGAGTATGGCCGAATTTGATGCCGCCATACCCGAAGAGTTTTGGCGTGAAGTCGTTGACCGCATTCAACAGGAGGTGCCCGACACGCTTCTGCTTGCTGAGGCATTCTGGATGCTTGAAGGCTATTTTGTCCGCACCCTCGGCATGCACAGGGTCTATAACAGCGCCTTTATGCACATGCTGAAAAAAGAGGATAATGCCAACTACCGATACCTGATCAAGAACACCCTTGAATTCGACCCCGAAATTCTCAAGCGGTATGTAAACTTCATGAACAACCCTGATGAAGATACCGCCATTGAACAATTTGGGCGGGGGGATAAATATTTTGGTGTCTGCATGATGATGCTTACCATGCCGGGCCTACCCATGTTCGGCCATGGACAGGTTGAAGGCTTTACGGAGAAGTACGGCATGGAGTACGCCAAAGCCTATTATGATGAACAACCGGATGAACACCTCGTCTGGCGACACTACCATGAGATCTTCCCGATCATGAAAAAGCGTCCTCTCTTTGCCGAGGTACGCAACTTTTTCCTTTATGATGTCTATTCACCGGAAGGAGTGGTCAACGAGAATATATTTGCCTATTCCAACCGGCTCGGTAACGAAACAGCCCTTGTTGTCTTCAACAACTGCTTTGAGCAGGCTAAAGGATGGATTAAAATGTCAGTCGGCTACCGGCAGAACGGTGAGATCCGGCAAAGCACACTTGCGGAGGGGCTTGACCTGGGCCATCAACAGAACACTTTTGTTATCTTCAGGGATCATGCAAGTGGCCTCGAGTTTATCCGTTCCTGCCAGGAGATTGCATACAATGGCCTGCTTGTTGCCGTCGATGGCTACAAGTACAATGTCTTTCTTGAGTTCCGGGAGGTACATCCTTCAAAAATGAGACCCTATTACCAGTTGGCTACGGAACTCAACGGGGGCGGAACTCCCTCAATTGAACTTGCCGCTCTCACCATAAGTCTCTCCCCGCTGCACAGAATCATTACTGCAGCTCTGGTTCCTGATGAAACGAAGGCGCCCCTTGAAAAAGAGACGTTTGAAGCAACCCTGGCCACACTGCTTGAAACGGTTGCCCGGCAGTTCAGTGAACTCATGGAAAAACCGCTTGACGTACCTGAAAACCTCGCGGCTGAGGCGACTGAACGTTACAATCAGGCGCTTCTGCTGCCCGATTTGCTGAAGAAAACTTCAGACTCCCGAAAACTTCAGACTGCT
Source organism: uncultured Chlorobiaceae bacterium (assembly GCA_903937835.1). Taxonomy (GTDB): domain Bacteria; phylum Bacteroidota; class Chlorobiia; order Chlorobiales; family Chlorobiaceae; genus Chlorobium. The sequence goes on along the minus strand of CAJAAV010000170.1, from coordinate 44,939 downwards.
CTTGGTTTGAGCAGCAAAGAAGGCGCAGTGTATGAAACTATTTCAAGGCATTGGGTTATCCTCGACTCGCTGCAGCAGATGCTCACCGCAACTGGTTCACTGAATCTGAACCTCATCGACGACTGGCTGATGAGTGATGCGCTTCGGGCAATTTACCCTGAATCAGGCATGATCGGTATTCCGGGTGAAAATCTTCCCGACTTGCTCGCCTGTCTGCTCACTCCAAAAAATGAGACCGGGCTTGATGAAACTCCTGAAGAGCGTTTGCTGGCTTTCATAAAAACGGTAAATAGCATCAATCGGTTGCATCTGGGTCGCCTGTTGCAATTTGATGAGCGACACAACAAAACATGGTTCCGCGAACAGCGCTTCAGCGTACTTGTGGCCTGGTTTATTATGCAGGAGTTACTGAACGACCCGAAAACTGCAATCGCCGAATGGATTGAAGCCTCGGAAAAACTTGACATGCAGACTTTCCTTTCAGGGTATGAGATGGGAGAGTTACTCCGGGAAAAAGATTAAGAAACCAGGTTCCGGTTACAGAATCCGGTTTTTAGACATACACAGAAAAGCCCGGCGACGCCGGGCTTTTCTGTGTATAGAGTGTAGCAAGTTTATTACTTACCAACCATATTCTGCAAAAACACGCCAGGTATTGATAAGAAGGAACGCAAGAACAATAAGGCCGAGCATGGTAAAGATCGGGCTTTTCTCTTCTCTTGATGCCTTGAAGTCAATAAATGGAACAAGAAGCCAGACAATAGCCCCGACAGTAATAAGGCCAATAGCAACAAGCTCCCCACCTTCAAACTTCAGATCTTTGAGCAACTGGAACTGTGCCCAGAAATACCATTCTGGCTTAATGCCATTAGGTGCAGGATTAAGCGCATTGGCTTTCTCTCCGATTTCCCATGGAAATACTGCTGCAAGGTAAACAAGAAGGCCAAAACCAATGATCCATCCGATAGCATCCTTGGCAAGGAATGTTGGAAAAAACTTCTCGTATCCTTTGATCATCCCTGATTCCTTGTAGCCGATAGGAGCTGAAGTACCAAGAACCTGAACAAGAAGCAGATGTGCTGAAAGCACCAGCATGAGAAGACCAGGAAGAAGCACTACGTGCAGTGAGAACATACGGGTTAGTGTTTCGCCGCTGACCTCTTCACCACCACGAAGAATATTGACAAGGAATGCGCCGCCTGGAGCTACTTTTGGAGTTTCTGTACCAACCTGGGTTGCAAAGAATGCAAGTTCGTTCCAGGGAAGAAGGTATCCGGTAAAGCCAAAACCGAGGCTGAGCACAAGAAGCACAAAACCGCTCACCCACATAAGCTCACGTGGTTTACGGTATGACTTCATGAAGAAGGTGCTGAACATGTGAATGAATGCCATCATAACCATGAGGTTCGCCGACCATGCATGGAGCTGGCGGATGAGCCACCCAAAAGAGATCTCTCGCTGGATAAAGACAAATGAAGCAAAAGCCTCGGCTTCAGTTGGCTTATAATACTGCATGAGCAGCAAACCGGTGATAATCTGAATAAGGAAGAAAAACAGGGTAAGTCCACCAAAATAATACCAGAATGAGAGCCTGTGCTTGGGAACTTCTTTTTTCTTCAGATAATCGATTACCGGCAGCATGACATAAAAGCGCTCCTGAAACCATGCGCTAACGGAACTGATTCGAGAATCCTTGTATGGATTTGAATCCGCCCGTTCTAGAGGTGGTTTATAGACGCCGCTGTTCGATACGGCAGGTTTTGCTGCACCAGAAGCAGCCTGCTTGGCAGCGCCCGGAGCGGCGGGTTTTGCTGCACCAGAAGCAGCCTGCTTGGCAGCGTCTGGAACGGCGGGTTTTGCTGCACCAGAAGCAGCCTGCTTGGCAGCGCCTGGAACGGCGGGTTTTGCTGCACCAGAAGCAGCCTGCCTGGCAGCGTCTGGAACGGCGGGTTTTGCTGCACCAGAAGCAGCCTGCTTGGCAGCGCCTGGAACGGCGGGTTTCGGCTTGGCTGGATCACTTCCTGCCATAGCGTTCTGATTGTTTTCAGCCATCTTTCCTGACTCCCTTGGTTTTCACGAATTAAAGGTTAAGCTTTTGAGATAATGATGTTTTCCCCTTCAACCCTTGCTTTAAATACTGGTAAGGGTAAAGGCTGAGGACCAGAGATGATTTCTCCTGTCTGTTTGTATTTTGCTCCATGACAGGGGCAAAAGAGAATATTTTGGGCATTATCCCAGTGGACAAGGCAACCAAGGTGCGTGCAGACAGCACTACATGCCGTAAGCTTGCCGTTATCGTTAACAACAATGACCTTGTCTTTGTTGAACTGGAAAATTTTCCCGCTTTTTGCAGGTACTTCAGCAGCTTTTCCGACAACCATCTCACTCTTGTTTGAAAATTGCTTGACAGGAGGGATGATATACTTGATAACCGGGTAGAGAGTTGATATGGCTACGGCTGCACCAATACCCCCGACAACTTTTCCAAGAAAACTGCGACGCTCGAAATCAACATCCTTCAAGCCTTGCTCCCGGGGCTTGCCACCGGAAACCGAGCCGGATGAAGAGAGAGAAGCACCTTCTCCAAGTGCGCCCAGCCTGGACGGGCTCTTGAAATTACCTTGTTGTGCCATTACAACCTGTCTCCTTTTTAAATATTTTGTTATAAAATCAAAAAACAAAAACATACTGTCGCGTCAACTAATAACCAATCTGCCATCTTATCAACCTTTGATTGCGACTTTTATGTTTTTAATTCAGGTGGCGACTCAAATGAGCTGTAAATTTATAATTTTTTCATCGATTATTCCAATCTAAAGAGCGCTTAAAACTATTATAACTCTTGTACATGATCGACGGTTCTCCATCCCTCCATATTCGGCAACAGGTAAAAAGACGCATAAATCTGGATTGCAGACGGACAGGATTGAGAAATTCAGATATACCTCTGACTCCCTCAAGATTCCTCCCATCTATCTTTAATGAGATATCTGATGCAAACCTGAGATAAAATGGGCCTGAGTCAAGCACTTTATGGTGATGAATCTTGAGATGTGTGTTCTCATGGTCCATATAAAGATCTCGTCCGTGAAAGGGAGAAAAAAGACCGAATCTGAAATTACTCTCATGAAAACGCACCGTCTCATGCACCACAACTTTATTACTTGTATTGTCCTGAAGAAGCAGCAGTGCAAGTGGCTGATAATCGTTGTTTTTGAAGAAGACCAAGTAATAAATCAAATCGAACTGCCCGGAAAAAGCCCGCCCCCAATACCATCTGGAAATGTAATCCTGCATGGGGACAGCGCCGAGGTTATGGTCATGATATCCGATGGCCCTGACAGAAATCGTGCGAACTGCACCACCCGGCTGTTCGACAACTTCTATCGTTCCCTCCACTTCGGCCTTCGGAACACTTAAAAACCACTGGTGATGAGGCACCCTGCCGTCGTTGTTGCTATCTTTTTTTTCGTAGACTATCCTGGTACCGGACTTGAACAAAAAAGTTGCTTTTACATCCTTATGACGAGCCGGAAAGGAAAAATCAATATCAAGACAATATTCATCCCTCAAGGCATTATAGGTAAACCGGTTTTTTTCAAACCGAACGCCGATATCGGAAAAGCTGCTTTCGAAAAGCTCCCTGCTACCCTCTTTGATGAAATTAATGATCTCATGACCATTTTCATACAACTGGAAACTGAAGCCTGAGTAATCGGAAGGCAGAGGAGGAGCGGAAGTAATTTGATTTTTCCACTTCTCATAACGATTTGTGTAGTAAGGGGAAAAAGGAAAACCGGAAAACCATATAAGCACAAACGAAAAACCACTCAGTGAGTCTTCTGCATCAAAATACCACCACTCATAAGCACCGGGCTCCTGCATATCGTGCCAGACTTCCTGATCGAGCTTCGTGGTAATATTCATGCGAGAGAGCTGTGATATTCAAACACGGAAACATGAATCGATGCCGGGAATGACATATAAGAGCTGGCTAATGTGAATCGAAGGAAAAAAGAGGTGGACATGCATGTTGTAACCTTGGCAACATAGGGGAAACTGCCGTGAAAAGGTGTGGACAGAGAGGGAATCGAACCCACGACACAAGGATTTTCAGTCCTTTGCTCTACCAACTGAGCTATCTGTCCTTTAAACTCGCTGCCAAATATAGGAAAAAATCTTTTGGCATCAAAAGAAAATGCTGACAACAGGGAGCCCGATTTTGCGGGCTCTCTATTAATCCGTCCGAACTAAACCTGAAAGCTTACTTTTTCAATACCGGTCAGGATACGTCTGATGACGGTCTCTTTGCCGAGTACCTCAAGCATGTGGTAAAGGCTCGGGCCAAAACTCACGCCGGATGTAAGTATCCTCAGAGGATGAATGAGCACTGCGGCCTTAATCCCCCTTGGTCCTACAAATTCTTTAAGGTGTGCTTCAATGTTTTCAGCACTGAACTCCTCAAGAGTGTACAGTATGTCGGTAAACTCACGAAGCAGGGCGTTGGTCTCAACCACCCACCGCTTCCTTACCGCCTCATCATCCCAGGTTTCAGGCTCAAAATAGAAGTAAGAGCAGAAGGTGACAAATTCATGTTCAAATCCGACGCGCTCACGCATGAGCTCTATAACTTCTTCAAGATAGGTGTCGCTGGTAATAATCTCCTCAGGCATCAGTGACTTTTTTAGTTCAAGCTCAGCCAGAAGAATTGGTTTTATGACCTCGACAAGCTGATCCGTCGGCCTGTTTTTGATGTACTGTTTTTCAAGCCAGTTGAGCTTGTCGACATTAAACACCGCACCGGCCTTGCCGACCCGTTCAAGAGAAAACTTGTCGATAAGTTGCTGCATACTGTAGACCTCCTGCTCGCTGCCCTCGCCTTCATTCCAGCCAAGCATGGCTACAAAATTGACGATCGCATCACTGCTGTACCCTTTGCGTATATAATCTTCGACGGCAACATCACCCTGCCTTTTGCTGAGCTTTGAACGGTCAGGGTTGAGCAGAAGAGGCAGATGAGCAACCTTTGGAGGTTCCCAGCCAAAAAACTCATAGAGCAGAAGATGCTTTGGCATAGAGGATAGCCACTCCTCCCCTCTGATAATATGGGTAAACTCCATTAAATGGTCGTCGATAACACTGGCAAAATGATAGGTCGGAAAACCATCCGATTTCATCAGTACCTGATCATCAATTGTCGAAGAATCAAATTCAACCGGACCTCTGATAATATCTTCAAACCAGACCGAAACATAATCGGGCACCTTCATGCGGATAACATAGGGGCAACCCTCATCCAGTTTTTTTTTGATTGCACTTGGCGGCATGGAGCCACCCATCTCTTCGGGCAACCATTTTCTGTTGTATTTCGGCTGGAGGCCCTGCTTTATCTGAAGCTGCCGATTTTCTTCAAGCTCTTCATGCGTGGCAAAACAATAGTAGGCATGACTGTCTTCAAGTAGTTGCCTGCAATACCCGTCATAGATATCAAGCCTCTCTGACTGAATATAGGGTCCGAAATTTCCGCCATGTTCAGGACTTTCATCAGCTACAATCCCCGCCCATTCAAGGGTCTTGATAAGATCTCTCTGTGCTCCCTCTACCTTTCTGCTTTGATCGGTGTCTTCAATTCTGATAATGAAGTCTCCATTCATTTTCTTTGCAAACAGGTAGTTATACAAAGCGGTTCTTAGTCCGCCTACATGTAAATATCCTGTTGGAGAAGGTGCAAACCTGGTTCTAACCCTTTGACCAACCATAATGAACGTCGTGCTTGTTAATTGTTGAGAGTGAAACTATTACAAGAGTAGCAAATTTAACAAAAACTCAGTGCTTTTAGCCACAAGATAACAGATTAACCTGAAAGTCATGAAACCAATGGCTGCCGGTACAACTTTTCCCTATAATCGCCACCTGATTTAATAAACTTTTTATTTTCAATTGCCATTTTACTTTTAATTAGTTTAGTTTAAGTGAGTTACATTTCACATTACCATTTTATATATTTTATGCCTGAAAATCCAGTAAAAAAGCCGGGAAAAGAGGCTTCCCGCAATAAATTCAAACCCGTCAATGACGAGGATCGTAGCGCTGGATGGTTCCAGGGAAAAGGCGAAAGCCCAAAGGGATATTTTCCGCGTTTTCTCCTGTTTTTGATGTTTGGACTCTTGATGCTTTTTATGGTTCAACGATTTTTTACAAGCCCTGTCAACCCTGAAATCACCTACAACGAATACAAATCTCTTCTTTCCAAAGCTCTTGTCACAGAGGTGACAGTGAAGACTTATGAGGATAAATCAGCAATTCTGAACGGAAAACTCAACGCACCGACTCAGTTGCAGCTTGTCAACAACACAAACCTGCAGACCGATCACTTTGCCGTCAGAATTCCATCATTCACCCTTGAGCAGGCCGACCTCCTCGCCGACAAGGGAATTCGGCTCAAGGTTGAAGAGGGCTCCAGCGGCCTTAACACTTTTTTTATTCTTTTCGCTCCATGGGTCATCTTTGGCCTTATCTATTTTTTCCTTATCAGAAAGATGAATGGTCAAAATGGGGCTCAGGCCAAAACTATTTTCAGCTTCAGCAAAAGCCGCGCAAAATTGATCAGCGAATTTGAGGTTAAAATCACTTTTAAGGATGTTGCAGGAGTTGATGAGGCAATTGAAGAGCTGCAGGAGACGGTAGAGTTTCTCACCAATCCTGAAAAGTTCCAGAAAATTGGCGGTAAAATACCCAAGGGTGTCTTGCTGCTCGGCCCTCCAGGCACTGGCAAGACACTCCTTGCCAAAGCTATTGCAGGAGAGGCTAAAGTTCCTTTTTTCTCCATATCAGGCGCTGATTTTGTTGAAATGTTTGTTGGAGTCGGTGCTGCAAGAGTAAGGGATCTGTTTGAACAGGCAAAGAAAAATTCGCCCTGTATTGTTTTTATTGATGAAATAGATGCGGTCGGGCGCAGCCGGGGAGCAGGCCTTGGTGGAGGACATGATGAAAGAGAGCAGACACTGAACCAGCTCCTTGTCGAAATGGATGGCTTTACAACAAATGAAAATGTCATCCTGATTGCAGCAACCAACCGGCCTGATGTTCTTGATACGGCACTGCTTCGACCAGGCAGGTTTGACCGCCAGATCACTATCGACAAGCCCGACATCCGGGGACGTGAAGCTATTTTAATAATCCACACCCGAAATACGCCTCTTGATAAAAGTGTCGATATCAACGTCATTGCAAAAAGCTCCCCTGGATTTTCCGGTGCCGATTTGGCAAATCTTGTTAATGAAGCAGCACTTCTTGCAGCACGATATGAACAGGATCTTATTACCGCAGATAATTTTGAGCAGGCCCGTGACAAGATCCTTATGGGCCCGGAAAGAAAAAGCATGTTTATTTCTGATGGCCAAAAGAAGCTTACTGCCTATCATGAAGCTGGTCATGTGCTTGTTTCGATCTATACCAGGGGATCTGATCCTGTTCATAAGGTCACAATCATTCCAAGGGGTCGGAGCCTCGGACTGACTGCCTACCTGCCGCTTGAGGACCGCTACACCCAGAACAGGGAGTATCTTCTTGCCATGATTACTTATGCTCTGGGGGGAAGAGTGGCTGAAGAGCTTATTTTTAATGAAACCAGCACAGGAGCTGCAAACGATATTGAAAAGGCTACCGATATTGCCCGAAGAATGGTTCGGCAATGGGGTATGAGCGAAAACATCGGACCGATCAATTACAGCGACAGCAACAAGGAGGTCTTTCTTGGAAAAGATTATTCCCATATTCGCCAATACAGTGAGGAAACAGCTCTTCAGATCGATATAGAAGTGCGAAATATCATTATAGGGTGCATGGAAAATGCCAGAATTATTCTCAGAGAGAACAGCGATGTACTCCACCGACTTGCAACAATGCTTATCGAAAAGGAGTCGCTCAGTGCAATGGAAATAGGAGCGATTACAGGTCATGATCAATCAGCACCCGACCTTGCATCATAACACTGCCATTAGAAACTACCTATGCAACTCATTGGATTACTTGGCATCGGCGTTGCGGCCGGTCTTCTCTCAGGAATGTTCGGTGTCGGAGGAGGAGTTATCATTGTTCCCGCAATGGTACTGCTTTACGGTATGACCCAGCAGAGCGCTATAGGAACATCACTCATTGCGCTTCTCCTTCCAGTCGGTATTCTTGGTGTTGCAGAGTATTATCGTTCAGGAAAGATTTCCAATGAAAACATCTGGATTGGCCTTATCATTGCAGCGGGGCTGTTTGCCGGGGCTTATTTCGGAGCAAGAATAGCAACACATCTTTCAAGTGACATGCTCCGAAAAGCTTTTGCAGTTTTTATGGGAATTGTTGCTCTTCATTTATGGTTTAAGTAAAACTAGTACCTGATAATAACCCGAACCAACTATAGTTATGGGAAACACTACCACAAAAGCTGATCTGGTCAATGTTATTGCCCACAAAACCGGCCTCACAAAAAACGAAACAGAATCTGTGGTTGATGGTCTGTTTGAAGGCATCATTGATTCTTTGAAAGCCGGAAAACGAATTGAAATCAGAGGTTTCGGCTCATTCAATATCAGGCATAAAAATTTCCGACAGGCGAGAAACCCGAGAACCGGCGAAAAGGTCACGGTTGAACCAAAAAATGTGCCGACATTCAAAATTTCAAAAGAGTTCAAACTTGCGGTAAGTGAAAGCCTGAAACACATTGGAGAGTAGTTTTTTCTACAATTTTTCAGCAAAAAAATTGCAGCCCTTTTAAGTGGCTTTGGGTGGGGTGTGTTCAAAAACGCTAATAATTGAAAAATATCCACCAGAGCAGTGCAAAAACCGGAACAAGAACCGGCAATGAATACTTGTACATGTACTCGAAAAATTCAGGCACATCAACCTTTGCCCGGGAAGCTATGGCCTTGACCATAAAGTTTGGTGCATTGCCTATATAGGTCATCGCTCCAAAAAAAACTGATGCAATAGATATCGCCATGAGATAGATATCGGAAGTCACATCACCCGGAACAGGGGAAGGTATGCCCTCAGCAAATTGCTTTATATCAGAAGCCTGGTTCGTAACCACACCGAATTTGCCAAGAGCTCCAGCTAAAAAATTCAGGTAGGTCGGCGCGTTGTCGAGCACTCCGGAAAGGACTCCGGTCATCCAGTAGAACCTTGTGACGGAAAATTCTCCTGCATGAGAGGCAGCATAAGCTCCGATCAGTTCCAGAGCAGGAATCATGGTGGCAAATATTCCCATAAAAAGAAAGGCCACTTCCCGAATTGGAGAAAGATTAAACTCATTGCCTCTCACCGCCTCCCTGTCGGCGCTTTTCCATGCAACTGCCGCAAGAATAAACAGCAAAAGTTCGCGAATGCCGAAGGGAAGGTGAAACATTTTCTGAAGACTCGGAAAACCGGGAATAACGGCAGGGTCAAGAAAAACTGCTCCAATAACAACAGCAAGGATGAAAAAGCTTTTGGCTCCAACAACACTCACTCCGACCCCTGTTTCCGGCTCCTTTATCTCCCCCTTTCCCGCCCTGGCATCAAAAACCATAAACAATAGAAGAAGGGTGACAAGAGTGACAAGCCAGGGAATCCATAATTTTGAAAGTACCCAGAAAAAAGGCACGCCTTTCAGGAAGCCCAAAAAAAGAGGCGGATCACCTATCGGGGTAAGCGCCCCCCCAATATTGCTGACAATAAAAATAAAGAAAACAATATGAAATGGTTTGATTCGTCCTTCATTGATTCGCAGATAGGGGCGTATGAGCAGCATGGAAGCACCGGTTGTACCGATCAGATTGGAGATGAGAGCTCCGAAAAAAAGCAGGGCTCCGTTGATGAGTGGAGTTCCCCTTTTATGAATTCTGACAAGAATCCCGCCGGACGTGACAAAAAGCGCGGTAATAAGCGCAAGAAACGAAATATACTCTTCAAGCGTATGCAGCAGGATGCGGGTACCGTCCTCCATGACAAAACCGTAATAGAGCGCAACAACTCCCCCAAGCCCAATGGAAATCCTGGAGTAGTGCTCTTCCCAGAAACGATGATAAAGTAACGGGCCAGTGGCGATCATCAAAAGAAGAAGAAGAAAAGGCGCAACCAGCCATACTGGCGGAAGGTGATGAGGTGACTGCACCATAAAAACGGCAGACACCGCTGCCGTTTTTACATCCTCCAAAGCTGGAAATGCGTTACTCATACCGCCGTATCACTCTCCTGCAAAGTCCGTAAGGGAGTAAACATTGTATCCTTTTTCAAGAATTTTTCTTTCGCCGCCGATATCGGGCAGGTTGACTATGAAAGCCATCTGAGAGACAATACCCCCGACCTTTTCAACCAATGCTGCCGCAGCCAGAGCTGTACCTCCAGTGGCAAGCAGATCATCGACGAGAAGAACCTTTTGACCCGCCTCAAGCGCATCGACATGGATCTCAATCGTGTCACTTCCATACTCAAGCTGGTATTCTTGCGATACAACATCAGCAGGCAGTTTCCCTGGCTTTCTGACAGGAACGAACCCCTTGCCGAGCGTGTAAGCCAACGCTCCGCCAATGATAAATCCTCGCGCCTCAATACCAACAATAACGTCAAAATCCATGCCATCTTGCAGGTAGTGCTGCGTCAAACTATCAATGGCAAGCCTGAACCCTACCGGATCCTTGATGAGAGTGGTAATATCACGAAAAAGGATCCCTTTTTTCGGATAGTCGGGAATCGAACGAATGCGAGATTTGATAGGCATGGATAACAATGATTTTAGTTAAAAGCACAGGAGAAGAGAATACGAAAAATCAAGATAGTACTCTCCCTTTTAAATTCAAATCATCGTCCAGAGAGTCGATTAAAACATGCAATTCATTTCCCGTCATTGTTTGTTTCAGCTCGCTGTCGGCTCTCTCAACCACAACCCTGAGATAATTCCTTGTATAGCCGCTGCATTGCTGCATACCCTTTCTTAGCGGCCCGGATCCCTCAAAAAGAACCATGCACTCTTTTCCCGTGTAGCGCGACTTAAACCTGGCCTCTTTATGGCGACCAAGTTCGACCAGCTCGCTGTAGCGCCGAGCGACCTCTTGCGGTGCAACAGACTTGCGCTCATGGTTGTCGATCTGCAGGGCAAGAGTCGTTCCGGGGCGAACGGAACAACTGAACACATGAAGATATGCAAGAGGAAGCTCTTCAATAAACCTGTACATCTGGCTGAAATCTTCCTCAGTTTCACCAGGGTAGCCAACCATCACATCGGCTCCGATAGCGCACTCGGCAATGCGCTCAACCAACTGCTGCACTCTGTCGCGGTAGAGTGATGTGTCATAACGACGGCGCATGGCCCTGAGAATAGTATCCGAACCGCTTTGAAGAGGAATATGAAAATGGGGAACAATTTTTTTCGATGCCGCTACTAAAGAAATCAGCTCGCTATCGATAACATCAAGCTCTATCGAGCTGATACGGATGCGGCTGACATTAACCTCTTCAAGCAGGCGCAAAAGATCGCACAGTTCCAGGCCCCCAAAACGGTAATCACCTATATTGACTCCGGTAAGCACAATTTCACGGTATCCGGATGATGCCAGGAGATGAGCACGCTCAACAAGCTGCTCTGCAGGTAGCGATCGCGACTTTCCCCTGACCATCGGAATTACACAATACGAGCAGCCGTAATCACAACCATCCTGTATTTTTAAAAATGCACGAGTTCTATCCGTACCCAAAGCAGCAGGTAATGAATATCCAGGATAAATATCCTTAAAAGTATGAGATGAAGCAACTTTAACAAAAGGCGATGGTATTGTTCCTGTAATGATATTGTTATACCATTTTATATCAAATTTATCGTTGCTGCCAAGAATGACATCTATTCCGTTTATTTCGGAAAGTACTTGTGGATTTAACTGAGAATAACACCCGATAACAGCTATACGACTGGATGGATTTTTTTTTATAATCCCTCTTATTTTCTGACGACATTTTTTTTCAGCCTGTTTCGTTACGGCACAGGTATGAATAATAATAAGATCAGCCCCGGCATCAATCGTTGATAGTTGCCATCCCTGTTTGTATAAATCATCAAGTATTGTTGAAGTTTCAGCATAGTTCAGTTTACATCCAAGGGTCACAGCAGCAACTCGTTTTTTTATATGATCGTTCATATCGCTATTTCTCCTGCATTGTCATACTTTGAAAACACTTTTTAATATATCTGATAGTGAGTGGATATTACCGAAAACATCGAACGAATATCGCCTTGCAGAGATAAATATATTGTCATATATTCAAAACAAGAGGTTGTGTTTCTAAAAAATTCAAATATGAAAGACTATGAGTGCTATAAGAAGAGATAGTGGATCGCCTGACAAATATGACATCTTCATTCAGAAAATTGATTATTTCCAATCACTTGTTGAAGAAAAGAGGGACCTGCAGGCAAAAATCAGCCAGATCAGAAATGAGTTCAACGAAAAAATCAAGCCGTTGGAAGATGAACTGTCAACCATCATAAGAAAGCTTGAAACAAACCTTTCAAAACTTGAGGGCTCTGCGCCTGAACAATCCAGCAGCCATAAATTTGGGCGTGGTGAGCTTGGTGCGTCAATCAAAGACTTACTCCGTTCAAATCCTGAAAAAACTTTCAAGCCAAGAGATATCGCTGAGGTGCTGAATACAAAAGGGACAGCAGTCAGTCTCTGGTTCAACAAATACGGCTTGGCTGACTCTGAAATCGAACGCATTCCGGCAGGTAAAGAGGGAAAGCGCTTTGTTTACAGAATAAAGTAATCCATCGCACCAACATCAAGGAAAAACAGAAGTTAAAGCGCATCAAGGTGCGCTTTTTTTTCTTGAAACCAGTCATCCGTGATACCCAAGACTTCTTTTGTTGCTACTAAAATTAAGTGCCAGTCCAACCATAATCATGTTCCCGACCAGAGAGGAACCACCATAAGAAACGAATGGGAGAGGAACACCAATAACTGGAATAAGACCGATGGTCATCCCGATATTGATCACAACATGAATAAAGAGCAGAGATACGAATCCACCAAGTGTCAGCTCAACAAATTTATTTTCGATTGAAAAGATTGTCCAGATTAATCGTAGAATCAACACAAAATAGAGCGCAAGCAAAAGTGATGCGCCAATAAAGCCAAGTTCTTCGGCTATAACACAAAAAATGAAATCCGTCCACTGAGCAGGAATAAAACGCAGTTGCGTCTGCGTCCCATGAAGAAATCCTTTGCCGAAAAACCCGCCAGAACTTATTGCTATTTTAGCTTGAAGAGCATTGTATCCTGCACCTTGTGGATCGGACATGGGATCGATGAATGTCTGTATCCTTTTTATCTGATGAGGCTTAAGTATTTCATTCGCAAAACGATGCACAAACAAGCTGGCAGCAAGACCAGAGCCCATAATAAACAACTGATGAAACTTAAACTTCTTTTGCTGAACAATCAGTATACCCGTCAAAAGCAATGCCATGCCTATAATTAAATAAATATTGAAAAATCCCGAAATCATGAGAAGCAAAGGAAATGCCATCAGCATAAGGATATAAATATCAAAGCCTGCCATAATAAGCATAGTAGCCACAAATGGCAGAATGGTAAGCATTGTCCCCATATCCGGTTGCAGCATGATCAGCAAAACAGGAATGAATGCAATTGCAAGGGCAATAAACAGATGCTGTATTGAGCGAATATCAGTTTCATCATCAGAAAGAAATCTTGCAAGCGCAAGAATGGTCGCCATTTTGACTATTTCAGAAGGTTGAAAGCTGAAAAAGCCTATTTTCATCCAGCTTGTCTGGCCTGCTATTTTTTTCCCGAAAATCAGAACAGCGACGAGCAGCAGTATTCCTACAGCATAGAAGATATAGGCATTATCTCTTAGAATGCGGGCATCATTAAAATAAACTAATGCAATAGCCGCGAGACCAATCAGACACCATGAAAGCTGCCGGTAAAACATCGAGGGGTCACCGGTTCCATTGGTTGCACTGTAAACGGCCATAAGCCCCAAAACAATAAGCCCTGCCGTCGAAACCAGAAGCCACTGATCAAGTTTCCTTTGATTTTCCATTTCAATATTTGATTTATCCCTTTTTCTTTATCATGGTTGGTTATAATTTAGTATAGTATCGTGTAAACAGGTTAAACCTTTCATAAAAAAATTTCATGGCATTATCTCCTTTTTCCTGCGGTTTCGCAATTATTATAGGCCCTCCCAATGCAGGCAAGTCAACTCTGCTCAACGAACTTCTCGACTTCAAGCTCTCCATTGTGACGCCTAAACCGCAAACCACGAGAAAAAAAATCACAGGAATATACCACGACAAAAACTGCCAGATTATTTTTCTTGATACACCAGGCATCATGAAGCCACAGCAAAAGCTTCATGAATCTATGCTTGGGGTTATTCGCGATACTCTGAAAGATGCCGATATAGTCATTGCCCTGCTTCCATACTCAGGTAAAAAAGATTTTGTAGACCGTGAGTTTGCAAACGAACTCTTCAGCGACTGGCTGAAACCTGCTGGAAAACCGATTATTGCCGTGCTCAATAAATCCGACCTCGTGAGTGAAGAACGTCAACAACAGGCTGAAGAGTTCGTCAAGAACACCTGGAATCCCGCCACGGTACTTTCTGTTTCTGCATTGAAAGGCAAAAATCTTCCGCAACTTATTGAAGCTATTCAGCCATTTCTTCCCCTCCACGAGCCACTCTATCCCGAAGATACGCTCAGTACGGCGCCTGAACGATTTTTTGTCAGTGAAATTATCCGTGAAAAGATATTTCTGCTTTACGGTCGTGAAGTGCCGTACTCTACCGAAGTGGTTATTGATGAGTTCAAGGAGCAGCACGAAAATGACCCGACTCGCAAAGATCTTATTCGTTGCTCGGTGATTGTTGAGCGTGAAACCCAGAAACAGATTCTGATCGGAAGCAAGGGAGCCGCCCTGAAAAAATTGGGTCAGACAGCTCGAAAAGATATTGAGGAGATGCTTGGACGACCGGTATTCCTGGAGCTCTTCATCAAGGTGCGGCCTGACTGGCGAAAGAAAAACAACCTGCTGAAAAGTTACGGGTATTAATGAAAAAAGCCTTCCCTGATAAAGAGAAGGCTTTTTTCATTACCGTACAACTGCAGAGGGAAACTTATCTCATGCTCTCTGCTCGCCGCCTTTTTTCTCACCAGACTTGACTGGAGGTTCGAGTTCAGCAGTCGCCGCCTCAATCTCCTTTTTCTCATTAGGATGAGCTGTCAGGTATGCTTCAATCTCTTCCTTGTTCTTGTCCTTGAAATATTCAAGAGCAGAAAGAATAATGCGTTTGTTTTCCTTGTCAAACTCAATGACACGCAAAGGAAGTTCATCACCGATCTTGAATGATGAATGGATATCCTTTACCCCACCCTGAAGCAGGTGCGATACCGGAACAAAACCGTCCACGTCACCCGGAAGAATCACAATAACACCTTTTTCGATGATCTGTGAAATCTGGCCTGGAGTCTCTGCGCCTACTGCATACTTCTGTTCAAACTCGCCCCAGGGATCCGGATTGATCTGCTTGTGACCAAGCGCAATACGGCGTGCATGCACATCAAACTTGAGCACCTTGACTTCAAGTTCCTGATTCTTTTTGACCAGTTCACTTGGGTGACGGATTTTCTTGGTCCAGGAAAGATCGGAAATATGGACCAGTCCATCGACACCAGGCTCAAGCTCAACAAAAACACCAAAATCGGTGATATTGCTGACTGTCCCTTTATGCAAAGAGTTTTCAATATATTTTTCAGAGAGCGCAATCCACGGATCTTCGTTCACCCTTTTCATGGAAAGTGAGAGCTTGGTATGCTCCTTGTCAATATTAAGGATGACACATTCAACCTCCTGTCCAAGAGTGACAAACTGACCTGGATGCTTGATATGCTGTGTCCAGCTCATTTCGGAAATATGGACCAGCCCCTCGATACCCTTCTCGATTTCGACAAAAGCGCCGTAATCGGTAATGGAGACAACACGTCCCTGTGCTTTCGAACTAACAGGATATTTGACCTCAATATTTTCCCATGGATGAGACTCAAGCTGCTTCATGCCAAGCGAAACTCTCTTGCTGTTCTCGTCAAAGCCGACAACAACAACCTTGATTGGCTGGTCAAGATCAACAACCTCTGAAGGATGGTTGATTCTGCCCCAGGTAATATCGGTGATGTGCACCAGACCGTCAAGACCGCCAAGATCGACAAAGATACCGAAGTCGGTAATATTCTTGACTGTACCTTCGAGAACCATGCCCACCTTGATATTGGCAAGCATCTCTTCGCGACGGGCGGCATACGCCTCTTCAAGGATAACTTTATGACTGACAACAATATTCTGTGTAACCGGGTTGATTTTGACCACTCTGAAGTCCATGGTCTGGCCAACAAGCGCATCGAAATCACGAACCGGCTTGACATCGATCTGCGAACCGGGAAGGAAGGCTTCGACACCGGAAAGAGAGACCGTCATACCACCCTTGACACGATTGATAATCTTGCCATTGATGATGGTATCGTTTTCAATTGAATCATAGATTTTGTCCCAGATTCTCAGAACATCAGCTTTCTTCTTTGAAAGAATGAGCTGCCCCATCTTGTCTTCGATGTTCTCAAGATAGACTTCAACATCATCGCCTACCTGCACCTCATCTTCAGCCCTGAATTCAAGCAGGGAAACAATACCCTCCGACTTGAAGCCAACATCGATGGTGACATCCTTGTTGGATATTGAGACAATCCTGCCTTTGATAATCTCGTCTTCGGTAATTTCATTGAGGGTGCTCGAATAAAGCTTCTCCATCAATGCAAGTTCTTCGGGCTCGTAATGCGCAAAAAATTTGAGTTTTTTTCTTGCCGGCCGTTCCTTGACCTTTTTTTCCTGTGCCTGTGTAAATGCTTCTGCCATTAAGTTTTTTCCTTCCTCTCGTGTAAGTTAGCCTGCCTGCCGCGAGAGATATCGGCCTGCGGTTTTAGGGTTAATGAAAAAAAATTCTATACCATGCCGAAATTTCTTTACCGGCAATCCTTATCTCTCTGCAACGCAAGATTGCATACTCTATCCACCTGCTGCTCGATCGTCAAATCCGAAGTATCAATTTCATGAGCTTCGGGATGTTTTTTTAATGGTGCATGTTCCCGTTCAGCATCATCGCGATCTCTTCTCTTGATCTCCTCTTCAAGAGCATCAAGATCCGGCATATTGCTACTCTCGGGAGACTTTGCAATCAGTTCGGCATACCTGCGTTTTGCTCTTTCGCGGGCATCAGCCACAAGAAAGATTTTCAGCTCGGCATCAGGAAAGACGACGGTGCCGATATCTCGCCCATCCATGACAACGCAGCCCAACTTTCCAAGCTCCTGCTGCATCTCCTTGAGCCTGTCGCGAACTGGTTTGAGTGAACTGACAAAACTTACCTCCCGGCTCACCCGGTTATCCCTGATCTCAGCGGTAACATCGGTGCCATCAAGAATAACGCGATCACCGTCAAAACCTATGGTAAGACCTTCAAGTAAACTGGAAACGCTCTCAGAAGAGCGTCGCAAGCTATCAAGAACCCCCTGTTGCAGGGCCTTGAGCGTCACAGACCGGTACATGGCACCGGTATCAATATAGGTGTACCCAAGCCGCTGAGCCACGTTTCTGGCTGTCGTACTTTTTCCGGATGCAGCAGGCCCGTCAATAGCAATAATAATAGGCTTTTTCCCGATTTCCTGTTTTAAATGTATGCACCTCAATCAGGCTGTCATTTTATAAAAAATATTTGCTTTTTCCAAACATATTGGTTACATGTTAAAACCGTTGTTTTTTAGAGGCCAACCCATTACAACAAACATTTTTTTTATGTCACTTCGCTGCGGCATTGTCGGATTGCCAAACGTCGGAAAGTCAACGCTTTTCAATGCCATCACGGCAAAACAGGCTGAAGCAGCCAATTACCCGTTCTGTACCATAGAACCAAATGTCGGAACTGTTCTGGTACCTGACGACAGGATGCAGCAAATTGCAAATGTTGTAAAAACTCCGACACTTGTACCGGCAACCCTTGAAATTGTCGATATCGCCGGACTGGTCAAAGGTGCAAGCAAAGGCGAAGGTCTCGGCAACCAGTTTCTCTCCCATATCCGGGAAGTCGACGCCATTGTCCATGTCGTACGGTGTTTTGATGACGACAATATTATTCACGTTGAAGGAAGAATTGACCCTGCGGACGACATTGTCACCATTGAAACCGAGCTGATGCTTGCCGATCTTGACAGTATGGAACGCCGAATTGAGAGACTCAGAAAAAACGCCAGAAAAGAAAAGGAGCTTTTGCTGCAACTCGATGTGGCAGAAAAAATAATCAGCGGCCTCAGCGAAGGCATTCCTGTCCGAAAAATTCTTTCAACTCCCGAAGAGCAGATTATTGCCCGGCCGTTTTTTCTTCTCTCATCCAAACCTATTCTCTTTGCTGCCAATGTCGCAGAGTCTGACCTACCGGACGGAAATGGCTATACAAAAAAAGTAGCTGAAATAGCTGCGGCATCCGGCGCAAAAATGCTGATCATCAGCGCAAAAACAGAGTCCGAGATCGCTGAACTGCCTGAAGAGGAGCGCCCGGAGTTTCTTGAAAGCCTCGGGCTTCATACCTCTGGCCTCGACCGATTGATTAAAACAGCTTATGACCTGCTTGGACTCCAGACCTATTTTACTGCCGGAGAAAAAGAGGTTCATGCCTGGACTATCCGCAAGGGCGCTGCCGCTCCGGAAGCCGCAGGAGCTATTCATTCTGATTTTGAAAGAGGGTTTATTCGCGCAGAGGTCATGTTCTACCGTGACCTGATTGAGCTCGGCTCTGAACATAAGGTCAAGGAAGCAGGAAAGCTCCGCTCGGAAGGCAAAGAGTACATTGTCAAGGATGGTGATGTGATTGTCTTCCGCTTTAATGTATAGTTTTCAGTAATGTGACAATCGGCAATGCGATAATAGGCAGCGAATACTTGTAACCTGTCAGTTGTCAGTTGTCAGTTGTCAGTTGTCAATTGTGAATTGAACAAAAGCCTAATTGGTATATTTGACTCCGGTATTGGAGGACTCACGGTTGTCAAGGCGATACAGGCGGCCCTTCCGTTCGAGCGGATTATCTATTTTGGTGATACAGCGAGGGTGCCTTATGGCCCGAAGTCTGAGGTAACAATAAGAAAGTATGCGGCTGACGATACCGCCATTCTCATGCGATATCAGCCTAAAGTAATTATTGTTGCCTGTAATACTGTTTCGGCGCTTGCCCTTGATATTGTTGAAAAAGCTTGTGGTGACGTTCCGGTCATTGGAGTTCTCAAAGCTGGCGCTGAACTGGCTGTGCAGGTCACAAAAAACAACCGGATCGGCGTTATAGGCACACAGGCAACTGTCGGTTCAAATGCTTATGCCCGAGCTATTAACGAGCTCAACCCCGACATAGAGGTCATCTCGAAAGCCTGTCCTCTTTTTGTTCCCTTGGCCGAGGAGGGATTTATCAACCATCTCGCCACAAAACTTGTTGCCGAACATTATCTTGCAGAGATTCGCACAGAAGAGATCGATACACTGGTACTTGGCTGCACCCACTATCCGATTCTTCGCGAAATCATCGAAGCGACCATTGGGAGTGGCATTCGTATTATTGATTCAGCAGAAGCGGTCGCACTGAGAACCCGTGAGCTGCTGCTTGAGTCCGGCCAGCTCAATCGCTCTCAGAAAGCCTCTGTTCCGAATCTTTTGGTCAGCGATCTGCCTCAAAAATTCAGCATGCTCTATCAACTCTTCATGGGCTCAGAACTGCCCGATGTCCATTTGGTGGAGGTATAACGCTAACGTGTACAGCATGAACGTAAATCTCGACAGAACTTCATCCGGCTTCTGCATTGGAGTACAGGGAACCATCAATGCTGCTGAAGAACAGCTCCAGGAGCCGGGAGGCTTGTACTCGTTTGGCGATATTGTCCATAATGAGGTCGAGGTGAAGCGCCTTGAACAGCTTGGCCTGGTAACTGTTGATGAAACTGCCTTTAAAGAGCTGAATAATACCAAAGTACTGATCAGGGCACACGGTGAGCCTCCTTCCACCTACAAAATTGCAAAAGAGAACAATCTGACTGTTACTGACACGACCTGCCCTGTCGTTTCCAGGTTGCAGCGCACAACAAGATTGCTCTTTGAGCTTGGCTTCCAGATCATTATTTACGGAAAACATACCCACCCGGAGGTAATCGGTATCAACGGTCAATGCAACAACCTTGCCGTTATTGTCAAACATGCTGACCTCAGTGACACTGAGGAGATAAAAAATCTTGACCCTACAAAAAAAACAGCGCTTATCTCCCAGACCACGATGGACGTTCCGGGCTTTTACGAGCTGAAGGCTCATCTGGAAACACATTTTGCCCGTGCGCTCTCTGCGGAAGCTGCGCCATGGATGGCAATCCGCGATATTGACATTACGGCAGAGATAACCGGGGTACGTTCCATGCCCGAGCATGTTTTCAAGGATACGATTTGTCGCCAGGTATCAAGCCGGAACCAGAAACTGCACGACTTTTCACTTGCCAACGATGTTATAATTTTTGTGGCGGGGAAGAAGAGTTCAAACGGCCAGGTGTTGTATAATATCTGCAAAGCCGCAAATCCCCGAAGTTTTTTTATCGAAGATATTAATGAAATTAAGGATGCATGGTTCAACGGCACTCATGGCAAGTCGATTGACAATGTCGGTGTCTGCGGTGCCACCTCCACACCCATGTGGCATCTTGAAAAAGTAGCTCTCTCTCTTGAACAGAAGTTCGCTCCGACACACCCTTCACAACAAAGCGAATGAAGCAACTCTTACTGACCATCAACCAGCAGGCGGTTACGGCAGCGCCCGGAACATCAATTCTTGAAGCTGCAACTGCTGCGGGCATCATTATTCCTACGCTCTGTTTTCACAAATCTCTTGAAGAGACAGGTTCGTGCTGGATGTGCATTGTCGAAATCAAGGGCAAAAACCGCTTTGTTCCGGCATGTGATACACCGGTATCGGAGGGAATGGTCATCGAAACCGAGAACGAGACACTCAACACCATGAGGCGTCAAAGTCTTGAAAGCATTATCCTGGAGCATGATGGTGACTGCATGGGCCCCTGTGAAATAACTTGTCCGGCAGGCTGCAATATTCCCGATTTTGTTGCAGCAATTGCCAGCCATAACGATGCGCGTGCCATAGAGATCATCAAGCAAACCATTCCTCTTCCCGGAATTCTCGGCAGAATCTGCCCGGCCCCCTGTGAAGATGAGTGCAGACGGCATGGCATTGATCAGCCCGTCTCTATCTGTGCCCTGAAGCGCTATGCCGCTGACAGGGATTCTGAGCAAGCCAATCGCTTTATCCCGGCACTTGCTCCGAAAACAGGCAAAAAGGTTGCCATTGTCGGATCAGGTCCAGCCGGTCTCACTGCGGCATGGTTCCTGCTTTGTAAAGGACATGAGGTGACCATACTCGATGCAAACGCACAAGCGGGAGGGATGATGCGCTACGGTATTCCCCGCTTCAGGCTGCCGGATGCGGTTATTGAAAGTGACCTGGCAACCCTCCTCAACATGGGTCTGGAGTTTCAGTTCAACACCACTTTCGGGAAAGAGATTACCCTTGAAGCGCTTCATAGTAACTATGACGCAGTGTTTCTGGCGGTCGGCGCACAGCAGGCTGCAACGATGAATATTGCGGGCGAAGGTTCACCCGGTGTGACCAGTGGTATTGAGTTTTTGCGGAAAGCGGCATCAGGCGAACAGCCTCATCCCGGAAAACTGGTGGTGGTAACCGGTGGTGGCAACACAGCCATCGATGCCGCACGGACAGCGCTTCGACTTGGCGCTTCAACCGTCACCATTCTCTATCGCCGTTCCAGAGAAGAGATGCCCGCCAACGCCTCAGAAATTCAGGAGGCTTTGGCAGAAGGTATCTCCCTTGTCGAATGGGCGGCGCCAACCGCAATCAGAAGCATGAATGGCGCACTGGAAATCACCGCCATAACCATGAGCCCAGGAGCGGTCGATGCATCAGGACGGAGAAAGCCGGTGCCGGTTGAAGGGTCGGAGTTCACCATAACTGCCGACACCATTATCTCGGCTATCGGCCAGCAGATTGACCACTTGATAGCTGATACTGCGGGCATTGGCACCGGACAGTACGGCGAACTGATGGTCAACCCGGAAACCCTGCAATCAGAAACAGCATGGCTTTTTGCTGGAGGAGATTGTGTGACGGGCACCGATACCGCCATCCGCGCGGTCGAGCAAGGGAAACGGGCAGCTTACGCCATCAATCTCTTTTTACATGGTGAGATGGTTGTAGCTACGAAAGTTCCGTTTAATTCATCTTATGGCGCAAGAGACGAAGCACCGCAAGCGTTCTATCAGCGAAAACAACCCGCCGACAGAGTTGCTGTACCAGAGTTGCCGCCATCAGAACGCAAGGCGAGTTTCAGTGAAGTGGTAACAGGCTATACTGAAGCTCTTGCCCGCGAAGAGGCGGCGCGATGCCTTCAATGCAAATGCAATGCCATCAACGACTGCCGTCTTCGAGAACTTGCCTCACGTTATTTGCCCATTCATGCCACACAAAAGCATGAGCATCCCGGATTTTACAAAGCTGAAAATGCCGACATCTCCATGGAGCGCGAAAAGTGCGTTGATTGCGGTATTTGCGTTCGTATGATCGAAGAATACGATGGCAAGCTTGACATTGCGGTTATGACGGAAAGCTGCCCGACCGGGGCACTGTCGGCGCCGGTCGGGGAATAAAAAGGTGGAGCCAAAATTCAGATCAGTCATGATGACCTTTTTTTCCAACAATAGCTGGTGGATAACGATGGGGGTGGCGATGGCGGTGGCCACACTTCCCTCGTTGCTGAAATCGCTGCGGCTGCTTCCCATGCTCCTGATTGCTGTCCTGTGGCTTGCAGCAGTCACCTTCATGGCTATGACCGCTGGTATCCTTCCCGCTATGGCTGGAGGTGGAATCTCTCTGCTGTGGGGCTTTCTGCTCATGCTGCTATCTCTGCTCTTTTCAGGAGTGCGACAAATGGCAAAAAAACGCTATGGCTGACGCTTCAACAGATCTTGCCCGCCAAATCCGCAAGGAAGCAGCGCGGCTCGGGTTCGCTGCAACAGGCTTTTCTTCTCCTGTATCGCAACCGATTGCGGTGAGACGCTTTACTGCCATGATCCTGGAAAAGCGGCATGGTGAGATGAACTACATGGAAAAGCAGATGGAAAAACGTGCCGATCCTTCCCTGCTGTTTCCCGGCCTGCACACCATCATCTCAGTCGCCATCAGCTATAATTACCCTCTTCTGCATCGCGAAGGCCTGCCGAAAATCTCGAAATATGCGCTCATTGACGACTATCATACTGTTGTCAAGGCAAAACTTGAAGAGCTCCTTGCTTCCATAAAAAGACTATTGGGCGAGCCTCTTACGGCACTGATAACGGTTGACAGCTCTCCCCTCCTCGAAAAAAACTGGGCAGAAAAGGCCGGCATTGGAAAAACAGGCAAAAACACTCTTCTGCAGGTGCCATCGGCAGGATCATACCTTTTTCTCGGAGAGATACTTATTGACAGAGCGATACCTTCCGCCAAATTCACATTACCCTACTCTTGTGGAAGTTGCAGCAAGTGCCTTGACCACTGCCCAACCGGCGCCTTGGTCGAGCCGGGAAAAATTGACGCATCAAAGTGCATTTCCTACCTGACGGTGGAGCTGAAACGGGAATTTACGACTGAAGAGGCTGCCATGACAGGCGACTGGGTGTTCGGATGTGACCTCTGCCAGGAGGTTTGCCCCTATAACCAGCAGGCAAGCATCACGGCAGATCCATCTTTTGCGTTACGACATGAACTTGTGAATATTTCTACAGAGAAGATATTGAGCCTTACCAAGTCAGGCTTCCGTGAATTGTTTTATGGAACACCGATTTTCCGCATTGGGCTTCGCAGGATGAAACGCAATGCCCGAGCGGTGGAGGAGAATCTGAAAAGATCAGGAAAACTTTAGCGGTGGCTTTCCGGATAAAAGTAAGTTGGGGTACCTGCACCCCAACCTGCAAGGAACGAGAGGTGGTTACTGATTTACCAGCTTCATCATGTTTTCTGGATAACGTTCTCCGGCCGCAGCTCCTTTGGGAAGCGCTTCGATAATCTCGGCCATTTCGATCTCATTGATAACTATTGATCCGGCAGCGATATTCTCTTCAAGGTAGCTGCGACGTTTGGTGCCGGGAATCGGGACAATGTCGTCACCCTGTGCCAGTACCCACGCAAGAGCAAGTTGAGCGGCAGTAATTCCTTTTCTGCTGGCAATGCCCTTGATCCGTTCTACCAGTTCAAGGTTCTTCATAAAATTTTCGCCCTGAAAGCGGGGAGAGTTGCGACGGTAATCATCGGCAGCAAAATCGTCGGGGCTTTTCAACTGCCCGGTGAGAAAACCGCGTCCAAGTGGGCTATAGGGAACAAAACCAATCCCAAGCTCACGCAGCGCAGGCAAAATCTCATCTTCAGGATCGCGGCTCCAGAGTGAGTACTCGCTCTGCAACGCGCTCACCGGATGCACGGCATGAGCACGACGAATGGTCTGAACACCAGCCTCAGAGAGCCCGATATAGCGTATCTTTCCAGCATTGACAAGATCCGCCATGGCCCCAACCGTCTCTTCAATCGGCACTGCAGCATCCACACGATGCTGATAGTAGAGATCAATGTGGTCAACTCCCAGCCGTTTCAATGAGCCATCACAGGATGAACGGACATACTCCGGCCTGCCGCAGATACCGGTGACGGGCGCCCAGCCGCCATCGACCGATGGGCTGCTGCGCATGATCCCAAACTTCGTGGCGACAATGACCTGGTTGCGGCGCCCCTTTATGGCTTTGCCAACAAGCTCCTCATTGGTAAACGGTCCGTACATATCTGAAGTGTCAAGAAAGTTCACTCCCAGATCCAGCGCACGGTGGATGGTGGCTATTGATTCCGCCTCGTTCCGCTTACCGTAAAAATCGGACATCCCCATGCAGCCTAAACCTTGTGCCGATACGGTCAATCCCTGAGTTCCAAGTTTTCTCTGTTCCATAATCTCTCTCTTTTTTCTTTCAGGATCGTTGATATTGCTACCTTGAACCATAAAAAAAATCGGGATGCACCGCTTCTGTACAACCCCGATCTCTTTTAATTTTCTGCACTCCATGATACTCGAAAATATCTTTCTTCCCTTTATCAATGCTTGAAGTGGCGCATACCGGTAAAAACCATCGCAAGGTTGTTGGCATCTGCAGCCTCAATCACTTCGTTATCCCTGATGGAACCTCCGGGCTGAATGACTGCCGTGACTCCAGCTTCGGCAGCGGCCAGAAGACCATCGGCAAAGGGGAAAAACGCATCTGAGGCCACAACTGATCCATGAAGGTCAAGCCCCACTTCCGAAGCTTTCCACCGTGCGATTTTTGAAGAGTCAACACGCGACATCTGACCAGCGCCGACACCGAAGGTCTGGCGGTTTTTCACATAAAGAATGGTGTTCGACTTGATATGCTTGCAGATTTTCCAGGCAAACATCAGGTCGGCAATTTCCTCTTCGGTCGGCTGCCGTTTGGTGACAACGGTCAGATCCTCTTTTGCAACAATTTTGCTGTCACGATCCTGAACGAGCATGCCGAATGGTGTGGACTTGAACTCCCAGCCGCCTTTAGGCATGACATTGGTCTGCAGCACAAGTCTGCGATCTTTTTTCTTCATCAGCATCTCAAGGACGCCATCCTCAAAAGCTGGAGCGATGAGAATTTCAGTAAAGATTTCATTAACCGCCTTTGCTGCTTCCATATCAAGAGGACGGTTAAAGGCGATAATGCCCCCAAAAGGAGCCTGTGTATCGGTTGAAAAGGCCCTGCGATAGGCTTCAGCAAGCGTCGAGGCCTGAGCAACACCACATGGGTTGGTATGCTTGATAATAACGACTGTCGGCTCTTCATTGCGGAACTCCTCGATCAGGGATACGGCTGCGGCAATATCGAGCATGTTGTTGTAGGAGAGTTCCTTGCCATGCAGTTTCTCAAAAAAATCTTCAAATGAGCGGGTTCCGTTCTCATCGGTCAGGCGGTAGAGCCCTGCACTTTGATGAGGATTCTCACCGTAACGCATATCGAGTTCACGTTCAAGGCTGACCGTCATTCTGGCTGTCGCCTCAGATTGCTCTCCTCCGATAGCTCCTGCCAGATAAGAGGCAATGGCACGGTCATAACGAGAGGTGAGTTCAAACACCTTCAAGGCAAGCGAAAGACGGGTGCTCCTTTTGGTCGCGCCGTTATTTTCCCGCATCTCCTGCAACACCAGCGCATAATCGGCACTGTCGGTAACAACCGTTACCGACTCGTTATTCTTGGCCGCACTCCGAAGCATCGAAGGGCCTCCGATATCAATATTTTCTATGGCATCCTCAAACGTCACATCCGGTTTGGCTACGGTTGCCTCGAAGGGATAAAGGTTCACCACAACCAGATCAATAAAGCTGATACCGTTTTCGACCGCCTGCTTTACATGGTCGGCATTCTCTCTGACGGCAAGCAGTCCACCATGTATTTTGGGGTGGAGCGTTTTAACCCTTCCATCCATAATTTCCGGAAACCCGGTGATGGTTGAGATAGAGGCTGCACTGACACCTGCATCCTGAAGTGACTTCAGGGTTCCCCCAGTTGAGAAAATTTCGACATCGAGGAGGGAGAGTTCCCGGCAGAAATCCACAATACCGGTTTTATCAGATACAGAAACCAGCGCCCGCTTGATGACAGGATCAGACATTATGCAGAAAGTTAATTAATTGATTCGTTTCAGTGCTTTTTGTTAAGGCGGAATTTAAGAAAAAATCACCAATTATTTGAGGACGCTCTACACCAAGAAGAACCGCAACCGCGCGGAACTACTTTCCCTTCAATGGAAAGGCACTCACATGACGCCATTATACCGCTGAATAAATTTTCCTGCGATACTGGCACATTCAGCTACACCTCGCAGGTGTCAGCTTACGCAAAAATAGGCAACTCACCAGCCACACGATTTCTCAACTCGGCCATCATTTCCGATTCCTTCATTATAGATGCCCAACCGGGTCGAAGCTGGAAATGTGGCTGATCGGAAATAGTTTTCCAGTTTCCGCCCCACTCCAAGCCCAAATCGGTACCGAGAACACCTGCAGCCTTGTATTTTGGTGAATCATCGAGATACTTGTTTCCCTCAAAAACCCCGACATCGAAGGCAATCCCGAAGTTGTGATTTGAGTAGCCTCCTTTAGCTTTTGTTACAATACTGCCTGGTGTTGTTCGGCCTTGCGCATAAAGGGCATCTTGTTCTGCATAGGTCCTGAAACCACTGATTATCTTTATGCAAATTCCGCTTAGAGCTGCTTTCTGGACAAGAGCACGCGCCAATGGCTGCACCTGAGGCAACAAAGTTGCAATGACCTTTTCACTTCTTGCGTCTACAGACGTTATGTCTGGTAACGGCGAAGTCTCCGGTAGTTCAGGACTGACTATCTGCCTGTAGATAGCTGCCCAGGTTTCCGGTCCAGCCTTGCCGTCTGCTTCAACACCCAAAACGCCTTGTACTGCGGTGATCAGCTCTTCGATTTTCATCTTTCCTCCTGTGACAGTGATAGAAATGGAAAGCCGTTGCGGCTATCAATAGAGATTCTGAAATCTTGATACCTCTTAACCTTCCAGAACTGTGAAGTCGTAACTGATTTCATCCAGGCTCAATGCCTCCTTTACGATTGAAAGCCATAGGCTTTGTCTTGCCTGTTCTATGTTCAAGCAATGCTTCACCAGCCATTTTTTCCAATAATGACTGTGCTTTGTCCGTTGCCATCAGTGCATCCCAGCGCTCATTATCGGCTTCTATCTCCAGAACAGCTTCTTCCTTCACAAGATTTTCACTCAAAATCTGAGCTTCCAGAAAACGTGCAAAATCAACCAGTTGCTCTACCCGACTGGATGGCAAGAATCGTGCTATGTTGATCAAAGTTCGTTCGTTGTCTTTATGCGTGACCGTATTCATAACCCCTCCCCGATGCAGATATCTAATTATCATATAAGCCAATACACTTTAAACGCAGGTTTCTTTCTTTTATTACACGGTCAATAAAGAACATTGCCAAATGCCTACTACAAAGAATACACAACAAAACCCAATACGCAAAGGATTCAGCACATTACGCCATTACAGGGATGATCGAAGCTCTTGTCACTGAAAGAGTGTTTGCTGAGCATGGGAAACAGGTTACCAAGAATGTACAAATAATCGCAGAGTAAATTAAAGCGCTGATGTAAAAAAACAGAAGCCGTAAGGAAAATCAGAAAAACTTGGAAATGGATCGAACTTATAATAAAATATATCAATAAGACTATCACCATGATGACTACCCACAACACCCGCATTGCTGTCTTTTGCTCCGGCAACGGCAGCAATTTCAAGGCGCTTTTTTATGCGATCAGGAACAAGCAACTCCCTGCAGAGATAGTTCTCTGCCTCTCGAACCGAAGCCAGTGCGGAGCAATTGAGTTTGCTGAGCAGAACGGTATAGCAACGCTTCATATCACCGAAAAACAGTTTGGATCTTTCGATGAGTTTGCCACGACCATGGTTGGACGTCTCAAAGAGCATAAGATTGATATCATCCTCCTGGCGGGCTATATGCACAAGGTACCGGATGCAGTTGTGGCCGCATTTCCGGAAAGGATGCTCAACATTCATCCTGCTCTTCTGCCGAAATTCGGCGGCGAGGGAATGTACGGCATTCATGTTCATACCGCAGTGCTTGAGGCTGGTGAAACCGAAACAGGAGCAACGGTGCACTTTGTCAATGAGGAGTACGACAAGGGGAAGATTTTGCTTCAGCGAACTGTGCCGGTACTGCCGGATGATACACCGGAGACTCTTGCCGCAAGGGTGCTTGAATGCGAACATGCGCTATACCCTGCTGCCCTTGAAAAGCTGCTGACCTTACAGAGATCATGAGCGCTAACACTCTTACAATCAGCGAAATTTTTCACTCCATTCAGGGCGAAGGCTCTTTTGCTGGTTGGCCCTGCACCTTCATACGGCTTGCGGGCTGCGGCCACGGCTGTGCAGGGTGCGACACTGGCTATGCTGAAAATAAGGGTGTCGAGCTTGAGAGAGAGGATATTATCCAGAGAGCACTCACCTTTCAGGCACCCTGTACCGAAATCACCGGAGGCGAACCACTGCTTCAGCCAGCAATTTACCCGCTGATGAAGCAGCTCTGCGATCTCAATCAGAAGGTGCTGCTTGAAACAGGAGGATTTATCTCTGTCGAAAAGGTTGACCAGCGGGTCCATAAAATCATTGATATCAAAACCCCCTCATCCGGAGTGGCACAGCACAACAATCCCGACAATATCCGGCTGGCGCTCGCAGCAGAGCTGCCTCACCAAAATACCTTTGAATTCAAAATCGTTATTGCGGGAAAGGAAGATTATGAGTGGGCGACATCGCTTCTGCATGAAAACCGACTGACCGAATCGTTCACCGTCATGATGGGAGTCGCATTCGGCAAACTTGATCCAGCAGAACTTGCCGAATGGATGCTCCGCGACCGCATTCGGGCAAGACTCCAGCTCCAGCTCCACAAATACCTCTGGGATCCCTCCAGAAAAGGCGTATAGTTTGGCTTTGCCCCCTCGACTCCTTACCTTTCCCCTGTCTCTTTACTTTTTTTGCTCATTATCTCTTGTCCATTGTCAACACTCAACTGCCAACTCTCCATTGTCGTCCCGCTCTTCAATGAACGGGAATCACTGCCTGAGCTGCTCGTGCAACTCTCTGCCGCCATGGGCGAAAAGGAGCTGCATACCCTCTTTCCGGAGCCGTTTGCGTTTGAAATTATTATGGTTGACGATGGCTCCACCGATGACTCGTCTACCCTGATCAGCAGCATGATTCCCTCAAGGCCCGAGCTTCGCCTCATCTCCTTTCAGAGAAACTTCGGAAAAACAGCCGCACTCTCCGCAGGGTTCATGGCAGCCACGGGCGACTACGTTTGCACCATCGACGCCGACATGCAGGATGACCCCTTTGCCATAAAGGAGATGATCAAAAAACTGCAAGAAGGGTATGATCTGGTCAGTGGATGGAAGCAGCAGCGCAAGGATCCGCTCTCCAAAACCATCCCTTCAAAACTGTTCAATGGAGTGACCCGTCTTTTTAGCGGCATCGCCATTCACGATTTCAACTGCGGCCTGAAGGTGTATCGCAAAGAGGTGACCCAACGGCTGGAACTGAATGGAGATATGCACCGCTACATTCCGGTACTCGCTCACTGGATGGGTTTCAGGATTGCCGAACTGCCGGTCAAGCACCATGCCAGAAAATTCGGCATCACCAAATATGGTTCATCAAGGTTTTTTTCAGGGCTTTTTGATTTTTTTTCGGTGCTCTTCATCACCCGATATCTTCGCCGCCCGATGCACTTTTTTGGCATGGCTGGCCTCACAAGTTTTCTTTTTGGCTTTTTTATCAGCCTTTATATCACTCTTGATAAAATTCTGCTCCACAAACCGGTGAGCAACCGCCCGATTCTTTTTCTTGGCATCTTGCTGCTTATTCTTGGTGTACAGCTTTTTTCGATCGGGCTGCTTGGCGAAATGCTTTCCACATCATCATCCAGAGGGAGCGCTTTTACCATTCGCAAAACGCTGAATCTCACCGCTGAACAGGCAAAAAATTTCAAAACAACCAATTAATTTAAAATATGTTATGAAACGAGTTGGAGCACATGTCAGTACTGGCGGAGGTGTCGAAAATGCGCCGCTTCATGCAGCAGCCATCGGAGCAAAAGCATTCGCCCTCTTTACAAAAAACCAGCGCCAGTGGAGAGCTCCGAAACTTTTGACGTCCTCAGTTGATGCCTTCAAAAAAAACTGCAGTGAGGGTGGCTTCAAGCCTGAACACATACTGCCCCACGACAGTTATCTCATCAACCTCGGCAGTCCCGACCCCGACAAGCTCCAGCGTGCGCGCGAGGCTTTTATCGAAGAGATGCTGCGAGCCGAAGAGCTTGGATTGCTCATGCTGAACTTCCATCCCGGCAGTCATCTGAAGGAAATTAATGAGGAACAATGCCTGAAGCTTATTGCTGAATCAATCAATATGGCGCTTGATGCAACAAAAGGGGTGACTGCCGTCATTGAAAACACCGCCGGACAGGGCACCAATCTTGGCTACCGGTTTGAACAACTCGCCTCGCTGGTTGATCAGGTTGCAGATAAAACAAGAGTGGGGGTATGCCTCGACACCTGCCACCTCTTCGCCAGCGGTTACGACTTGCAGACCACCGAAGCCGCTGAATTCACCTTCAGTGAGTTTGACCGGATTGTCGGACTTCAATACCTGCGGGGAATGCATCTCAACGATGCGATGCAAGCTCTGGGAAGCCGGGTTGACCGCCATGCAAGCATCGGGAAAGGAACAATCGGGCTGGAGGTATTCTCGTACATCATGAATACCCCTGCCTTTGAAGAGATTCCGCTGATCCTTGAAACACCTGACTCCGACGCCTGGAGTTCAGAGATCAGCCTCCTCTACTCTCTTGAACAATAAGATCGGCTATCGTTTTGAAACAACCCTGAGATATTTGCTCACGGACAAGGCACTGCCAAAAATACCCAGCAGAAGACCAAGGGCGACAATTGACGGGTAAATCATGAGCGCAGAAGGTTGTATTACCTTATACACTTCCGGTTCATACATATAGAGCAGTTGATCGAAAATCAGATAGACTGCCCCTGCAGCGAGCAGGCCGGAAAGCAGCCCCTGAAGTGCCCCTTCGATAATATAGGGTGCACCAATAAGCCATCCCGTTGCGCCAACCAGACGCATGGTTCTGATCTTTTCCTGCCTTGAGTACATGGCAAGACGGATTGTATAGCCTATCAGCACAACCGTGCCTGCTGAAATCAACACACCAATACCACCAGTCAGTATGGTAAACAACCGCGCATTCTCCTCAATCTGACCAAGAAACGATTGATTATAGCGAATATCAACATCAGAAGTGATGGCACGAATTGCTGGAACAATCCGTTCAATATGTTCAGGTCGCGCATAATCAGGGAGAAACTTGAGCTTGATCGACCTCGGAAGCGGATTGGAACCAAGAATCTTTACAACATCCTCTCCAAAATCACGAGTAAAGCTCTTTGCCGCAGCATCCTTTGAGACATAGATTGCCTCCCTAACCCCCTTCAGCGTCTCAATCCGCGAAGTAATATTCATCGCCTCCGGTTCCGTCACCGATTCACCAAGAAAAACCTCAAGCTCCACCCTGCTCCGAATCTCCTGAATCACATCAAAAAAACTGAGGGAGACCGTACCGAACAGACCAAGCAGCACCAGGGCTAAAAAACTTATCGTAACGGTAATAGCTGCCGGTAACTTCGCCCGTCCAATACTTGAAAAACCTTCTTTGACAACAAACAACAACGACATAACAGCTTTTTTTCATTAATAACAGCTTCTTACTCAAAGAAACAACAAAACAAGTTGGAAAAACAACTTTTTTTTCTTTTAATTAGCTCTGGACACGGGGCTATAGCTCAGTTGGTAGAGCATTTGCATGGCATGCAAAGGGTCAGGAGTTCGAGTCTCCTTAGCTCCACAAAAATAACGAAAAAGCGCAGTCACCGACTGGGCTTTTTTTGTATCTGTCCCTCCGTATCTGCCCACACTCTTCATGACTTTTTTCTGCCTGCCTTTGCAATCAAAAAAATAAGGCCGACAATCACTGATGCCGCTATACCTGCTGCAACATTGAACACTCCAGCAAGCAACACAACCGGAAAAGTAAAGGCAACCATGAAACCGAAAAACCCTGAGCTTGCAAGAAAGGTTAACGCGGTGAGAGCAGTAAAGAAAAAACTGGTTGCAAGACTTCCTGCGAAAGAAACAAAAATCTTTTCTCCCTTCCCTTCAGAAATATTTTGCCACCTTTGTACCTGTTTTGTACTTCCCGGGTCAAGCCTCCCTCTTACAAGCATAGCAACAAGGGCGAACACAATCAACACCACCACCTGAATGCCGTACACACGCAATTGCTCACTTTTAGCAGGGTGGAAATACCCCTCTCCAAGCATGACTGAGGCAAGTTGCAGCATAAATATCGATGTCCAGTAAAACACCGTTCCCCAGAGCAGCGTTACCGATACCCATATTCCTAGGCCAGGAGGGTTTGGAACTTTTTTTGTCGTTGATATCATGTGTCTTAATATATAAGATGATTGAAGAGTCTCAATCGGTCATCTGCATCCAAAAGATAGAGCCAATGTAACAAAAAGTCTGTTTTTTCTATTTTATCATTGAGACAAGTGACCTGAGGATTGAATGATGAAGGGTAAGCACTCAACAGTCTTGCCGGGCTGGTGGCGTATTATCAGTTAACAAAAGGAACGCAAGGATTATTTCGATTTACCGTTTCAATTAGTTATGTTCGTGTGCCGTGAGACAAGTTGTTTGCTCGTTAACTGAACTTTAAACATACCATTGCTTATGTGTGGGGTTTTCGGTGTTTTTAATTCTAAAACTCCCGCGGAAGATACCTTCTATGGACTGTACTCACTTCAGCACAGAGGACAGGAAGCCGCTGGTATCGTCGTAGCAGAATATAACAAGGTCAAAAAGAGAACTCTTTTCAAACAGCATAAGGGAATGGGCCTTGTCGCTGAAGTGTTCAGGGATGAAACTGTTTTTGAAACTCTTGGAGGATATGCGGCGATTGGTCACAACCGTTATTCGACGACAGGTTCCTCCTCATCCACCAGCAATATTCAGCCGTTTTCCCTGACCTACCGTTCTGGAAGTCTGGCAATCGCCCACAACGGCAACCTGACCAACTCCCGGGCCTTGCGACGCGAACTGACTGAACTCGGCGTTATCTTTCAGGCCTCTTCAGATACGGAAATAATCCCTCATCTGGCCGCAAGAAGCCGCGAAAAAGAGCCCATACACCAGCTCTACGAAGCTTTATTACAGGTGAAGGGCGCTTACTCTATGGTGCTTATGGCCAACAACCAGATGATCGCCGCCAGAGACCCCTACGGCTTCAGACCACTCGCTCTCGGCAAGAAGGTCGATCCGCTCACCGGAGAGCTTGCCTATGTTGTTGCGAGCGAAACCTGCGCCTTCGACATCATCCAGGCAGAATACATCAGGGATATCGAACCGGGTGAAATTCTTTTGATTGACCACCTTGCTGTTGCAAACGAAAAGCCGACATCACTTTTTTTGCCTCATTCAGCACGTAAAGCACGATGTATTTTTGAGTATGTCTATTTTTCCCGTCCCGACAGTTTTATTTTTGGCCATTCCGTGGATAAGGTGAGGCGAAATCTCGGAAAAAATCTTGCACGAGAATCAACAATTGAGCATCAGCCCGGTGAAAAAGAGTTGACTGTTGTCAGCGTGCCCGACTCATCCAATACCGCCGCGCTTGGTTTTGTTCGGGAAAGCATCAAAATGGAACGACCAGCAAGGTTCGAGCACGGGCTAATTCGTAATCACTATGTCGGAAGAACATTCATCCAGCCGGGCATTCACAGCCGCGACATCAAGGTACGCTCCAAATACAATATCGTGCGCGGTGTGCTCTATGACAGACCGATCATTCTTGTTGATGACTCCATTGTCCGCGGTACAACAGCAAAAATGCTGATTAAACTGATCCGTGAGGCTGAGCCCAAATCAATTCACCTGCATATCAGTTCTCCACCAATCACCAATCCCTGCTTTTATGGTATGGATTTTCCGACCAAGCGGCAGTTGCTCACCCACATGTTCGACAATCTTGACAATGCAGGCGAAGAGATCGAAAAAATCAGGGAATATATCGGCGTTGATTCATTGAAATACCTCTCCATGCAGGGGCTGATGAAGAGTGTCCCTTCGTTTGAGGATGAATCCTGCAGCTATTGTACAGCCTGTTTCAGTGGAGACTATCCTATTCAGGTCAACGATGCAACGACCGACAAAGAGGAAAACGACTGATATGCATATAAATCAACACAGACCAATCCCCGTTTCTACTTTTTACCCTGCTTGAACTCGATTCGCACCGAGGTATGTGGCACCGCTTCAAGTCTCTTTTTCGGAATAGGTTTACCCGACTTGATACAAATACCATAAGTCTTGTTTCTTATCCTGTCAAGAGCTTGATCAATATAGGTGATGTATTTTTCGTCACGGGCGATAAACATGAAACGCTGTTCGCGATCCATGGTATCAGTGCCATGATCGGCCATGTGCATGGAGTAGTTCGAATTAATAGAATCTTCCACGTTCTCGTCCGACAGTGAAGAGCGCAAAATCTCCAGATCACGAAGTACCTCCTCACGTCTTTTCAGCAATAAAAGCCTGAAATGTTCGAGTTCTTCGTCGGTTAAATACGTTTTCGTCAGGACAGGTTCTTCCATAACCTCATTTTCTTTTTTGGAGGCGCTCTCATTCTTTTTCGCCATAATAAACCTTATTGTTTTGTTCTAACAGAATTCCGCAAAAAAATCGTTAGATAATACTATTAACGATCATACTTTTCAAGTAATAACCTGCAAATTTCACCATTAACCATTTCTTCCTTCCACTTGTTTCCAAAAGGAGTGGCAAGTGTTTTAATGGCAAGCGTAGTCGCAAGTGTTTCTGATTTAATATAAGCCTCATTACGTTTCACCGCATCCAGCAGTTTTTCCGACCCCTGAAGAGAAAGTGAAATGCGATCAGTAATATCCAGCCCGCTCTCTTTGCGAAGCGCCTGAATACGGCTTACCAGTTCACGCGAAAGACCCTGCATCTCAAGCTCTTCAGTCATCTCCGTATCAAGCGCGACCATAATGCCATTTGCTTCATCGGAGGCCACAAGCCACCCCTCTATATCCTCGTGCATGATCTCTACATCTTCACGCACAAGGTCAAACACCCTGCCGTCGAGTTCAAGCGAAAGTTTACCCTCTTTTTCCAGAACAGCAATCTGTTTATGGCTCATGATCCTGATGGCTTCAGCAAGCGCTTTCATCTCCTTGCCGAAACGCGGGCCGAGGGTTTTGAAATTTGGTTTTACTTTTTTGCTGATCACCGAGCCCTCATCTTCGATGTACTCTATCTTGTGGACATTGACCTCTTCCATGATAATCTCACTGACCAGCCGATATTCTTCTCTTGCCACAGCATCAGACACTGCGAGCAAAATACGTTTGAGCGGCTGACGAACCTTGATGGAGGCTTTTTCACGCATTGTACGCACAAGCGAAGTAATAATCTGTGCCTTTTTCATGCGTTGCTCCAGCGGGCGATCAATAGCCGACAGGTCAGGCATTGGAAACTCCGAAAGGTGAACAGACTCGCAGGATTCAAGCTGACCGATGCCGTTCAGATTCAGGTAAATACGCTCTGCAAGAAACGGAATAAAAGGAGCAAGCAGCTTTGCCAGTGTCGCAAGAGAGCGATAGAGCGTCTGATAGGCAGCAATCTTGTCCGGGCCCATGTCACTTTTCCAGAACCGTTTTCGTGACCGGCGGATATACCAGTTTGAAAGGTCATCAATGGTAA
Organism: uncultured Chlorobiaceae bacterium; assembly: GCA_903937835.1. Taxonomy (GTDB): domain Bacteria; phylum Bacteroidota; class Chlorobiia; order Chlorobiales; family Chlorobiaceae; genus Chlorobium. The sequence continues at coordinate 8,240 of CAJAAV010000170.1, read as the reverse complement.
AATCATTGATCAGCCTGACTGCGCCGGTAAGGTCATACTGTTCCATACGCAGGTAAACTCCATCAATCAGGGTATTCAGGCAGGAGAGCACCCAGCGGTCAAGCTCCGAACGCTCCTGCACCGCAATTTCAGGCTCAGCAAAGGTAAAACCATCAACATTGGCGTAGAGCACAAAAAAATTATAGCTGTTGATGAATGCCCGGAAGAACTTGCGCTGCTCCTCCTCAATTTCATCGGTATTGAACGATTTAGGTCTCCAGGGAGGGCTGCTCACCAGCAGGTACCAGCGAAGCGCATCGGCACCGTAACGCTCCATCGTTGCAAAAGGATCAACCATGTTGCCTTTTGACTTCGACATTTTCTGGCCGCTTTTATCAAGGATATGACCGTTGACAATAAGGTTTTTATAGGCAGGCTTGTCAAAAATCAGCGTGGCAATGGCATGCAGCGTATAGAACCAGCCTCTGGTCTGATCAACCCCCTCAGCAATAAAATCAGCCGGAAAGGAATCATCGAACACTTCACGATTCTCAAACGGATAGTGCAACTGGGCAAACGGCATGGAGCCGCTGTCGAACCAGACGTCAACAAGCTCGGGTGTCCGGTCGAACCGCCGACCATCTCTGATGAAATAGATGCTGTCCACAAAGGGCTTGTGCAGATCAAGCTCCACCAGGCCCTTGTCGAGCGCCTCTCCAAGGAGGAGCCTCTCGCCACCAATATCAATGAATCCTTCACGCAACTCGGCAACGGAACCGACAGCAAACATTTTTCCGGAAGACGCATCATCACCAATAGCAAAATCCTCCGAAACCCACAGCGGCAGCGGTGAACCCCAGAACCGCTCGCGGGAGAGCGCCCAGTCCTTGTTCTCTTCCAGCCAGTTGCCGAAACGTCCTGCGCCAATCTCGGGGGGGCACCAGTTAATGGTTTTGTTGAGTTCCACCATACGGGCTGCTATTGCCGTTGTCCTGATATACCAGGATTCCCGGGCATAATAGATTACCGGCACATCATAACGCCACGAATAGGGATAGGTGTGGGTAATAATTTCCTTGCGGTACAATTTGCCCGCATCCTTGAGCTGGCGGATAATAAGTGGATCGGTATCCTTGAAAAACATACCATCATAGTCGCTGACTTCCGCCGTAAAGCATCCGTTCCGGGCAACCGGCTGGAGCATCGGCAAATCATATTTTTTGGCAATTTCATAGTCATCAGCGCCGAATGCCGGAGCTATATGAACAATACCGGTACCATCTTCAGTAGAGACAAACGTCCCGGCTGTAACGTACCAGCACTTTTTTTCAGGGTACATATAGTTGAAAAGCGGCTCATAGTCAAGCCCTTCAAGGTCACGCCCTTTCAGTTCAGCAACAATCGTCCAAAGCGACTCCCCCACCTCGTTCTTCTCAAGCAGCACCTGTATGCGTGACCGGGCAAGTATCATCACCTCTCCGCTCTCGACATGAGAAACCTTGACATAGTCAATATCCGATCCGACACAAAGCGCCACATTGGAAATAAGTGTCCATGGTGTCGTAGTCCATACGAGCAAAGACTCGTCAGATCCCCTCACTTTGAATTTCACATAAATGCTCGGGTCTTTCACCTCTTTGTACCCCAGAGCAAGCTCATGCGAACTCAGCACCGTCTCGGATTTCGGATCCTGCGGAACAATTTTATAGTCCTTATAAATCAGTCCCTTGTCGAAAATTGTTTTAAGCGCCCACCAGACCGATTCGATATAGTCATTGGTACAGGTGATGTAGGGATGGTCCATGTCTACCCAGTATCCCATCCGCTCGGTAAGCTTTCCCCACCCTTCGCGATTATCGTCAATATGGTGATAGACCAGCGCCCGTGCCTCGGCATTGAACTCGCCATCCCCATACGCAACGACCTGCGACTTGTTCTTCAGACCAAGCTTTTTCTCCACAGAAATCTCGACCGGCAATCCATGGGTATCCCAACCGGCCTTTCGGGGAACACGGTACCCCTGCATGGTCTTGTATCGACAGACAACATCCTTTATGGTACGGCTGAAGACATGGTGAACACCTGGCTTGCCGTTGACTGTCGGAGGTCCTTCATAAAAAGAGTAGATCCTCTCTGCGGGTCTTTCTTCAAGGCTTTTGTGAAAAATCCCCTGCTCATTCCAGTAGGCCAAAACTTCTGCCTCGACGGCGCTATAGGCCACACTTGAGGGATACTCAACAAATTTATTGTCCATAATTCTTCAGAATCATTCAATCAAAAACAAGCAAAAAAGCCTGTGAAAATAAAAAAAGTCAGGATATAAAAAACAATTATAAAACAGTAAAGGCAAGCCTTTCAATAACCGAAAAGCTTGCCTGAAAACATGTATGAACAAAGCCTGAACGCCGATGCCTTTCGAAGCTTACTTCTTGCCGCCAAGCGAAGAGTTGACACCTTCAAGAATTTGTTTTGCAACCGCAGCAAGAGAATCAAGGGCCTGGGCAAGAATCTTGCTTACTGGCTCAATCGTACTGTCAATAAGAGTGCCTACCCCAACAAGGATAGTAGAAAAATCCCCATTAACAAAATCACCTTGTTTCTGCTGATTTTGACCGGACGTCTTTGCTTCTTCAGCCATAGTACACTGCTGTTTAGGTTTGCCGCTACAAATACAATACTATTAAAATGTAATATATTTAATCAAGCTATCAAAGCAAAGCAGAAGAAGCTGTTCCAGAGTGTGAAACTTTTCTTTCTACTGTCGTCCATATCGATCATCGACCCGAACGATATCGTCTTCTCCAAGATAACTGCCAGACTGTACCTCAATCAGCTCAAGCGGAGTTGTTCCGGTATTCTCCAGACGATGAAATGCTCCAACAGGAATGTAGGTTGACTGATCCTCCTTGAGTGGAATTTTTTTGTCCTCAACAGTAACCAGTGCCGTTCCTCTCACAACTATCCAGTGTTCGGCACGATGATGATGTTTTTGCAACGAGAGGGCTGCTCCTGGGTTCACCGTAATGCGCTTTACCTTGAAACGCTCTGAAGCATCTACAGTTTCATAGGTGCCCCACGGTCTGCAAACCCGTCGGTGTGTCATCACTTCATCCCGCTCACTCTTTTTAAGCTGTTCGACAAGCACCTTGACATCCTGTACACACTCCCGTGAAGCTACAAGCACCGCATCGGATGTTTCAATAATAATATGCCCTTCAAGGCCTACGGCTGTAACAAGACGGCTGGCAGCATGGATATAACAATTTTTCACGTCATGCACCAGGACATCGCCCTTCTTTATGTTGCCCGCATCATCACGTTCCTGAACATCCCAGAGTGCAGACCATGAACCCACATCATTCCAGCCAGCATTGAGAGGAACAAGAGCGGCTCTCGTGGTTTTTTCCATCACGCTATAGTCAATAGAGTCAGAAGGTGATTTACAAAAAGCCTCAGCATCAAGACGTAAAAAATCAAGATCTTCGATTGACTTCTCCAAAGCCTCACGACAAGCGGCAAGCATGGCTGGATTATGCGCTTCAAGCTCGAGCAGATAGGTCTCGGCCTTGAAAAGAAAAATCCCGCTGTTCCAGAAATAGTCACCAGATGCAAGATAGCGTTCCGCTGTTTCCCTGTCAGGTTTCTCAACAAACTCAAGGACTGGATAGATCGTCTTTTCATCTTCCGTGTCAAGGGATACCCTTATGTAACCATAACCTGTTTCAGGAGAGTTCGCTACAATACCGAACGTCACCAGTGTACCCGCTTCGGCTGCCGATTTTCCCGCTGCAACGGCCTCACCAAATGCTGCTGTATCAGGAATAACATGATCAGCAGGCAAAACCAGCATGACAGCACCCGGATATTTTTTCATAATCAGCAGTGCTGCTATGGCGGCAGCGGGCGCCGTATTACGTCCTGATGGTTCAAGAATAATCTCTCCGATATCGGCGCCGGTTTCGTGCAGTTGCTCAGCCACCAGAAACCGGTGACTCTCATTGCAAACACAATAAACCGGCCCTCGCTCCTCGATTGAGGCAAGACGAAACACCGTATCCTGAAGCATGGTGTTTTTGCCTGTCAGCGAAAGCAACTGCTTGGGATACAATGCCCGTGAAAGAGGCCAGAGTCTGGTTCCCGAACCACCGCTGAGAATAACTGGAATAATCATGAAAGAACAAATTATGTATTAACGGGTAACATACTTTTCGTACATCTTCCAGGTTGTAGAAATAAGAGTATCGACGTCACTGTATTTCGGCGCCCACCCAAGCAACTCCTGCGCTTTGGCGGAAGATGCCACAAGTTCTGCCGGGTCGCCAGCCCTTCTACCAGTAACTTCAGCAGGAATTTCCCGACCGGTAATTGCCCGTGCCCTTTCAATCATTTCAATCACACTTACACCAGTCTGGCTACCGAGATTCACTGTCAAGCTCTTGTCATGCTTCAGTATGTATTCAAAAGCGGTGACATGTGCCTCAGCAAGATCGCTTACATGAACATAGTCGCGAATGCCGCTTCCGTCGCGTGTTGGGTAGTCATCTCCAAAAATAGAGATTTTCGATCGAATACCCACAGCAACCTCCATCACAAGAGGCAGCAGATTCTCAGGGTTCAACTCCAGCCCCTTTACCCGCCCCTGCACATCATACCCTGCAGCGTTGAAATATCTGATTGCCGCATAGCGCATCCCTTTAAGCCGGTCATACCAGTCCAGAAGACGCTCTATTTCAAGCTTTGTAAAACCGTAAAAATTTTCAGGGGTTACAGGATGATGCTCGTCGATGGGCAGATAGTGCGGACTTCCGTAAACTGCGGCAGATGAGGAAAAAATAATCGGCGATATACCTGCGGCAGAAGCGTGATCAAGAACATTTATCGTACCAGAAATATTGGCATGAGAGTATGCCTCAGGATGCAACATCGACTGCCCGGCCGCCTTCAATGCAGCAAGGTGAACGCACCCATCATAGCCGCCTGCCATAACTGCCTGCAATTGTTCGGGTCGCATGATGTCGCCATGGACAAAGTGAGCCTCTTCAAAAAGATTTTCCCTGAAGCCAGTCTGCAAATTGTCGAACACCGTCACCTCGTATCCTTTGTCAAGAAAAGCTCTTGTAACATGGCTGCCAATATAGCCAGCGCCCCCAATAACCAGAATTCTCATAAAAAAGATCCTCTGTTTAAATAATTATTGTCACCTGACGCCATACATTTTTTCATAATAATGCTGGTAGCTGCCCGAGGTGACATTATTGAGCCACTCACCATTTGAGAGATACCACTCAACCGTCAGCTCAAGTCCTTTTTCAAAGGTTATCGAAGGAACCCAACCAAGTTCTCGCTGTAACTTTGACGAATCGATCGCATAGCGAAGGTCGTGACCAGCCCGGTCAGTCACATAAGTAACCAGTTTTTCCGATTCTCCGGCAGCCCGGCTGAGCTTTGTGTCCATGATACGGCAAAGCAACCTGATAAGATCGATGTTACTCCATTCATTATGGCCACCAATATTGTAGGTCTCACCTGTTTTGCCCTGATGATAGATCAGATCAATAGCCTGGGCATGGTCAACAACCCAGAGCCAGTCGCGGATATTCTCGCCTTTCCCATAAACAGGAAGCGGTTTATTGTGGAGAATATTGTTAATGAACAGAGGAATGAGCTTTTCAGGAAACTGAAACGATCCGTAGTTGTTTGAACAGTTGCTGATCACCACTGGCAAACCGAAGGTGTCGTGCCAGGCCCTGACAAAATGGTCGGAAGAGGCTTTCGATGCAGAGTAGGGACTATGAGGATCGTAAGGAGTCTCTTCCGTAAAGAGTCCCCCGCTGCCGAGCGAACCATAGACCTCATCGGTTGAAATGTGATAGAACTTTTTGCCCTCATAATCGGACTGCCAGGAGGCTTTGGCAGCATTGAGCAGATTGACGGTGCCCATCACATTGGTAACAACAAATGCTGTCGGGTTAACAATAGAACGGTCAACATGCGACTCGGCCGCCAAGTGGATCACTCCGTCAAACTGGTGCTCTTCAAAGAGGCGCATCAGAAAATCGCCGTCGGTGATATCCCCCTTGACAAACCGGTAATTCTGCCTCTCTTCAACATCACTGAGGTTTGCAAGGTTTCCGGCATACGTCAAACTGTCAAGGTTGCTAATGGTATAAGAGGGGTAGTGATTCAGAAAATGACGGACAACATGCGACCCGATAAATCCAGCTCCTCCAGTAATCAGAATATGCATTGACGGTGATGATTTGTTACGAGTTTCCAAAAGTTCAAACACTGCGCTAACAATATGTCGCCCGTACGGGGCTTGTATCTCTCAACATTCTATAGAATAGTAACCTTTAAGTGTTACGACTCACGCACACAACAAAACGCTGAATCATGGCAGCCAGTGAATCACGCCAGTAGGGGATTTCGATCCCCCACTCCTTTTTGATGGACGACTTGTTCATAACGCTGTACTGTGGCCGTGGGGCAATCTGGGGATACTGGGCGCTTTCTATCGGCAGAACCTTGCAGGGCCGTCCTGCAAGCTCCATAATTGCTCTTGCAAAATCGTACCAAGAAGCAACTCCTTCGTTGGAGTAATGGAAGGTTGCTCCACAGGAAGAATCCCTGTCATGCCTCTCAATAATCGACATAATCGCTGTCGCCAGATCTGCCGCCCAGGTCGGTGTTCCAATCTGGTCAACCACAACATTCAGCTCGGGGCGTTCTGCACCGAGACGCACCATGGTTTTGACAAAATTCACACCATACATGGAGTAAAGCCACGAGGTCCTGATAATGAAGTACGACGGTGCAATCTCACGGATACGCTCTTCACCCTCCCATTTCGAGAGACCGTACACTCCAAGTGGGGCCACTGGATCACTCTCCCGATAAGGGGTGCTGGAGGTTCCATCAAAAACATAGTCAGTAGAAATATGCAGCAACAGAGCTTTGCGCTCTTTGGCGCACGCTGCAAGTACAGCAGGGCCATCCCGGTTCACTTTGAACGCCATTTCTGTATCTTTTTCAGCCTTGTCCACAGCCGTATATGCTGCGCAATTGACTATCACCTCTATGTCATGGTCACGACAAACTGACTCAACCTGGTCGGAACGTGTAATATCAAGCTCAGGAAGATCATAGAAAAAAAAACGGTGGTTGTCACAGAGAGCCGACAACTCCCGCAATTCAGAACCAAGCTGACCTCTGCTGCCTGTAACAAGAATATTCATGCAAATTTTCCCGGAAGAAACCTATATGTGATTATTTTTAAACACGATACCAAAAACAAAAAGCATCAAAATTAGCCTAAACTTTACCAAAACTTCGCCAACTGCTCAATATTTCCCTTTTTCGAACCTTCCGTATATTTGAGAATTGTTCTGAAAAGTTACAGAAGATAATGAAAAAGAGAGAGTAAACTTTTGAAGGGTGAAATTTTTCTTCTCTCTCGAAGTGGTGCATTTTCAACATTTGCTACACAGGCCCAATAGTGGCGCGACTCGCCGGGGTGTGGTCTGGTATGGCCTCAATCAGCCATAACTCCGCTGCTTCTGCGTTTAAGCGTTTTGCGGGTGTCGCTTCCGGCTCCCTCGGTGTTGATCGGTTTCGGTTTGAAAAGCTGTTCAGTATTTCGTAACCGATTTAATTTATAACCGGACAGTACTGAGTTATAATCAATAATCGCTTCGACGCTTGATTCCTGATATTTATAGCGATAAATATGCTATACTATGACTGTGAAATATTATTGATCGAGCCGTAAAAAAAACTAAAAACAAAAGGTGCTGCCATGTCACTGACACTATACAAAAGGGATGCCTTGAAAATGTTTGAGGATGTCTTTAACGATAAGTTATCCCCTTTTTTCTCTTCAATGGTAACTCCCGCCTTTAAAGTGGATATCAGCGAGGATGAAAATAACATTTTCATTGAGGCCGACATGCCTGGAGTAAATAAAGAGGATATCAAAGTATCGATAGACAATGATCTTCTTTCCATCACTGCAGAGAGAACGCAGAGCGAGGAAGAAAAGAAAAAAGGATTTCATCGTGTTGAGCGTTCCTGGGGATGCCTTAGCAGGAGCTTTACCCTGGGAGAGAATGTCAATACCGAAAAAATTGAGGCAAAACATGATAACGGGGTACTCAAGATCGTTATCCCCAAGGTTGAGCCAACACCAAAAAAGGAAACAGCAATTCCTGTCAACTAACGATCCGATCATTTCAACCAAACACCTTCAGCAAACTGAAGGTGTT
>CAJAAV010000169.1 GCA_903937835.1 uncultured Chlorobiaceae bacterium | reverse complement strand
AGAGGTTATTCAATTGTGTGATATTGAAGGATTTACTTATGAGGAGATTGCAAATATGGTAGACAGCCCTATAGGCACGGTGCGATCAAGGTTATATCGGGGCAGGAAACTGCTTCGCGTTCAGCTTGAAGGGTATGCCAAAAAATACGGCATTAATACTGACGAAGATTAATAAAATCAATACGCACAAATTCTATTTTTACTATGAACTGCAAAACAGCCCGCGTGCTTATGAGTGCCGCTGTAGACGGCGAGATTTCTTTCACAGAAGAAAAGGGTTTTCTCTCACACATCTCGGAATGTAAGGAGTGCCGCGAGGAGTTTGATGATGCAAAAAAAACAAAGCTGATCATCAAAGAGAGGGTTATCCGGTTTAAAGCGCCTCAGGCCTTGATTGATTCGATCATGCAGCTCACCGATTTCAATACCAGGGAGACCGAAGAGACCCTCCTTTACGAGTAAGTGTCAGGAAATATTATTCATCATAACCGCCGCATTATAGCAACCGCTGGTTTGAATTGTATGAATTTATAGCTATATAGGCCCATAATAAACATTATCACTTAAAGGTAGACGGATAAGGATTTAGGCAGTAACATGGATATCATGAACAAAACAGTTACTATCGCAGAAGAAGAGGTTAAAAAGTGGAACCTTAATATGCCTGATGAGATGCTTGAAGCCGTTTCCAATCGATTCAAGTTGCTTGCCGAGCCAATGAGGCTGAAAATATTGCGTGTTCTCTGTGATCGGGAGCAAACCGTTCAGGAGATCGTCAAAGAAATCAACGCAAGCCAGGCAAACATCTCAAAACATCTGACACTGATGCACGACAATGGCGTGGTAACTCGCAGAAAAGAGGGTCTGAAATGCTACTACCGCATTGCTGACGAAAGCATTATCTATGCATGTTATCTGACGTCGAAAAGTGTCGTTGAAAACCTTCAGGACCGGCTCAACTGGGTACAAAAAGTCAATTCAAATCTCCTCGGTTAAATAGCCTCCCGCATTATCTGACATTTTGTCATTTCCCCTAACAACAAGGTGACATTAATGACATAATCGTGTCATTTCTGACAACACTCTTCCTTCAAACATCCTTCAAAATGCAGCATCAAAGCGTTGGCACGCTTTTTGATGTTTAATAGTCGACGAGATGTTAATAGCCGAAAGTTATTCTACTCATAACCTGTTGTAAGTTTAAAAAGGAGATAACCATGCTGTTAAAATTATCAAAAGACCCGCTTAAACTGTTTGACGATATTTGGTCAGGCGCACACATGCCTTCAATTCCCGCCTTCAAGGTTGATATTTCGGAGGATGAGGCCGCGTTTTATATTGACGCAGAACTTCCCGGCATCATGAAGGAGGATGTTGCGCTTACTATTGAGGATGACATGCTGACCATCAATGCGGAAAGGAGACAGGAAACAGAAGAAACAAAGAAAAATTACCACCGTGTTGAGAGATCGTCGGGTAACTTTTCGAGAAGCTTTAATCTTGGAGAGGCGATTGATCAGGAGAACATTAACGCGGATTTCAACAATGGAATACTTCGTGTGACCCTTCCAAAGGCTTTGCCAGTACGGAAGAAAAAGGAAATTTCAATCAATTAACATGATAATTACCCGGGCTCTGTGTCATGCATCCTGAGCCCGGCATTTTTATATCACTCTCAAAATAAGGAACATTAGAATTATGGGTAAAATTATTGGCATTGATCTTGGGACTACGAACTCTTGTGTTTCGGTCATGCAGGGATCGCAGCCAACGGTCATTGAAAATTCGGAAGGTAATCGTACTACCCCTTCCATTGTCGCTTTGACAAAAACGGGTGACCGTCTGGTTGGGCAGGCTGCAAAAAGACAGGCCATTACCAACCCCAGGAATACCATTTTTTCGATTAAACGGTTTATGGGGCGCAAATACGATGAGATCACGAACGAAAAAAAGCTTGCCCCTTATGAAATCATCAACGAAAATGGTGAGGCCCGGGTAAAAATCAATGATAAAATTTACTCGCCTCAGGAAGTTTCCGCAATGATCCTGCAGAAAATGAAGCAGACTGCGGAGGATTTTCTTGGTGAAAAAGTGACTGAGGCGGTTATCACCGTTCCGGCATACTTCAATGATGCCCAAAGACAGGCCACTAAAGATGCAGGGCGAATTGCAGGACTTGAAGTCAAACGTATCATTAATGAACCGACTGCTGCCGCTCTAGCTTACGGCCTTGACAGAAAACAGCAAAGTGAGAAAGTAGCCGTTTTTGACCTCGGTGGCGGAACATTTGATATTTCAGTTCTTGAGCTTGGTGATGGTGTTTTTGAGGTTAAATCAACCGACGGCGACACCCATCTCGGCGGCGATGATTTTGACCAGAGAATTATCGATTATGTTGCAGACGAGTTTAAAAAACAGGAAGGAATCGATCTGCGCAAGGATGCAATTACCTTGCAGCGCCTCAAGGAAGCGGCAGAGAAAGCAAAAATTGAACTTTCGTCAAGGACTGACACAGAAATCAACCTGCCCTTCATTACGGCAACCCAGGAAGGGCCGAAACATCTTGTCATCAATCTTACCCGTGCCAAATTTGAGGCATTGTGCGCCAACTTGTTTGACAAGATTCTTGATCCCTGCCGCCGTGCAATGAAAAATTCCAAGCTTGAATTGAAGGAGATTGACGAGGTCGTGCTTGTTGGTGGCTCAACACGCATTCCAAAAGTACAGTCGCTGGTCAAAGACTTTTTTGGAAAAGAGCCGAACAAAAGCGTTAACCCTGATGAAGTTGTTGCCATAGGCGCAGCCATTCAGGGTGGCGTTTTGAAAGGAGATGTCACCGACGTTCTTCTGCTTGATGTCACGCCACTGTCTCTTGGTATCGAAACTCTTGGTGGCGTCATGACAAAGCTTATCGAGGCCAACACCACCATTCCGACCAAAAAACAGGAGGTGTTTTCGACTGCCGGAGATAACCAGACTTCTGTGGAGGTTCATGTTCTGCAGGGAGAGCGCCCGATGGCTTCCGATAACAAAACACTGGGACGGTTTCACCTTGGAGATATTCCCCCTTCCCCTAGAGGAATTCCACAGATCGAGGTTGCGTTCGATATTGATTCCAATGGCATCCTTCATGTTTCTGCTAAAGACAAGGCAACAGGAAAGGAGCAGAGCATAAAAATTGAATCGAGCAGCAAACTCACTGATGCTGAAATCAATAAAATGAAGGAGGATGCCAAAATACATGCTTCCGAAGATCAGAAACGCAAAGAGGAGATTGATACCAAAAACGTAGCCGACTCACTGATTTTCAGCACTGAAAAACAGTTGAAAGAGCTTGGCGATAAAATACCCGCAGACAAGCGCCCTGTACTTGAAGGCTCACTGGATAAACTCAGGGAAGCCTACAAGAATGGGACAATCGAGTCCATTAAAAGCGCCATGGAGGAACTCAACAAGGAGTGGAGCGACATCGCCACGAACCTCTATCAGTCACAGGGAGCGGAATCGTCACAACCTGAGCCGGAGACGCAGCATGACGGCAGCGGAAAGGGCAGAAAAAAAGGCGGCGATGGTAATGTCGAAAATGCTGAATACGAAGTGATTGACGGCAACGAAAAGTAAGGGCCAGTAATCGGAAAATCTCATCCACACAAAGGGATTCGTCATGAATCCCTTTGTTATTTATCGGGGTTTTGCTAATTTGAACCCTATTGAAGGCAGGACACCGGAGTGTGTTATTTTTGCAAATTTTAACCGTGCAAACAATGCAACCTCAGCTTAGCCGTCCGTACACCGGCACAAACCAGGTCAGAGTCAGTACAGCAGGCCCATGGTCAGGCAATGCAGCTCATAAAGCAGAAAAATATTATATCACCTCAGCGAAAAGAGATGACTATGGCAAGCTTCAAGTCCAGATAAGCCCCTCCTCCGGACGCAGAAAGTTGTCACCAACAAAGGAGATGATCAATAAAATTATTTCCGGTGAAATAGAACTCTTTGTTCTGACCACACAGCCGGATATCGGTATTGACCTCAAACAGAAAGTTCTTGACAACGAAAACCGTTATGTCATTGACTTTGATAACCGGGGTATAAAATGGACAATGAGAGACATCCCTGTATTTTATAATTCACTGGATCAACAGCTCTGCATTGAGATTGACCGGCGCACCTATACCTTTGATGAGTTTTTCAAGTAGCAGATCACTTCAGGCCGGGTTATGGTAATTTCTTCTTCGCTAAACCTGCTTCAGCAGATTTGGGATAGACGTTGACCAAATCAGTATATCTTGATTTTGCATTGGCCATGTCTCCTGTTATTTCGAAAGAGCGTGCCTGCTTGTAGAGTGCAGCAGGGCGCCTTTTGCTTTTGGTATATCTTGAAATCACCACCTGATATTCGAGGATGGCCTTTTCGTACCATTTTTCACTGAAGTAACTTTCGGCAATGAAAAATTGAGCATCCGCAGCAAGTTCAGATTTGGGGTATGTTCGCAAAAGAGCGCTGAAACTTTCCCTCGCTGCGGCATAACTGTTTTGTTTGAGCTTTTCCTTGCCTCCATTCAGCAGAGCAGCATCAGTCAATGAGCCGGGAGCTGTATCCACTTTTACAGAATCTTTCTGCCCCGACAAGAGTGCCCGAGATTGATCGGCATCTTTGCCTAGCCCCAGATACTGCTCAATTTTGAGTAATCTCGAGTCCAGATCGCCAACCTGATGAAGCAACAGAGAACCTTGCGCCCCAAGCAGAGAGTCTTGCGTCCCAAGACGTCTGAACGAGTTCTCGTTACCACGGGCACTTTCACCCGCCTTGTGAGCAATCTCCTCAATACGACCCTGCAATCGCAAAACATCGTCACGAACTTGCTGTACGTCTGCATAGGAAACTGCCGACTGTGACTTGATTGTTTCAGATTCTGTTTTCAGTTTACGGACATCATAGGCTACCACATTAAGGTCTTGCTTTGATGCACACGCAACCAGTGCGAAAACCGGTAAATAAAGAAATGGCTTCATCTTTTTATTCATTGATAATAAAGGTTCAGGTCTCATAATTCATTGTTGGCTTGTACCATTTCTTTATTCACCGGGCTATCAGAAATAACTGTTATTTTTTCATGACAAAGTGTGCACGACGGTTTTTTGCCCATGCATTTTCGCCCGTACCGGCATCAAAGGGACGCTCTTCACCAAAACTTACCGTTTCAAGACGGGATGTTGTAACTCCGAGCCTGACCAAATATTCTTTTGCTGTTGATGCACGGCGCTCACCAAGAGCAAGATTGTATTCAGAGGTGCCTCTGCTATCGCAATGGCCTTCAATAAGAGCCCTGTTGAGTGAATTGTTTCCCAACCATGAAGCATTTTGCTTTAACTGATTTTGGGCTTCGGCGCTCAGTACAGTACTGTCGAAATCAAAAAATACATCGCCAAGTGGCCCGGTCTGCCACTGATCAAATCCATACCCCGATGGAGAGGCTGGCATCGATGGCGCCGTTGCGGTCGGCAACGTAACTGTTTGAGTAATCTTTGGCGAAGGAGCCTGGTTTGCACTCACTTCAGGAGCAGTAACTGCACTCTTCGATGAACACCCTGCTGTCACCATCAAGGCAAGAATAACGATGCCGTTTATTTTTCTTTTCATAAGTTTGCTCCATTTAGCGTTAATGTTAATAAAAAAGTGACGGCCAGAACAACTGCGTCAACTTTGTTGTTTTCGTGTACGCAATTTATTCTTTCAGCAATAAAAAAACTTGAATTCTAAACCGGGAGACTCATCAATAATAAAAATCTACTGCGAAAACAAAGACCAACATGGCTGAATCTGTTCACCATCACTCCGCAACAAAGGCCTTTGGCTGTCACCTGTCGAGCCCATAATATACAATTTTTTTAACCCTTTACGGTTGGAAGCGAAGACAATCATACGCCCATCGGAAGACCAGGAAGGTGACTCGTTCTCGCCCGAATTTCCTGTCAATTGCTTCAAACCAGAACCATCAATATTTACAGTGAATATATCGATTTCACCACCATTTTCCCATGTTGTATACGCAATTTTATCTCCGGCAGGTGACCAGGATGGCTGAGTATTATAACGTCCGCTGAAGGTGAGCCGGTTCACCTGGCCAGACTGCAGATCCTCTATAAAAATCTGTGGCAGGCCGTTTTGATCCGAAACATAAGCCATCTTGTTACCATCAGGGGAAAAAGATGGCGATAAATCAATTCCCTTGCTGAAGGTAAGCCTTCGGGATATCGCGCCATCTGCTTTTATGAGATAGATCTCCTGGTCGCCTTCAAAGGAAAGTGTTGTTGCCAGCTCTCGGCTGTTTCTCCAGCCTGGATCAATGCTGATGCCGCTCTTGCCCACTGCCAAGGTTTTGCCATCCGAAAGGTTCCTGATATAAAGGGCTGGCCGCCCGGAACTGAAACCAGTATAGGCGAGATACCTTCCATCGGGAGAGAGGACGGGTGTCAGGGAAATGGAGTGAGAATTGGTCAACTGTCGAAGCTCATGTCCGTCAAAATCACACTCATAAATCTCCTTGAACCCGGTTTTATTAGAAACGAAGACAATTTTGCTGCCAAAAATCGACTTTTTCCCCGTCAGAAGTTCAACAAGATCGGCACAGAACGCGTGGCCGATCGTACGAAGCTGTTGCTGCTTGCCATTATACGTTTTTTTGAGGAGTAATTTTGCTCCTGAGGTATCGTACACCTGCATGTTGAGGCTGATAGTGCCTGATGTATTGGTAACTGCTCCGCCTGCGTACACTGCTGCGCCGACTGAATCAAGCGCCCCGAAGTTAAGAACAACATTGTCCCGACTGCTGTTATCTTTCACATTAAGCGGAGGCGAAATCATCGTAAACAGCCCGGTAAAATCAAGACCATCACGAATAATGGTATCAAGACTTTGTGCCAGCCTTGATTCCTCTTTAACCGGCGCATCCAGCTTGTCGAGCGCAAGAGCGATTTTACCTGACCCTTCTTTACGGATTGCTATATACTCTCCCCCCTCTGCGGCCAAAAGAGATAAAGGAAAGCAAAGAACGATCATAACTGCTGCAACGACATATCTGAATAATTGCATAACGAAACAAGTTTTAATGGTATGAGCGGACATCGTATAAATATGAAACCGGCTTACTTCTCAAGACCCTCAGGACTGAACTCAAAGCCGATCCATACATCGCGGGAACCTTCCTCTTTCGGCAAAACCGGCAGAGGAGATGATTTTTGAATTGCTTTTTTTACGGAATTGTTCAGGTACTCGCTTACGGCTTTCCTGTCAAATATAATCTGACTAATCGTCCCGTCAGGAAGAATGTTAATGCGAACATAAACAGCCATGCCACCACTGTTTTTGAGCAGTATTCCGGAAAATTCCCAGTTTTGCTGAATAATTGAGGCAACTGCTGCCTTGTAGCTTTTTGAAGGTCCGCCGGTTCCAGACCCTTTTCCTCCACCACCGCCAACACTACTGCTGCCTGAAGCGCCCCCGTTTCCCGTTCCGGCGGACTGGACTTTTTGCTGAAGCTTGGCCAGAGCACTGTTCAGTGTGCTGACAGAAGAGGGTTGTGGTGGCGAGGTTTTCTGGTCGACATTCTGTTTGATGCGGTCGAGAGCCTTCTGTAGCTGGTTATTGGCAGGCTGTGATGCGGGAGATTTTTCAACAACAATTTTTGGCGACAACGGTTGCTGAGGTTGCTGCTGAGGCTTTTTGGCAGCAGGCTGCTGAACTGTTTTTTCTACCGCCGGAGAAGGTGCGGGCGTGGCAAGAACACGGACAGGACTCTCTTCAGCACCACCCTCTCCGTCAGACACCTCTTGAGTACCCCCCACAGGAGCGGGCAACGAAACAAGAGTAACACTCACAATTTTCGGCTTAACGTTCTTGGCTGCATTCCATATCTGGAAAAAAACAGCCGCACAAAGTACAACAGCATGCGTTGCCGCAGCAACAACAAGCCAGAGATAGAACTTTTTCATACGCAGCACTTATCGTCCGCCTTCCTGTTGGCCTGAAACAGGTTCGGTCACCATACCGATCTTTTCAATCCCGGCATCCCTGATCTGGGCCATGACATTCATCACAACCCCGTAAGGCAATGATTTATCTGCCTTGATATAAACCTCCTTTACCTGCTTGACATCAAGAATAGCGGGAAGCTTTTCACGTACTTCCGCAGCTTTTAACTGCGCATCATTAATAAAAACCTGCCCTGAAGCGTCAATACTGATCATCAGACTTTTTGCATCGACATCCATAGGGTCATGGGTCGTTTGCGGAGTATCAACCTTGACGCCGTGCGTCATCATGGGAGCTGTTACCATAAAAATAATCAGCAGCACCAGCATGACGTCAACAAAAGGGGTGACGTTAATGTCGCCCATCAACCGGGATTTTCCTCGATTTATCATATCCAGGGTTTAAGGCCTATGGCTCGTTAAGGAGTGCGGCAACAAATTCAGGGGAAAACTCCTCAATATCACGTTCAATGATAGTAATTTGCTGCGTAAAATAGTTGTAGCCAATAACCGCAGGAATCGCAGCCGCAAGACCTGCAGCGGTGGCAATCAGCGCTTCGGAAATACCGGGCGCAACAGCCGCAAGTGATGCCGATTGCGTCAGACTTATAGTATGAAACGATGTCATAATACCCCATACTGTCCCAAAAAGACCAATGAATGGCGCCGTATTACCGACGGTCGCAAGAAAAGGTACAAGAGTTGACAGATTCTTGTTTTCAGTATTAGCCTCACGCTTGATGGCTCGGGAGATGCGAGCCTTAGCCTGCCGAATATTTCCCCTGTCGTCAAGGGCCTGATACTCGATATAACCTGAACGAAAAATCTTTGGGAGCGATCCATGCTTGTAACGTTCGCTTTCAGTGAAAACCTTCTCGACATTGTAGACGTCGAAAAAAAAGTCAAGAAACACTCTGGACTCTTTCAGGGATTTCCGGAGATAACTGAATTTAAAAGCAATGATTGCCCACGATACAATTGAGAAAGAGAGCAGGACAGAGAGCACAAACAGCACAACAGGTCCGGCATCCGAAATAAGGCCAAAAACACCGATTTTAGTATCAAACATAAGACGGTAGTGAACAAATTAATGGTTCATTAAAACGAAT
This sequence comes from uncultured Chlorobiaceae bacterium, assembly GCA_903937835.1. Lineage (GTDB taxonomy): Bacteria > Bacteroidota > Chlorobiia > Chlorobiales > Chlorobiaceae > Chlorobium. The sequence goes on along the minus strand of CAJAAV010000169.1, from coordinate 9,420 downwards.
GGAAGTTCCGGATCACGATATAGGCAAGCGCTGAACCGGAAAGAGCACAGAGTGTATTAACCAGATCATTATTGACAACAGGAGTGCCTTTGAGCAGCCTGTTTTCAACCAGTGAGCCATCAGGGGCAATACTGTGGGTTCTCTCGGTTACCTTTTCACGGATCGGATCAAAATACTGGGCCTGAACGGTTGCTCCAAAAAAACTGTCAACCAAACTTGCCAGAAGCCCTGAAAAACCAATAAGAAGAAACGACTGGAGCACCCCAAAATCAGACAACCATTTGACATTGATCACCATCGCACTTGCACAGATAAAAAGGGAGCCGAGAAATGCACCTGAAGTACCTGGTACCGAAACGCCTCCGGATGTTCCGACAGGCACCTCTTTGAATGTTGTTACCAACCAGGCTTTCGGATTTGGCCACATGGTACCGATTTCCGTCGCCCAGGTATCAGCCTGCACAGCCGCAAGCGTTCCGAGGTAAGCAAAAAAGATTGCCGGGTCGTTATTCAGAGAAAAAATAATCATCAGCACCCAGGCTATTCCTCCATTGGCATAGACCTGACCGGCATCCCGCTGTGAACCTTTTTCAAAAACCAGATCAAATTTCGCCTTCCGTTTCTTGCCAAGTTTTGACAACACTGACGACAAAAGATAAAACGTAAGCAGGGGGACTGTCCAAGCCACACCTCCGATGCCGAAAATAGTTGTGCCGAGTAAAAATGTGGCTGTTGCTCCGCTGTTATTGAGAAACTTGACCTTGATGGAAAATACCGCCAGAAGAAACGCGAAAAGTCCACCCAAAAGAAAACGCTCAAGAAAAATGGTTTGATTTATTTCGAGCACATAGAGCACATAAGCGATTGACACGGGAATAAAAAAATTGTCGAGCCCATGCGACAAGAGCGCCTCAACGGCTGTTGCAACAAGTGCAAGAAGAAGGGCCAGCGCAAGAAGCATGACAACTGGCTTTCCAGCCAAACCCCCGCTGAAATCTTTGCTGAAAACCATAAGAGTGGCGCTGAGCAGAAAAAAACTGCTTATAAACATTGCCAGCGAACCTTCAACTGTTTTGGGATTCTTGGTCAGGTGCTCAATATGCTTTTTACCAACCGAACTGCCGACCAGAGCCGCAAGCGAGTCGCTGACACCCATAACAAGTATGGAGGTCTGGAGGATCCATTTGTGAGACTCCCAGAGAAAGAGAAGCTGAAAAAGAAAGACAAGAGGAAAAAGAAGCGACCCGTAACTCTTTACTGCAGGCGCATGAGAACTCTCGTCCGCCGGAAAGGCAAGCAAAGAGCCAAACCACTTAAAACGGATATTCAAAGCGTTAAGAGACAGAAAGATCAGAGCGGCCAGTGCAGGATAAAAGTTGGATTGAAAATAGGCCGGTACAAAAAAAATCACGACACCCATGGCGAGATGTACAATTTTTCGGACCACAAGAGCGCTAACACTCAATTTCTTTGTCAGCAGTTCTGCAAGAAGAACAAAAAGCAGCACAAGACAGAGTGTCAGGAAAAAGGCAGGAACATCCTGGGACAATGGCGCTTGAAAATTCAGCATGGCTCTATTTTATGCATTGAAAAATATGAAGTTCACTGTACAGAATTAACAGGAAATATCCGCCGGATTATAACATTTTTAATGTTTGTTTTAATAAAAGTTAAACCGTAATTTATAACAAACTTTAGTTTAATACCGAGAAAACCTGTTTGCATTTCAATAAATCAAGTGTGATGGCCGCATTCAATTCACATCCTTTCCGCACCCGCCGCAGCTCAACTGCCTCCTGCGGTAATGCAGAATCTCTGTCGAACTCCCGCCATGCAGGAGCATGCCTCGTCACTCCTGTCGTCATCATGCGGGTACCTGTTATTGTGCTCTGAATCGAGAGCCGCTCCCAAGTTCGATTTTCTCTTTCACGCGAATCTTCAACAGTAACTTCGGGAACGGTGACCCCCGAGGTTTTTTGTTTTAATAGCCAAATTTTTTAACTGCAATGAGATCTGATACCATAAAAAAAGGTTTTGAAAAAGCGCCTCACCGCAGCCTTCTTAAAGCCACGGGCTCTATCGTCTCAAACAACGACTTTCGCAAACCCTTTATCGGGATCTGCAACTCCTTTAACGAACTAATCCCAGGTCACTCCCATCTTCAGGAACTGGGGCAAATCGCAAAAGAGGAGGTACGCAAAGCTGGCGGAGTTCCCTTTGAATTCAATACCATCGGAGTGTGCGACGGCATTGCCATGGGCCATATAGGCATGCGCTACTCTCTGGCAAGCCGTGAACTGATTGCCGACAGTGTCGAAACCGTTGCCGAAGCGCACCGCCTCGACGGGCTTGTCTGTATTCCGAACTGCGACAAAATAACCCCTGGAATGATGATGGCCGCACTTCGCATCAACATTCCGGTCATTTTTGTCTCCGGCGGCCCCATGAAAGCAGGTCACACCCCATCCGGTAAAACAGTTGATCTGATTTCAGTTTTTGAGGCGGTCGGTCAATTCAGCGCCGGAAAAATTGACGAGCTTGAACTGGAGTCGATAGAGGAGAACGCCTGCCCTGGATGTGGGTCATGTTCTGGCATGTTCACGGCCAACTCCATGAACTGCCTCAGCGAAGCGCTTGGCTTTGCCCTGCCAGGCAACGGCACAATTCTTGCCATCGACCCCCGTCGCAATGATCTGGTCAGGGAGGCCTCCCGCCGTATTGTCGATCTGGTCAACAAGAATATCAGACCGAGGGATATTCTGACAAGAAACGCACTGCTCAACGCCTTTGCTCTTGATTTTGCGATGGGAGGCAGCACCAACACCATCCTGCATACGCTTGCCATTGCCAACGAAGCTGAACTTGACTTCGATTTTTCCGAACTCAACGCCCTTTCAGCAAAAACTCCCTATATCTGCAAGGTGAGTCCGGCCACCATGGCTGTCCATATTGAGGATGTCGATCGGGCGGGCGGAGTTTCTGCCATCCTTCATGAGCTTAGTAAAATAGATGGCCTTCTTGACCTCTCTGCGTTGACTGTTACCGGAAAAACTCTTGGTGAAAACATTGCCGATGCGGAGATCACGGACAACACTGTTATCAGAAGTATTGAAGATCCCTACTCTGCAACAGGCGGCCTCGCTGTTCTGTATGGCAATCTTGCGCCGCAGGGGGCCGTTGTCAAAACCGGCGCGGTCAGCCCGGAGATGATGAACCATACTGGCCCGGCCAGGATCTATGACTGTCAGGATGATGCCATCAAAGGCATTATGGATGGAGATGTCAAGAGTGGAGATGTCGTGGTCATTCGCTATGAAGGACCAAAAGGAGGTCCGGGAATGCCTGAAATGCTCTCCCCCACCAGCGCAATCATGGGCCGGGGGTTAGGAGATTCAGTTGCTCTGATCACTGATGGACGCTTTTCCGGAGGCTCCAGAGGTGCCTGCATCGGGCACGTTTCACCCGAAGCAGCCGAACATGGCCCAATTGCGGCCCTGAACAACGGCGATATGATTACCATCAATATTGCCGGGAGGAGCCTTTCGGTCAACCTCTCTGAAGAGGTCATCAGTACGCGACTTGCGTCGCTGAAACCGTTTGAGCCGAAAATTAAAAAAGGCTATCTGGCCAGGTATTCACAAATGGTCACATCGGCCAATACCGGCGCAATCCTGAAAAGCCCTGTTTCCTCTTGAACCTTGAACCTAAATAAGCCAGCTATGCACTCATCAGGCCAAACACTCAATGGCTCAGAAATATTTTTCGAATGTCTGCGACGTGAACATGTTGAATATATTTTCGGGTATCCCGGCGGTTCCCTGCTGAAAGTGTACGAAACACTTCATGATGTCAAGGACATACAACATATCCTGGTTCGTCATGAACAGGGCGCAACCCACATGGCCGAAGGGTATGCCCGCGCTACCGGAAGACCCGGTGTTGTTCTTGTCACTTCCGGCCCCGGCGCTACCAACACCGTCACCGGCATTGCCAACGCCTACATGGACTCCTCACCCATGGTTGTCTTTACCGGACAGGTTCCAAGCTCACTGATCGGCAATGACGCTTTTCAGGAGGCCGATATTGTCGGAATCACCCGTCCGATAACCAAGCACAATTTTCTTGTCAAGGATGTCAGAGAGCTTGCCATAACCATTCGCAAGGCATTTTTTCTTGCAACAACCGGCAGACCCGGACCGGTTCTGGTCGATATGCCGAAAGATATTTTGAATTCCTCGTGTGTGTTTGAGTTCCCCGAAACGGTTGACATCCGGGGATTCAAACCAACCTTCAAATGCCATATCAATGAGGTTGAAAAGGCCGCACAAAAAATTGCGAAAGCTCAACGCCCCCTCCTCTATATCGGCGGCGGAGTCATCAGCGCTGAAGCATCCGAAGAGCTGCGAACACTGGCGATACAGCAAAATATACCGGTCACCATGACGTTGCAGGGACTTGGAGCCTTTCCCGGCAACCATCCCCTCAGCATGGGTATGCTTGGGATGCACGGCACCTACTGGGCCAACCAGGCGGTCAATAAATGTGATCTTTTGATTGCTGTCGGTGCGCGCTTTGATGACCGGGTCACCGGAAAAGTCGACACCTTTGCTCCGCAGGCATACAAAATCCATAACGACATTGATCCTACCAATGTTGATAAAAATATCAAGGTCGATCTGCCAATTGTCGGCGATGCAAAAAACTTTTTGGCGACGCTTCTTGAGGTGATGCCGGAGAAGAAAGAAAACCGTGAGCCATGGCTTTCCGAAATCAACGCATGGCGCGAACAGTGCCCGCTGACCTACAGCAGCGAAGATGACTTACTGAGAACTGAATTTGTGATTGATGAGGTCTCCCGCCAAACCAGCGGCAATGCCGTTGTTGTCACCGATGTCGGACAGCACCAGATGTGGACATCACAGTTTTATACCTTCATCAACCCGCGATCCATCATCACCAGTGGAGGACTCGGTACCATGGGCTTCGGCCTTCCTGCCGCTATCGGCGCAGCCTTCGGCATCAAGGATCGTCCGATTGTGCTCTTTTGCGGAGACGGCGGGTTTATGATGAATGTTCAGGAGCTTGTTACGGCTGTTCACAATAAAATGCCGGTCAAAATATTCCTGATCAACAACAGTTTTCTCGGCATGGTTCGTCAGTGGCAGGAGCTCTTCCACCAGGAAAAGTACTCCTTCACCGATCTTGGCGACAGCAACCCCGACTTTGTGAAGGTTGCCGAAGCCTTCGGATGCAAGGCGCTCAAGGCCGACAACCCCGAGAGCGCACGACAAGCCATTACAGAGGCTCTTGCGTACAACGAAGGCCCAATCCTTGTTGATTTCCGGGTAGTCAAAAAAGATATGGTCTTCCCGATGGTGCCTGCAGGAGGCTCAATTTCCGACATGCTCCTTGCCCGGTTAAACCCAAAAACAATGGTGTGAACGAATCCATGAAACACATTATATCCGTTCTGGTTGAAAACAAGTTCGGCTCCCTCAACCGGGTTGCCGCAATGTTCAGCGCACGAGGGTTTAACCTCGAAAGCATCTCCATCGGTGAAACCGAGGACACAGAAGTCTCGCATATGACTATTGTCACGAGGGGTGAAGACCAGATCATCAGCCAGGTACTCAAGCAACTAAACAGGCTTGTTGATACCATCAAGGTGACCGATCTGACCAAGCAGCCGCATGTTGAACGGGAGCTGCTCCTGATGACCCTGAAGCTCAGCAAAACAGTACAGCATGAGATTTTTGAGCTGATCACTGTTTTTAAAGGAAAAGTCGTGGATATAAAACAAAAATCCATTACTATTGAGGTCATCGGTTCTCCGGACAAGATCAATACAACCATTGATATCTTCAGGCCCTACGGCATCAAGGAACTTGCCCGTTCGGGTGCTGTAGCAATACACCGGGGAGAATGACACCATTTTAACTCTCTTATTTAATCAAAACCATTGTAACGATGAACGTTTATTATGAGAAGGACGCCGATCTCAGTTATCTGCAGGGAAAAAATATTGCAATTCTCGGTTACGGCAGTCAGGGCCATGCACACGCCCTGAACCTCAAGGAGAGCGGCCTTACGGTTTGCGTTGGCCTTCGCCTTGAGAGTGCATCGTGCGCCAAAGCAAGAGAAGCTGGCCTGGAAGTCAACACGGTCGCTGATGCGGTCAAGTGGGCAGACATTGTGATGGTGCTTCTGCCTGACCAGAACCAGAAAGCAATCTATGAAGCTGAAATTCTTCCGAACCTTGTGGCAGGCAACACCCTTGCCTTTGCTCACGGCTTCAATATCCACTACAAGCAGATTGTTCCGCCAGAAACAATCAATGTTATCATGATTGCGCCAAAAAGCCCCGGCCACCTTGTTCGCCGCACCTTTACCCAGGGCAACGGCGTCCCCTGCCTTATCGCAGTGCACCAGGACTACACCGGTGAAGCAAAACAGCAGGCACTTGCATGGGCAAAAGCTCTTGGCGGCACCAAAGCGGGCGTCATTGAAACCACCATCAAGAACGAAACTGAAACCGATCTTTTTGGTGAGCAGGCTGTCCTTTGCGGCGGCTCCGCTGAGCTGATCAAGGCTGGATTTGAAACCCTCGTCGAAGCAGGATATCCTGAAGAGCTTGCCTACTTTGAATGTATGCACGAGTTGAAACTGATTGTGGATCTCTATTATGAAGGAGGCCTTTCAAGAATGAACTACTCCGTGAGCGATACGGCTGAATACGGCGGCATGACCCGTGGCCCGCGCCTTATCACTCCTGCGGTGAAGGCTGAGATGAAGAAAATTCTGGAAGAGGTTCAGGACGGACGTTTTGCCAAAGAGTTTATCGACGAATGTAACGGCGGCTACAAAAACCTGAACAAGCTCAGGGCTGAAAACAGCAACCACGCTATTGAAAAAGTCGGCGGCAAGCTCCGCGACATGATGAGCTGGCTGATAAAGAAATAATCCATTCAAAAGAGAAGAATGTACAAGATCGTCTCAATACCGGGTGACGGTATCGGCCCGGAAGTCGTTGCAGGAGCTGTTGCAGTCCTGAAGCAGCTCTCAAAAAAACATGGCTTTGAAGTCGTCATTGAAGAGCACCCGTTCGGTGGCGCCTCCTACGACCTGCACGGTGAAATGCTTACTCAGGCAACGCTTGAAGCATGCCGGAATTGCGATGCGGTGCTGCTTGGAGCTGTTGGCGGCCCGAAATGGGAAAGCCTGCCGCACGAACACAAGCCGGAAGCTGCGCTGCTCAAAATACGCAAAGAGCTTGGACTTTTTGCCAACCTCAGACCGGCAAAGGTCTATGACGCACTGCTCGACGCCTCCTCTCTAAAACCTGAGGTAGTTCGTGGCACCGATTTCCTTGTCTTCAGGGAGCTTACCGGCGGCATCTATTTTGGCCAGCCACGCGGCTTCGATGCAACGAAAGGCTGGAACACCATGGTCTATGAAGGCTATGAAGTTGAACGTATTGCCCGTCTCGCCTTTGAAGCCGCCCGCAAGCGCAAGGGCAGAGTCATGTCCATCGACAAGGCTAACGTCCTTGAAGTGTCACAGTTCTGGCGCAATGTGGTGCATGAAGTACACAAGGAGTTTACGGATGTGGAGCTGAGTGACATGTATGTGGACAACGCTGCCATGCAGATTGTACGCAACCCGAGACAGTTTGATGTTATCGTCACGGGAAACCTCTTTGGTGATATTCTGAGCGACATCGCCGGTATGATTACCGGAAGTCTCGGTATGCTCCCGTCGGCAAGCATCGGCACAAAACACGCCCTCTACGAGCCGATCCATGGAAGCGCTCCTGATATTGCCGGACAAAACAAGGCCAACCCGATTGCCACTATCGCATCGGTTGCCATGATGTTCGAGCACAGCTTCCACAAGCCCGAGATTGCAAGAGAGATCGAGGCTGCAATTGAGGCAACCCTTGCATCAGGATTACGAACAGCCGACATAGCCAATCCAGGAGAGCCTGCCATCTCGACCACAGAGATGACCGAGGCAATTGTCAGGTATCTTGGCGCATGATACAACAACACTACTACTGAACCCATGGCACAAACCATAACCCAGAAAATCCTTGCAAAGGCCGCAAACCGGAAATTTGTCGATGTTGGCGAAAGTGTGTGGCTGAATGTCGATATCCTGCTCACCCACGATGTCTGCGGCCCGCCAACCATTGATATTTTCAAGGAGGAGTTTGGCTCCGACGCAAAAGTGTGGGACACCGACAAGGTTGTTGTGCTTCCCGACCACTATATCTTTACAGCCAACGAACACGCACACCGCAACATTGACCTTCTGAGGCAGTTTGCAAAAGAGCAGGGGCTGCAGCACTATTATGACGTTGGCACTGACCGATACAAAGGTGTCTGCCATGTCGCACTGGCCGAAGAGGGGTTCAACCTGCCCGGTACCGTGCTTTTCGGAACTGATTCTCACACCTGTACGTCAGGAGCCTTCGGTATGTTCGGCACAGGGATAGGCAACACTGACGCCGCATTCATTCTTGGTACCGGCAAACTCTGGGAAAAAGTCCCTGAATCGATAAAGTTCACTTTTGACGGAGAGATGCCCGCCTGGCTGACCGCAAAAGATCTTATTCTGCAGATTCTCGGCGATATCACCACAGACGGCGCAACCTATCGGGCAATGGAGTTTGATGGAGAAGCGATTTTTTCACTCCCCATGGAAGAGAGAATGACGCTGACCAACATGGCTATCGAGGGCGGTGGCATGAACGGTATTATTGCCGCCGACAAGATCGCTGAGGCGTATGTGAAGGCAAGAAGCAACAAGCCCTACGAACTCTTCCAGAGCGATCCGGACGCAGAGTATCACAGCAAGTACCACTATAATGTTCGTGATCTTGAACCGGTTGTCGCACAACCGCACAGCCCTGATAATCGTGCTACGGTGAGGAGTGTCGCAGGCACAAAAATCACCAAGTCCTACATCGGCTCCTGCACGGGCGGCAAACTGACTGATTTTGTGATGGCAGCCAGAATCCTGAAGGGACAGAAGGTTTCGGTAACCACAAACATTGTTCCTGCCACAGTTCAGGTTGCCCGCAGTCTTGAAACTGAACAGTACCAGGGCGTGACGCTTAAAAAGATTTTTGAGGATGCTGGATGCAGCATTGCACTCCCTTCATGCGCTGCATGTCTGGGCGGCCCTGCCGATACGGTCGGACGTTCGGTTGACAACGATGTCGTCGTCTCTACCACAAACCGCAATTTTCCCGGACGAATGGGCAGCAAGCATGCGGGTGTTTATCTTGCATCCCCGCTCACGGCAGCCGCATCGGCAATTACAGGCAAACTCACCGATCCGAGAGATTTCCTCTGATCGGCACTTGTACAGGAGAACAACTATCATGGAAAAAATTATTCAGGGCAAAGCCTACGTTTT
>CAJAAV010000168.1 GCA_903937835.1 uncultured Chlorobiaceae bacterium | reverse complement strand
ATTACCGTTACTGGACATTCGCTTGGAGGTGGGCTTGCAGAGGTAGTTTCACAAATGTTCCGCTTTTCAGGTGCAACGTTTGATCCGGTAGGGACTGCAAATGTTGCTGCATCAAACGCTTTTCAGAAGATTGCGCAAAAATATGGTATTGCGTCAACAGGTAATGGTGTACCACCTGATTTCACGAACTACCTTGTTGAAGGCTCACCAATATCAGGGACTCCATTATTGACCAATGACCATCTTGGCAATACGGAAACATTTCCAGTTGGTGATTGGATGGAATTTCTCATCCATTTTCCTGATAGTCTTGGCAATGAAATATTGACCATTTTTTCTGCAGGCACCTATCTTGCGCTTGATTATGCGCTCTTTAAACATGAAATGCTCGGCATTCTTGAGTTTATGCGCCAAAAGGTAAGTGAAGACGGGATACATTATTATGGAACATCAGGAGACGATAATATTACTGCAGCGGCATCTGATAACATTATCTATGGCTATGCCGGAAATGACACCATTAATGCAGCAACCGGTGATGATAGTGTTACAGGTGGCGCAGGCAACGACACCATTGATGGTGGAAGCGGTAACGACACGGCAGTGTTCAGCGGCAACTTTGCCGATTACTCGATCAGTCTCGACAAGAATAGCCTGGTGTTTATCGTAACGGATAGTGTGTCGGGGCGGGATGGCACTGACCAGTTGACTCATGTTGAAGCTTTTGCATTTGCGGATGGTACGCGGCAGGCGGGCGATGCCTGTACGGTTGTCAATGGCAGCTCCAGTGGGGAATATCTGTATGGGAACAATCTGCATAATCACCTGTTGGGTGAGGCCGGGAATGATGTGCTCGAAGGCAAACAGGGTAACGACACCATCAACGGAGGCATTGGTACTGATGCCGTTATTTTCAGCGGGAACTATGCCGATTACACCATTACTCGCAACGCCGATCAGACAGGTTATGTCATAACGGATCAGAGTGGTGGCCGGGATGGAACTGATCTGGTGATTAATGTTGAAGAGTATCGCTTTGCTGATGGTGTGCGTGATGTGGTTCATCTGATTGATGGTGGTGGCGGGACTGGAGCCGGTGGTGGAAATACTACGGCTTCTGCCAACAGGGTGAGTTCAAGTACGAGGATGTTTTTTTCGCACACTATGGGGGAGTATATGAATCTCGGTGCTTTTTCTGCGATTCGTGAAGATGGTTCGGTAGTAACATGGGGAAGTAGTGGAACAGGGGGAGACTGCAGCGAAGTGGCGGAGAAGCTGGATGGCACTATTGATGTGGAGCAGGTATTCTCGACGTTTTTTGCCTTTGCTGCACTAAGAGAAGATGGTTTGGTGGTGACGTGGGGGGATTATTACTCTGGTGGCGACAGCAGCGCAGTGGCGAAGATGCTGGATGGCACTATTGATGTGGAACAGGTATTCTCGACGTGTTATGCTTTTGCAGCACTAAAGGAAGACGGTTCAGTAGTGACATGGGGGAATAGTGGTTTTGGGGACGACAGTAGCGCAGTGGCGGATAAGCTGAACGGTGATGTTGATGTGGTGCAGGTGTTTTCGTCAAGCCGTGCTTTTGCGGCCATGCGCGAAGACGGTTCAGTAGTGACGTGGGGGAATAGTGGTTTTGGGGGCGATAGTAGTGGGGTGGCGAGCAAGTTGAACGGCGATGTTGATGTGGTGCAGGTGTTTTCGTCAGACCGTACTTTTGCGGCCTTACGCGAAGACGGTTCAGTAGTGACATGGGGGAATAGTGATTGGGGAGGCAACAGCAGCGCAGTGGCGGACAAGTTGAACGGCGATGTGGACGTGGTGCAGGTCTTTTCGACAGAATTGGCTTTTGCGGCCTTACGCGAAGATGGTTCAGTAGTGACATGGGGGGGGGGCGATGATGGCGACAGCAGCGCAGTGGCGGACAAGCTGAAAGGCGACGTTGATGTGGTGCAGGTGTTTTCGTCAAACCGTGCTTTTGCAGCCTTGCGCGAAGACGGTTCAGTGGTGACATGGGGGGGAAGTGTTGCTGGTGGTGACAGCAGTACGGTGGCGAGCAAGTTGAACGGCGATGTTGATGTGGTGCAGGTGTTTTCGTCAGGCTATGCTTTTACGGCCTTGCGCGAAGACGGTTCAGTGGTGACATGGGGGGATAGCTCTTTTGGAGGCGACAGTAACAGTGTTGCGGATAAGCTGAACAGCGATGTTGACGTGGTGCAAGTGTTCTCTACGTTTGGGGCTTTTGCGGCATTGCGTGAGGATGGATCGGTCGTAACTTGGGGGTATAGTGGATATGGCAGCGACAGCAGCGTAGGGTATTGGGATGCCTACGGTTATCATCGTATCAGTTCAGTGGCGGACAAACTGAACGGCGATGTTGACGTGGTGCAGGTGTTTTCGTCAAACCATGCTTTTGCGGCCATGCGCGAAGACGGTTCAGTGGTGACATGGGGAGAAAGTGAATTCGGCGGCGACAGTAGTACTGTGGCGGATCAACTTCACAATGTCGTGGCTATTTCAGATATCTACTCCAACGATTCACAAGAGAGGATTTTCAACGGCACCGATAGTAATGACAACCTGACCGGTAGCTATACCAGTGATATTTTGTGGGGTAATGGCGGCAACGATATACTTGCAGCAATGGGTGGCAACGACCTTGCTTTCGGCGGCCTTGGTAATGACCTGTTCATTGGCGGCGAAGGCGAAGGGGACGACACCTATGTTGGTGGTGAGGGTGTCGATAGTGTCAAGTACACCAGCGCTCTTACAGGGATTACGGTTGATCTTGCCGAGGGAACGGCTTATTCCACCGATGGCAATAATGCCGCTGCTATTGGAACCGACGTTCTTATAGATATAGAAAATGTCATAGCCGGTAACTTCAACGATATTCTGATTGGTAATGTTTCTGCCAACTCCCTTGAAGGCGGAGCTGGTGACGACTGGTTGCAGGGCGGTGAGGGGGCTGATATGCTTGAGGGTGGTCTTGGCTCAGATACCGGCGACTATTCCGATAAGACAGTTGCACTTATGGTGACGCTGAACGGTGCTGTTGATGCCTCAGTTATGGTAGGTGGTGTTGCTGAAGACACTATCCGCAATATTGAAAACCTGATCGGCGGCTCCGGCAACGATACCTTCATTGGCGATAGTGCCGACAATCTCTTCAGGGGAGGCTCCGGTAACGATACACTTGATGGTGGTATTGGACTGGATACAGCAGATTATTCTGATAAAACAGGTGCTGTATCTCTTACCCTGCATGGTTCAGTTGACGCAATCGTAACAGTCGGCGGAGTTGCTGAAGACGCTATCCGCAATATCGAGAAGCTGATCGGCGGCTCCGGCAACGACACCTTCATTGGCGATGCGATGGCCAACAATCTCTCCGGTGGTGACGGCGACGATACCCTTCAGGGCGGAGCAGGCAATGATACCCTCGATGGCGGCTTCGATGACGATACTGTTGTGTTCAGTGGCAACCTTGCTGAATACTCCATCAGCTATGATTTCAATAACAAAACCTATACGGTAACCGATTCGCTCTCTGGCCGCGATGGAAGCGATCTTGTCATCGGCGCTGAATTCTTCCAGTTTGCCGACGGTGTACACTCCGTGGCAGATCTGATCGACATTGCTCCACCTTACCTGCAAGCCATAAGTCCGTCGGCATACGCAACCAATGTTGCTTTTGGATCCGATATTGTTTTCACCTTCACTGAACCGGTAAAGGCAGGCACAGGGAGTATTCTGTTGCAGAAAGGGGGAGTGACCGTGATGACGATTGACGTAACCGATGCTGCACAGGTCAGTTTCAACGGTTCAACCCTTACGATCAATCCGTCAGTCAACTTTGCTTTTGATAGTGAGTATACGGTAAGCATCGGAGCTGGAGCTATTGCTGATCTTGCAGGCAACAGTTGGGTTGGAATGACAGATTACGATTTTACAACAAAAGCAGTGTCGGTAGCCACAGCTCTCGACATCAGCGGCTCAGTGACCTTCTGGAGAACCGGTACAGCCATTGTAGATGTCACGAGTACTTTTGCTTCGGACAGCATGACCACCGGCCTCGATGGCCTATACCATCACCTCGACATGGCAGGCACATATACCCAGACCAGTGCCAAAGTTTCAGGCACTGCCGAAAGCAACGCAATCAAGGCCAATGACGCACTGGCGGCTTTGAAGATAGCTGTAGGCATGAACCCCAACGCTGACGGCAGTGCAGTATCGTCATATCAATACCTTGCTGCCGATGTCAATCACGACGGTCAGGTTAAAGCTGCCGATGCTCTCAACATCCTGAAAATGGCAGTCAAGCTCAGCTCTGCGCCCGAAAAAGAGTGGCTGTTTGTGCCCGAGAGCGTCGGCAGTGAGAGTATGT
>CAJAAV010000167.1 GCA_903937835.1 uncultured Chlorobiaceae bacterium | reverse complement strand
TGGTCGTATTACCGACACGCGTCGATGCTGGTGTCCGCGACCGGTTCGCCCGCTGAGTATGGTCACGGTGACCCAAGAGTACACCTATGCATATGCAGCCGTGTCGGTTAGAGATGGGGCGCTTGACACGTTGATCCTGCCGACTGTTAACAGCGGATGCATGCAAATATTTCTTGATGAAATATCGTCCAGGTATTCTGAAGATAGGATAGTGATGATATTGGACGGGGCTGGTTGGCACAAGTCGTCCATATTAAAAACTCCGAAAAATATGCGTCTGATTTCATTGCCACCCTATTCGCCGGAACTCAATCCAGTCGAGCACCTGTGGGACGAACTACGCGAGAAAGCTTTTGGCAATGTAGTCTTCAACAGCTTGCATGCTCTTGAAGACCATTTGGAAGTCTCGTTAAGGGAGATGGAACATGATACACCAAGAGTTCATTCCATCGTCGCCTGGCCTTGGATTATGGATTCATTATTGATTTAGAAATGGAATAAAGCTTCAAAACCAGGAGAACAAAGTAATGACCCCGTTTGAGCTATGCCCGGTATGCGGTGGTGAAGTGATTACAAAAGAGGTGGAAAAATTGATTCCCGGGGGCAACAATACCGCTGTTGTAAAAGTAATCGCCGAAGTCTGCACCCATTGTGGTGAACGATTATACTCGAAAGAGTCGATCATGTTGTTTGAGCATATCCGGTCACAGCTTACGAACGGTGATGTTGCAGGGTTCCTTCCTGTAGGGCAAACCTATAAAGTTGCCGGGTAAAACAGCAAGACATTACACGACCAAAAGAACTGGCCCGTAAAATTAAGGAGGGGAACTTATGAGCACAGTGACAATCCGGGATTTTGACCCGGCCAACTATCTCGACAACGATGAAGTGATTGTCGAATACCTCAAGGCAACAGCAGAGGAACCGAACCCCGAGGTATTTCTTGAGGCTTTGGGCGATGTCGCAAGAGCAAAGGGTATGGTTGGAGATACTTTTCTGCGGGCGATTCCCCAAACCACAAGAACAGGTTTCCTGTTGTTATCTTCTTATAAAACAAGAATAAACGAACATTTAATAGTCCTCAACGGCTCCTGAAGCACTATGTCCAATCGACTGGCTTGTGCAATGTATAACCATCCTTTTTTATCACCGCTTCATCAAACTGACTCTCTGCCAATTTTTTTCGTCCAATCAGCATGGAGCCTTTTGCTACCAAGGCAGCGGATTGATTTTGACGTTTTGGTGGAAATGCCACAAACACTCTCTTTCGCGGAAATAACTCATGAATCTGACGTATTGGAGGAACCGGATCACTATCGCCGGAAATCAGCATGGCCATATCATACTGATCCTGATAAGCTCCTATCAGCATTTGGGTTGCGATATTGACATCCGTCATTTTCTCACTATAAGGATGGCCAGATATTCCCACAACGCTGGCATTCGATGGTATTTTTCTGGTAATGACCATAAAGAATCGTTACTCCGACCGAGTCAAGGGCTTCGAGACAGGTCACCTGCCGCTTTTGCTTATCCGGGTTATTGCTGACCTCGTTGGTAAAATATTTTACACCTGCCAGTTCTTGATGTGGTTTCAACAAGTTTATTGACAACTTTTTCAAATTCAGCCATTTACAGTTATCAAAACCTGCTTCAAGCATACCGAAATAGAGGTTAAAGCCATCAACATATACTTGCACTCTCTCTTTTTCTATCTGGCTACTTGCTTCATTCATAGGAATGATGTTTACATTCCGGTCATAACATCACCAGAGATAGCATCTCCGGTCCGACGCTCCGAAAGGAGCGTTTCTTTTTTACGGAAAAGTAACACAAAAATAATATAAAACACAACTCAAAACCCATCAACTATATAGTTAACCTAAAAAAAATAAATCATTTATACAACTCAATGAATTTTATTCCGGGCCTTATATGGATCGGTGTAAAAACGTTACTGATAAGCCATCAGCTCAGCACTGATTTTCCTGAACCACACGCAACCTCTCAAGAAAAGGATGTGACCGTGTTGAGAGTATAAGTCCCGACAGAACTGACATGATGGTCTTTTTTGCGGCTTTTTTATGTATCTTTTGCCATAGAACTTCCGTACAGGTGGTTTGTGTTACGTTGTAAACGGTAATTTACTTTTACCCATTTTGATATAACACTTTAACCGGAAATATGATTTTTTTTTGTAGCAAATCTATCAACTTGGGTAACAGTGAATTTGTTGCTGGTCGCGCAAAACCCCTGTGATGTCATTTTATATGCTCTTGAATGAAACAGTTATGCACTGACAACCACACAAAAAATTTTGATCATGAATACCGCCACGTTTGAAAGTACATTACTGCCGGATGGCCATCTCTACTGTCCAAAGGAATTTGGTCAAAAGAAAAATGCCCGGTTCAAGGTGATTGTCATTTTTGAAGAGAACAATGACGCGGAAGCCACAGAATTCGACACAGAGCTTTCGGCTGTCAATGATAATTCAACTGATTTTCTTTCTGAGGAAGAACTCAGTTATTACTTGAGTCTGAAAGAAGTATGAAAACATTTCAATGTGGTCAGGTATGGCTTGTAAATTTTGACCCAAGCTTTGGACACGAATACCAAAAAATCAGACCCGCTCTTATTATTCAGCACGAGGCCTATATTGCATCAGGCAATTTGCTGACGGTTATTCCGATTTCGTCCCAAATAGCCAATCCTGCAGAACTGGATATTCTGATAACCGCAAATTCTCAGAACAGACTCATGAAAAATTCTCTTCTTAAAACAAAACAGATCAGTTCTTTTGACAAGAGACGATTTATCAAACTTATCGGAAAAGCTGACCCGGAAACGATGGCGAAAATGAATAGCCATCTACAGCGTTTTATTTGTGGGAAATAGTTCAGTTGTTTCTGTATTGACTCACTGGAGATGATTGAAGGAGATTTACCCGGAAGAGTCATATATTTATCGTTCATCGAACTGTCGGGGAGATATAATGCTTTGCCATCAATTTCCCTGCACCATCACTTCAGGATAGTATCACTGGCAACAATGCCATATTGGGGGTACCGCATGGTGGTAACAATGGTGCGGCTCCAGGAACGATTGGTGAAAATCAAGCCAAGATTTGAAATCATCAGTGTGGTAAAAGTTAAGGCGCGCACAAGACCATCAACTACAGAGGCATTGATCGTCGCATAAATTCATCAAACAGTGGAACGGTAAATGCCATCAAACCATGAGCCGGGCTGTAAATCATCCCTTTTTTAATAAGCTTCG
>CAJAAV010000166.1 GCA_903937835.1 uncultured Chlorobiaceae bacterium | reverse complement strand
AAGAAAAAACATTGATAAAATAGTTGCACAAATTGAAACTGCCTCATTATTTCAACTTAAAGGAATCGAGCACTCTGAAGATCATGAAGGGTCTGAAAAATTGCCGGACGGGCTTCTTGTTACCGCTATATCATTGGCAATTTCAACAACTCGAGGTGCCATAATCGCAAAGGGTTGCGGGTCATTCTTGGAGGATTTTCTCTTGCCAATAGTTGATCCAAAATCATTCTTGCCAAAGCCTGATGACCGATCAAAATTAATTGTAGAAGATAAAATACTTGATTGAAGCAATATATGGATGAAGCTTTTGCCTGATTTCACAAAACAAATATAAACAAGGGTAGACCAAAAAACAAGAAAAGCCCTGATTTTACAGGGCTTTTCGGACTATATAGGATAGTACTGGACTATCATTTGGCGGAGAGGGTGGGATTCGAACCCACGGTACACCGAAGCGCACAACGGTTTTCGAGACCGTCCGATTCAACCACTCTCGCACCTCTCCGTATGTTTTATACTAATTCAGCTCGTGTCTTTATGCTTTTCCTGATGATTTCAGTTTTCAACAAGCGCCCATCTGTCCATTCCGGCAGCTAATTTATAAAAATCCCAATCAATTCCCTTGCAGTTTATTATCTGAGCAAACAAAAGCAGTCCGGGCACGCTGAGCTCCAGCTCGGCAGAAAAGGAGGTAATATTCCGAGCTGGGACTCGGCGTTCCCGGCCAGAGGCTCAAAGATCTGGCCCCCTCCTCACCGAAGAGCCGGAAATTCTCACGGCGACGACAAATTGCCCCGCAAGAAAAGAACAACAAAGTCGTCCCACCTTACAGCAGACAGGGAATAAATGAACAAATAATCAAAGGCATACCATGAATCGATCTTTCAGTTGGCGGTCATTTACCAGTTTTGGGCTTTTTCTCTCTTTTCTCATGATTCTGGTCTCCGGGGTGATTCTCTATATTTTTCCAGGCAGAGCGCCCGGTTTTGTGTGGGAATTATGCGGACTGAGCAAACCAGCCTGGCAAAACCAGCATATCATTTTTGGATTTGCGTTTTCCATACTGTCACTCTGCCATCTTTTTTTTATCAACTGGAAAGCGTTTTTCTCCTATCTGAAAAGCAAGGCAAAAGCGGGATTACAGAGTCCCGGAGAACTTCTTGTGATTCTGCTGCTCTTCCTCTTGTTTGGTTTCGGTACCTACTTCAAGGTTCAGCCATTTTCCGGATTTCTGGAGCTTGGTGAAAGCATTTCCAACTCTTGGGACAATAAAGGGAAACAGCCGTCCGATAAACGGGTTGAGGTCAATGGAGTTTCACAAGAACTGGCTTTTGCTGAAATAGCTACGGAAAGAGGATTGGGGGAGGAAGAGTTCTATGGTTATTCAGAGAGAGAAGAGGGAAGAGAAAGACATCACCATAAAAGAGGCAATCATCACATAACAGATGAAAATATATCCCCTCAGTATGCCTCGCGCCCCCATGAAATTGATGCCAAATCCGATACATTGCCAAACATAAGAGTCAAAAATAATGCAAAGCAAATAAGTGATTCTCAAGCGCCGGATGACGACTTGCATCGCCGGACAAATGCAAGTTGTGCGTCTTGCCATAATAACAGTCGTTGGTAACCAGTACAACGGTTTTCGAGAGCGTCCGATTCAACTACTCTCGCAAGGAAAGAGAAGCAAACAAAAAAGCCTCTGTTGTTTCAGAGGCTTTTTTGTTTGAGCGGGAAACGAGACTCGAACTCGCGACCCCAACCTTGGCAAGGTTGTGCTCTACCAACTGAGCTATTCCCGCTTAATGAGTGACAAATATAAAGATATTTTTTTTCTGTGCAACTTCTTGATGCATTTTTTTACAGAGAAAGTTCCCGCATTATGGTTTCCATATCCTTGTCGCCCCTGCCTGAAAGATTGACCACAAGAATTTTGTCTTTCGCCATTTCGGGTGCTCTGGTGATGGCATAGTGCATGGCGTGGGCCGATTCAAGTGCACAGATAATACCTTCGGTTTTTGCAAGTGTCTCAAGAGCCGAAAGCGCTTCACTGTCGGTCACGGAGGTATAGGTGACCAGTCCGAGTTCCTGAAGGTAGCAGTGTTCGGGGCCGACACCAGGATAATCAAGACCGGCAGAGATTGAGTGGGCCTCCTGAACCTGTCCGTCTTCATTCTGCAGAAGTTTTGTCAGTGCGCCGTGAAGAACTCCTGGTTTTCCCAGTGTCAGGGAGGCAGCATGTCTTCCCTGTAGCCCTTCGCCAGCCGCTTCAACACCAACAAGTTCAATCTCAGTGGCATCGTTCAGAAATTCATAAAACATGCCGACTGCATTACTGCCTCCGCCGACGCATGCGGTGATGACATCGGGCAATTTTCCTGCCTGGGCAATAATCTGTGAACGGGTTTCATGCCCAATGACGGCCTGAAAATCGCGCACGATCATGGGGTAGGGATGCATCCCGACCACCGAGCCGATAATGTAAAAGGTCTCTTCCGGATTATTCATCCAGTCGCGGATTGCTTCGCTTGTTGCATCCTTCAGGGTTTTTGATCCACTGCCGACCGGTCGTACCTCTGCACCAAGCAATTTCATTCTTGCCACGTTTGGTGCCTGCCGCCGGATATCTTCTTCCCCCATATAGACGACGCATTCGAGATCGAAAAGAGCGCAGACGGTTGCTGTGGCTACTCCGTGCTGCCCGGCGCCGGTTTCAGCAATAACCCTTTTTTTGCCCATGCGCCGAGCAAGCAGTACCTGGCCGAGTGCGTTGTTGATTTTATGCGCTCCGGTATGGCAGAGATCTTCTCGTTTGAGATAAATTTGCGCTCCTTGCAGAGTTCTGCTCAATCGTTCGGCATGATACAGAGGGGTTGGTCTCCCCACGTAATCACGGAGGAGTTGCGCAAGAGTCGACTGAAAGGCTGGATCATCTTTGGCCCTGAGGTACTCCGATTCAAGATCGGCGGCATTTTTAACAAGTGTT
>CAJAAV010000165.1 GCA_903937835.1 uncultured Chlorobiaceae bacterium | reverse complement strand
TCTACAAGAGTTACTTTTTTCAGCAATAACCTTTGAATGACGATGACATCAAAAGCCATTTATCCGGGAGCATTCGATCCTTTTACCAACGGTCATCTTGATGTGCTTGAACGTGCCCTGAATATTTTTGATGAGGTTATTGTCGTTATTGCCGAGAACTGCCAGAAACATGCACTGTTCACTATTGATGAACGGGAGGTGATGACGAGAGAGGTAACCGGAGAGTACCCCGGCGTCAGTGTTGAGGTGCTTCATAAAGGATTGCTTGCTGATTATGCCCGACAGGTTGGCGCAAAAGCAATTGTTCGGGGCGTACGGCAAGTCAAGGATTTTGAATATGAATTTCAAATGTCGCTGCTCAACCGTCAACTCTATCCGGATGTGACAACAGTCTTTCTGATGCCCAATGTCAAGTATACCTACGTTGCATCGTCAATAATCAAGGAGGTAGCCATGCTTGGCGGTGATGTCAGCAAGTTTGTGCATCCCTGTGTCCTGAAGATGATGCATCAAAAACGTGAAGAACAGAACCAGAAATAATTTTAACCAACTATTGCTCTATGTCGACAACATCTTTGCCAGAAGAACAATATCTCACCCGCAGGGTACTCAGCATGCAGGAATCGCAGACCATGCGAATCAGCAATCTTGCTGCTAAAATGAAAGCTGAAGGCATGGATATTATCAGCCTTTCAGCAGGCGAGCCCGATTTTCCCACCCCTGCTCATGTCAATCAGGCGGGAATAGATGCAATTAATGCCGGTTTTACCCGCTATACGGCAAATTCAGGTATTGCGGATCTTAAAAAGGCTATTATCGAAAAGTTCAGGCGTGATAATGGTCTGGAGTTTCTGGAAAACCAGATCATTGTCAGCAATGGCGGCAAACAGACCCTTGCCAATACCTTTCTTGCGCTTTGCGAAGAGGGGGATGAAGTGATTGTGCCTGCCCCTTACTGGGTGAGTTTTCCCGAAATGGTTCGTCTTGCAAGCGGCACACCGGTTATTGTTCATACCACTCTGGAGAGTGAATACAAAATGACTCCAGCTCAGCTTGAGGCTGCCATTACCCCGAAAACAAAGATTCTTGTTCTGAATTCTCCATCGAACCCTACCGGTGCGGTCTATAGTGAAGTTGAGGTGCGTGCCCTGATGGCGGTTGTCGAAGGACGCGGAATTTTTGTGCTCTCCGATGAAATGTACGACATGATTGTTTATGGAGGTGTTCTACCTTTCTCTCCTGCAAGAATTTCTGCCATGAAGGAGTGGGTTATTGTAAGCAACGGCGTGTCGAAAACCTACGCCATGACCGGCTGGAGAATCGGATACCTTGCCGGACCGAAATGGCTGATTGATGCCTGCGACAAGATACAGTCACAGACCACTTCAAATCCTAATGCCATCGCACAGAAAGCTGCTGTTGCAGCCTTGAATGGTGACCAGGGAATTGTTGAAGAGCGTCGTGCTGAATTTGAAAAGAGGCGCGATTACATGTATCAGGCCCTGAACAGTATTCCTGGTTTTAAAACGGCCTTGCCGCAAGGTGCGTTCTATATTTTCCCTGATATCAGCGGCGTGCTTGGCCAAACCTTTAACGGCGTGGTGATGAAAGACTCTGCAGATGTTGCCGAATATCTTCTGAAGGTGCATCATGTAGCAACGGTGCCGGGCGATGCTTTCGGTGCGCCGGAAAACCTTCGGCTCTCTTATGCGGCGTCAATAGCCACGCTCGAGGAAGCGGTAAACCGTATCAGGAGAGCTTTCAAATAGAGCGCCGATGATGAAAGTCCGTCGCAGTTGGCTGTATACCTTGTGGTTTAGCTGGTATTCCCGTCGTCAGTTCAGAAGGTATTTTAACTCGGTACGCGTTTTTATGCAGCCCGGAGTACAGGAGATGGATCTTCGTACTCCGGTTATTTTTTATGCTAATCACGCGTACTGGTGGGATGGCTTCTGGTCGCCCCTGTGCACCGAACAGTTGTTTCACCAGCGCCTGCATATTATTATTGAGTTTGAGCAGTTACGGAAACACCGTTTTTTTACCCGTATAGGAGCCTTCTCTCTTGATCGTTCCCGGCCGAAAAGTTGGCCCTCCACGCTTAGTTATGCCGCTGAATTGCTGACCGACGACAACGAGCGGCAGAATGCACTCTGGATTTTCCCCCAGGGAAAGATAGAACACGTCGACCAGCGTCCACTTATTTTTTTTAAAGGGGCGGCTTCGATTGCCTCCCGGGTACTTGAAAAGATCCCGCAGGTTTACGTTGTTTCAATTGTCAGTCGGATTGAATATCTTGAAGAACAAAAGCCTGAGCTGTTTTTGTCTTTCAGGAAACCGCTTTTAGTTTCCCGGAAGGAATATGCTGGCGCAGATGATCTTACCGCATATATGCAGATGATGACGGAGAGTCATCTTGATGAACTCAGCGAGAAGATTCGGATCCGAAAGCTTGATGGCGCAGTGACTCTTGTCAAGGGGAGTGCATCTGTTAACCGAAGGAGTGAAGCACTCCGGCGTTTCATGTGTCGTGACAGCGGTAAAAAGGTTATGGGATCATTTCGCAAGAAGCTGTAACTACATAGAATTAAAAACGTTCCTTATGCGCTCACTCTGTGTGCGGGCGGGACGGCAAGAAGTGGCAAATACAAAAAATCAACAACGTTCCCCTATTCATGAGTAATGTTATATGCAGTTGTCTTTTGGGTGATAATACAAAGGTAAGGCTGCGGCTGTCACAATTGTTGCACAGTGAGATGGAATCGATTTACGGGGTTTCTCCCGATGTTGTTTCTGATGATATCTGTGAAGTTGAGTTGCAGGGTTGCAGGCGAGAGTTTTTTCTCAATAATACAGGAATCCCTTTCAGTATCGGTCAGCAGGTTATTATTGAATCGGATGGAGGATATGATTTTGGAGTTGTGTATTCGACCGGTCAGATTGCCCGTAAAAAATTTCAACTCAAAGGGTTGGATAAAAATGGCCAGGAGTTGACCGCCGTGTTGCGGATTGCTGACGATAATGACTGTCAGGCAATTATTGAACTGAAAAAACGGCAGTCGGATATTCGGGAAATCTGTATGAACAAGATTAAAAAGCATGAACTTGATCTGAAGTTGGTTGATGTTGAATTGCGCATGGACCAGCAGAAACTTTCGGTCTATTATACGTCGTC
Organism: uncultured Chlorobiaceae bacterium; assembly: GCA_903937835.1. GTDB lineage: Bacteria > Bacteroidota > Chlorobiia > Chlorobiales > Chlorobiaceae > Chlorobium. The sequence continues at coordinate 1,352 of CAJAAV010000165.1, read as the reverse complement.
ACACCGGGTTGATTTCAGGACGCTTGTGCGTGATCTTGCCGGAGAGTTCAAGGCAAGAATTCAGATGGTGCAGATTACGACACGAGAAGAGGCCAGAAGGGCAAATGCTTTTGGGCCGTGTGGTTGCCTTTTGTGTTGTTCGAGCTGGCTGCAGAAAATTCATGCCAATCCGTTTGCTGAAAAATCTCAATATTCTGAGGTCACGGGCAATGAGAGCCACGCATTCAATATTACCGGTATCTGTAACCGTCCGAAATGTTGTCTTGGTTATTCGAAACAGGAGAAGGTTTGTCGTTCTCACGCTTCAGGTCAGTCACTTGTTCCTTCTGTTGGAAGTATGGTTTCTACTCCCGAGGGGCCAGCCATGGTTGAAAGCTTTGATGCCCAGAAAAAACTTGTCTGGCTTCGTTATCAGAATAGCGATCAGACACGCAGGTTTCCTGTCGACAAGTTCAATACGCTGTTCGTTAAAAAATAAGAGTTGCCCTCTATGCATCAGTTTACAAGAACCCTTGTTACTTCAGCCCTTCCTTATGCCAATGGTCCGGTTCATCTTGGCCATCTTGCCGGTGTTTATCTTCCTGCGGATATTTATGTTCGCTATAAACGGCTCAAGGGCGAGGATATCATTCATATCGGGGGGTCGGACGAACATGGGGTACCCATTACCATTACGGCCGAGAAAGAGGGTATTTCACCACAGGATGTTGTCGATCGATACCACCGGATGAACCAGGATGCTTTTTTCCGGTGTGGTATCTCGTTTGACTATTACGGCAGAACCTCATCAGCGGGGCATCATAAAACTGCTCAGGCGTTTTTTCTTGATATTGAACAAAAAGGCATTTTTCAACAAAAAACTGAAAAGCTTTTTTTTGACCTGAAAGCCGCGCGTTTTCTTTCAGACCGTTATGTGACAGGAACCTGTCCTGTCTGCAATAACACGGAGGCTAATGGCGATCAGTGCGAACAGTGTGGAACCCATTTGAGCCCGCTCGAACTTGGTAACCCGAAAAGCAAGCTATCGGATGCCACGCCGGAACTGCGTGATACCATGCACTGGTATTTTCCGCTCGGTCGCTTCCAGGAGCAGCTTGAAGGGTATGTAAAAAGTCATGAGGATGACTGGCGCTCGAATGTGGTCAATTATACCCGCACCTGGCTTTCGCAGGGATTAAAAGAGCGGGCGATAACCCGTGACTTGTCATGGGGTATAAAGGTGCCCCTTGAGCGCGAAGAGGCTCTTGGAAAGGTACTCTATGTATGGTTTGATGCGGTTCTGGGTTATATCTCCTTTACGAAAGAGTGGGCTGAACTGAAGGGCGATTCAAAGGCATGGAAAAAATACTGGC
>CAJAAV010000164.1 GCA_903937835.1 uncultured Chlorobiaceae bacterium | reverse complement strand
TTACCTGTCCTGTTCCATCTTCAGATTTTCTCTCCTTTGTTGCTGTGGCGACTATTGACGCTCCCCAGCATGCGGTTTTGAGTCTGTTATATGATATTGATGTTGCTACTGAATGGGTCTGGAAAACAAAAGAGATGCGGTTGCTGAAGGAGTTGACGGATGATGACGGGCGGATTGTCTATCAGCTTGTCAGCGCTCCCTGGCCTGTTTCTGACCGTGAAATCATAACATGTTCACAGGGGTATATGGATCCTGAAACATCCGAGATTTTTATCAAACTTGAGTGTTTGGCCGACTATCTTCCCAGAAACGACAAATATGTTCGTGTTCCCCAGCTCGAGGGAGCATGGAACATCATTCCCCTTTCAACGAACCAGTGCAGGGTTGTTTTTCGTCTTCATATAGAGCCCGGTGGAGAGATTCCTTCCTGGCTTGCCAATATTGCGGTTATCGATACCCCCTATCATACCATGGTCAATTTGCGGGAAATGGTCAAGAAGGAAAAGTACAAGACTCCGGTTGATGCTCCGTTTAAACAATCAGCTTCTGATGTTATCCAGCATTACGAAAAATTTATAACAAAATGATTTTTTTTATTCGTCTCGCAGTCTGTCGATAACTATTTGCAATAAAGAAAGTATGGATGTAGCATCAATCCTGAATGGGAAGTGGGAGTTTCGTGTCGAATATAAAGGGATCAAAATATTTTCTTCCAAGGTAAGTGGTTCTGAAATTTTGGGCTTCAAGGGAGAAGTAGAGTTGCGGGTCTCTTTAAAAAAGTTGCTTAGCCTTTTTTACGACATGGCAAACTTTAATCGGTGGGTTCATCAGCTTGCAGAAATGGAGGTTCTTGAGAAAAGTGAGCATACCGAGTATGTTGTGCGCCAGGTAATCAATACCCCATGGCCTCTGAAGCAGAGGGAGGTGATAATGCGATCCAGACTTGTTTGGGCTGGGGATAATGCCATAGCGCTAACCATGAAGCAGGAACCGGAATATATTCCAGACAATCCGAAGTATCACAGGGTTCAGCATGCAACGGGAATGTGGGTTTTTACCCCAAACGGCCACGGGGTGGTTAGTGTTATCTTTGTGATGCATCTCGATCCAGGCAAGGATGTGCCAGTCCCCATGAGTAATGCCGGGTTGTTCGAGGTTCCATTTTTCTCTTTGAACAATTTGAGCTCTCTTCTGGCGGATACTTCATATAACCCGCCATGGCCGGAAGAGCTTGAGGAGTATCTTTCGATTATTGAAGATGAGCCTGATACGCCTTGAGCAGTTTTTCTGGTCGGACAGGAACTGCTCCCACCTCCTGGCAGACTGTTGCTGCAGCAAGATTGGCTATAATTGCATTTGTCACAATATCAATCCCTGCAGCCGCACCGAGTGCCAGTAGACCAATAACGGTGTCTCCAGCCCCGGAAACATCGGCAACCTCCAGCGAGGTTGCCGCAATATGAGTGAATGAACCGTTATAAATGGTCATACCCTTATCACTTCTTGTTACAATAATGGTTTCTGTCTCAAGTTTTTCCTTAAGCAAGCGACAGGCATTTTCAACCTCTCGATCGTTGTTTTGCAGCACAATACCCAGTGATGCGGCCATCTCGGAAAGATTTGGTTTAAATACCGAGCACCCTTTATAGGCAAAAAAATTATGGAGTTTAGGGTCGACAAGTACCGGGACGTTATGTTGCCTTGCTGAAGCAATAATGCGCCGAATAAGCTGTGTACTGAGAAGCCCCTTGTTGTAGTCTTCAAGCACGATAGCATCAATTGAGTCGACAACAGCTTCAAAGGAGTCAAAAATCGCTTGCTCTATCTCTGTATTGACCTCCTTTCTGCTTTCAAAATCAACCCTTGTGATATGATGGTTTTGCGAAAGGATTCTTGTTTTACATGTTGTCGGTCTGGAAGGATCACCGATCAGCCCTTCGGTTGCAAGTCCTCGACTGCGGAATAGTTCAAGAAGAATATCGCGGTTGCTATCGATGCCTGTAACACCGATCAGTATGGTTTCTGCGCCGAGTGAAAGTGTATTGAGAGCAACATTTGCAGCTCCTCCAAGCCGGTGATCTTCATGGGTGACATCAACAACCGGTACCGGATATTCGGGCGAAATGCGCGAGACGTGCCCGAATATATACTTGTCGAGCATAATGTCTCCGATCACCGCAATTCGTTTGCTGCGAAAAGAGTCCAGAATGTTTTTTATGCTGCTGGCGGTCATAATCTCTGATTTTTTTGTAAGGTAGTGTAGCCCTTAAATAAAAAAATATTAACAAAAACCATGGTTGGCAATTAAGATAGGATAGTATCATTTTATTTTTTGCTATTTTTTGTTATAATTAAAGCTAAGCATTTTTAAGCTTTATATAGAAAAAAGCCAAATAGCAATGTTCGAAAGTCTAAGCGATAAATTAGAGGCCACCTTTAAAAAACTGGCAGGCCAGGCGACCATCAATGAGATTAATATTGGTCTCGCGATGCGCGATATCAAGCGAGCTCTTCTTGGTGCTGATGTTAACTACAAGGTAGCAAAGAAATTAATCGAAGATATAAGGGAGAAATCTCTTGGTGAACAGGTTATCAAAAGCGTCTCTCCTGCGCAGATGATCGTGAAAATCGTTTATGACGAGCTGACCGATCTGATGGGTGGAGAGCAGAAGCCGCTGAACCTTTCTCCGAAGAAACTTCCTGCAATTATTATGGTTGCTGGTTTGCAGGGTTCCGGAAAGACAACGTTCTGCGCTAAACTTGCGTTACGCCTGAAGAAGAACGGAAAAAACCCGATGCTTGTTGCGGCTGATGTCTATCGACCAGCGGCGATTGATCAGCTTAAAGCTCTCGGAGCACAGATAGATGTTCCTGTTTTTGCCATTGAAGAGCAGGATGCCATGCAAGCGGCTTTGCAGGGGTTGGAGTCTGCTCGCTCTTCTGCCAGGGATGTTCTTATTATTGATACCGCCGGACGCTTGCAGATTGATCACAAAATGATGGCTGAGGCTGAAGCGCTGAAAAACGCCCTCAAGCCGGACGAGCTTCTTTTTGTTGTTGACTCCATGATGGGTCAGGAGGCGGTTAATACTGCTAAAGCCTTTAATGATCAGCTTGATTTTGATGGTGTGGTGCTCACCAAGCTTGATGGTGACTCGAGGGGTGGCGCAGCACTTTCGATCCGTCAGGTTGTCGAGAAGCCGATAAAATTTATTAGCATCGGTGAAAAGGTTGATGATCTTGATATCTTTTATCCTGATCGTATGGCCCAGAGAATTCTGGGAATGGGTGATATTGTAAGTTTTGTTGAAAAAGCCCAGGAAAATCTCGATCTTGAGAAAGCTCTGGAGATGCAGAAAAAGTTGATGAAAAATGAGTTTGATCTCAACGACTTTTTCGACCAGTTGCAACAGCTCAAGAAGATGGGCTCAATTCAGGGATTGATTGAGATGGTACCGGGTCTGAACAAGATGGTGCCAAAGCAGGATCTTGAAAATCTTGACTTCAAGCCGATTGAGGCGATGATCAATTCCATGACAAAGCAGGAAAAAACTAATCCCGATATTATCAATGGGAGCCGTCGTCAGCGAATTGCGAGGGGTAGCGGCACGAAAGTACAGGAGGTTAATCTCCTGCTTAAACAGTTTGGAGAAATGAAAAAGATGATGCGTTCTGTATCAAAACTGTCGCAGTCCGGCAGAAAAATTACTTCGCAGAATCTTGCGCTTGAAAAGTTTTTAAAACGATAGATTGTATTCACTGTTACCAGTAAACATTAACTAAAATACTTTAGCCTTGGTAAAGATCAGACTTAAAAGAGCAGGAAGAAAAAAATTGCCGGTATACCAGATTGTTGTCGCTGATGCGCGCTCACCAAGGGACGGCAAATTTCTTGAAGTTGTCGGCCATTATCAGCCGACTGCCAAACCGCATGCTGTCACGATTAAAAAAGACCGTATTGTTTACTGGATGCAGACTGGCGCACAGCCAACCGCAACAGTAAACAGTCTCATCCGTACAACAGGATTGCTTTACGAATTACGACTCAAGAGCATGGGGCGCAGCGAGGCAGAAATTTCAGCAGAGATGGAAAAGTGGCAGGAGCACCAGAATGTAAGGCGTCAGAAAAGACTTGCACTGAAATCCCATCGCCGCAGCGCCAAAAAAGAGGCAGAAGCGAAAGCAGCTACCGGTGGAGAGGCGTAATCATTTTTTATGGTGAGGTCAGGGTGGAACTCTATTTGACAGGTATCATTCTCAAGCCGAAAGGGTTGAAGGGTGAGGTGAAAGTGGAGGTTATTACTGATTTTCCTGACAGTTTTCTTTCCCGGCATGAGTATTATGCGGGAAAGTCTGTCGATTCGCTTGAGCGTTTAAAGGTAAAAAAAGCTGCTCTTGGCGGAGGATTTGCATGGTTGTTCTTTGAGGGGATTGATAGCATGGAAAAAGCTGAAACACTCACAGGTTGGCAATTGTTTGTTGAGGAAGATCAGCTTTTGCCACAGCCGGACAACCGCGCCTATCTTCATGAGATTATTGGAATGAAGGTTTTGGATCGTCATCGAAGTGAGGTTGGCATTGTTACCAATGTGATCAGGATGCCTGCGCATGAAGTCTACGAGGTTCTTGTCGCCGGAAAAAAAATTTTGCTGCCAGCCATAGATGAGTTTGTTGAAGAGTTTAATCTTGGTGAAAAGTACATTGTCATGCCAAGATTTGATGAATTTCTGTAACTGCTTGTATCAGCCCATGGATGCAATAAGGATTGATGTTATTTCCGTCCTTCCAGGTTTTTTTGATTCTCCGCTCAACAACGGATTGTTGAGCATTGCAAGAAAAAAAAACCATGTGGAAATTTACATTCACAACTTGCATGACTACGGACTGGGCAGGTATAAACAGGTTGATGATTCGCCTTATGGTGGTGGTGCCGGGATGGTGTTCCGTCCTGAACCGGTCTTCACGTGTATAGAAGCATTGCGGGCTGAAAGAGAGTACGATGCGGTGATTTTTCTTTCACCTGACGGGATATTGCTTGAGCAGTCTATGGCCAACAGGCTTTCGATGATGCGTAATCTGATTATTCTCTGTGGTCATTACAAGGCCATTGATGAACGGATCAGGCAGAATCTTGTTACCATGGAGATCTCCATCGGCGATGTTGTTGTCTCGGGTGGGGAGATACCGGCGCTCCTTCTTATGGATGCGCTTGTCAGGGTTATACCTGGTGTTCTTGGTGATAGTGAATCGGCTTTGACTGATTCTTTTCAGGCCGGGCTCCTTGACTCTGCCTATTACACCAGGCCAGCAGAATTCAGGGGGATGAAGGTTCCTGAAGTGCTGTTGACTGGTAATCATGGAAAGATTGAGCAGTGGCGTCATGAAAATGCTCTTGAGCGAACAAGACAACGGAGGCCGGATCTGCTTGATCGAGTTGAATTAGAAGGATATAAGAAAAAATAACGTAAATAAGTTGTTGTCATGGATCAGTTAATCAAGTTAGTTGAAGCCACCCAGGCTGTTACCGATTTTCCGGAAATCCGTCCAGGTGATACCGTCAAGATTCAGTTGAAGGTTATTGAGGGTGAAAAGGAGAGGCTTCAGGCTTTCGAAGGTGTTGTTATCAGCGACAGGGGAGCCGGTGGGAACAAGACCATCACGGTTCGCAAAATTTCTCATGGTGTCGGTGTTGAGAGGATCATCCCGGTCAACTCACCCAACATTGAAAGTGTCACCGTTGTGAAACACGGCAAGGCCAGAAGAGCTAAACTCTTCTACTTGCGCAAACGTACCGGCAAGGCAGCGTTGAAAGTCAAGGAACGCAAGAATGTAGAGAGCGTCTGATTTTTTTTGGTAATCCCGGCTTGCATAAATGCTGCCGGGTTTTCCCTCCATGCGTGAAGCACCAACGTTACATCATTGTGACGAAAAAGGCATATTTTTGACAGGGTTGTTATCATCCAGTACTATGAAGCTCGTTACACGGGGGACAAGAGCTGTAAAAATTGATGACACGGAACTCTTCCACCAAAAGATTTTTGCTTTTTACCGGCAGAACCGAAGAAGTTTTCCCTGGCGCGAGACGACCGACCGATATGCTGTCATGATCAGCGAAATCATGTTACAGCAAACACAAGCCGAAAGGGTAGTTCCAAGGTTTAATGAATGGTTGCACCATTTTCCCGATTCAGTTCATCTGGCATCCGCTCCACTCAGACAGGTACTCTCTATTTGGAGCGGGCTGGGTTACAACTCCAGGGCAGTGCGGCTGCACCGGTGTGCTGCCGTCATCACAGAGTCTTATGGAGGAGTTGTTCCGTCACAGCCTGAACTGCTGAAAAAGCTTCCAGGTATAGGTGAGTACACGTGTCGTTCCATTCCCGTTTTTGCTGATAATCTCGATATGGCTGCGGTCGATACCAATATTCGCAGAATCCTTATCCATGAATTCGGGCTGCCTGAAGATATTTCGGCGTTCGAATTGCAGCGGATTGCTGACGTGGTGCTTCCTCCAGGACAAAGCCGAGACTGGCATAATGCCTTGATGGATTACGGGGCTCTTATGCTGACCAGCAAAAGGACAGGGATTCGGCCTCTGAGCAGGCAGTCGAAGTTTCAGGGCTCAAAGCGGTGGTATCGGGGTCAGCTTATCAAAGAGCTCGTGCACTCGGAAGTTATGTACCTTGAAGAAATTGAAGAGAAATATGCCAACTGCCCCTGGAATCTTGACGATATCATCACTGACCTCATCCATGAAGGGCTTGTTGAACGTCAAGGGAGCGAAAATCATTGCGTTCGACCAATGCTTAAGATAAAAGGATAATCCAAAACACAGAGGTTGACTCTATCTGTTACCGATATGAGGTGAAGCTCCGCATATAAATACTTTTTTGGAGTTTACTCAGTATTATAGACCATGTTAAGGGTATTATACAACTTGTCTATTTCGGATGCATACCTTGTTGTAATCACATCGCGCTTGAGTTTCAACGTGGGGGTTACTTGACCGTTTTCAATGGTGAACGGGATATCAATCAACAGAAACTTGCGTACCTTTTCATGAGTTGCAAGCTGTCGCGAAACGGTGCGTATCATTTTTTCATAAATCTGCAGTATGTTTTTATTCTCAATCAACTCTTGGTTTGTAGTAGCCAGGATACCTTCTGCAGCGGAAAACTCCCTTAGTGTGCCGAAGTTCGGTACTATAAGGGCGATCAGAAATGGACGTTTTTCACCGATCACAATGACCTGGTCGATATAAGGACTATCAGAAATAAGGTTTTCGATAGGCAATGGTGCAATATTTTTTCCGCCAGAGGTGACAATGATATGTTTTTTTCGACCGGTTATTTTCAGATAGCCTTCATTGTCGATCTCTCCAATGTCGCCAGAGTAGAGCCACCCATCCTTGATAACTTCCCGTGTGGCCTCTTCGTCATTCCAGTATCCCTTCATGATGTTCGTACCTTTGAGCAGTATTTCGCCGTCCTGGGCAATCATGACCTCGACATTGTTTACCGCTCGCCCCACCGTGCCGTACTTGATCTTTTCAGGACGATTAACATGGGTGACCGGTGCGGTCTCAGTCAGGCCATATCCCTCAAGAATACTGATGTCAAGCGCCTGAAAAAACTCGCCAATCTTTTGCGGCAAAGCAGCGCCTCCTGAAACAAAATAGCGCAGCCTTCCACCGAGTGTGCTTTTCAATTTATTGTAGACAAGCTTTTCGGCCATTGCATGCTGCAGGGAAAGAAGTTTTGGGACTCTCGCACTATTATCAATCTCGCTGTG
>CAJAAV010000163.1 GCA_903937835.1 uncultured Chlorobiaceae bacterium | reverse complement strand
GGGATCTATATATGAGAGAACCAGAGGAAGTCCTTTTCCATAATTTCTTATCATGAAAGTCGAGTCCGAAGATACAGGCATGGTAGTGAGGTCGGCCGAAGTTTTCGCCATACTCTCCAGCCATGTAATAGCTAATTTTTGTAGTTGGAAATCGTTTTCTGAGTCTTTTGATAAAGAGTTGAAAGTCTCTGTAATGAAGCGATTGATCGCTTGGGAGATGTGTATCGTCATAGGTAAGTGTAATGAAGCAGTTATGTTCATGGAGTTGAGCTTCATGCATGCAACGCATAGCCCATTGACGTGAGCGTTCAAGACGACAGCCTATGCACTGTCCGCAGGGCAAGGAGACCTCTTGAACAATGTCGGGATCATTTTTTTTAAAAATGACCCTCCTATAGACTTTGCCAGTAGCAAAGTTAGTTTGATATCCGCTTAACCCAGCGGATATAGGGTGATAACAGGCCATGTGAGGTGGACTGGGACTTTTTTAGAGTCTCCAGCCTCCACGCTGAGGTGCAGATCGGACATTAGCCGATTTTGTCTTTTTTCCGTGGTTACGGAAGGTTTTGGCGTGTTTATGTTTTGACATACTTTTGCGGTGCAAGATATTCATTTTTTTTGGCCTTAGTTATTTAGGTTTTTGTGGTTTGGTGTCACCTAGCACAGTTACATCAAGTAGGGTAACTGTGCTGGATTCGTTTCACTCATCCTTTGAGGCTATTTCAGCCTCTATTTTTACTTCATTTTCAATGAGTTTTTGGTCTACAAGACCTAGACGAATTGCCTCGTCTTTATTTTTTGGATCATCAAGGAAATTGATGAGTTGCTCAGGATCGTTGCCGAAGGTAGCTCTGAGATCGGCTGGCAAGGCGTTAAATCCATCCTCAGCCGCGATAACGGCGTTAAGGGCAGAGTGGTAATCCACGATGCCTGTGAAATCGCCATAGCGTGGCGATAATGGGCTTTCAGATAATAAGCCCGTGATATTAAATTGACGAAGGATATTATTGATATCCGTTTCGTCTTTGAAATGCTGCTGAGTCAGGGAAGCATCCTCACAATGCAACCCCGACTCATTTGACGCAGCATCTCGGTCATAGTTGTACATAGTACGTAGAAAAGGTGTTTTCATTTAGATTCCTTTATTTAAGAGAACGGACAGTGTTGCTAATAGTAGGAAGAAACTTATTGAGGATAAGATGAGTCGTAGGATACTTTCTAGCGAACTCAGCCTCAGGCGCATTAATATCTCCTTCATTTTTTATCCTTTTCGTCTCTTCTTGCATTTTTTGAATTTGCGATGTTAAGTTTTCAATCATCTTATATGATTGTGCAGCTTGAGCAGCTGATGCAGTAGCTTGGCCTTCATAGGCCTTGGTAGAGGCTTGGACTTGTGGAATTTCCACTTGTCGCTTTTGGCGATCGACCCTAAGGTTCTCCGCTTGTTCTCTAGCGACTATTGCCTCTTCATGAGATTTAAGCGCATTAGCGCTATTGAGTATAGTTTGGCTTTCTGCTTGTTTTACTTGTTCCTCTGCTAACGCAGATTGAGCAGAAGTGCCTCTAGTTTTATTATAGCTTTCTACGGCGTTGCCTAAAGCATTCTGCATAGGTGCAGTTTGTTGGGCAACGGGAGCATTTCCCTGCCCATTACTGTACGCAAGCATAGGATTTAACCCAGCTTTTGTAAGATCACTTACAGTAGTTTGATAACGTGTCGCATATTGTTGAGCCGACCAATCATTATTAGATTGGGAAATATCCCAATTTTTTTGATTGGTCTGATTCGTTCCAAGAAAGGAAGAAACAGGACCTAATATATCTGCTAATATGCCCATGATTAGAAGTGATCGATTAAGCCAGGTACAGAGTACATTGGCATTGGTCGAGCTTTCTTAACATCAAAGAAAGAATCAAAGATGAATTGTGCGCCGTTAGCGGCAGTGCCTACGGCTAATGCACGTGATAACGGAGGCGTATCAACGATGAAGGAGCTACTTAAAGTTGGAGTAGCAGTGAATTTTTGGGCAAGATGCCAGCCGTCTAATGTTCCAGAAGCAGTACTGCGGAACAATGATGAAATACGGCTAGGATTGTAACGATATTCTGCCCAGCGTTCTTGATAACCGAATACATCGTTATCAGTTGTAGCTCCAGTTACGTAGATTTCTTTATTAAGAACTGACTGCTCGCCTAACATAGCGAAAGCAGGGAAATAGAAATCATAACGTGTTGAGCGAGACCACATTTTATGCATACCTTGTTGGTATGTGAGGTCTGCTCGTACGGACACTAGTCCGATAATTACGCCATGTTCAGTAAACGATTGGCTAAAGCCATGACGGTGAGCCAAAACAGTAGACATAGCACCAAGTGTACCCAGAGGGGTAGTTTGTCCAGTTTGGCCAGTGCCAGAAGTTTGAGCGACCGGATTAACGTTAACAGGCGTTGATCCTCCACCGAGGTACTCGGGTCTTTGTAAGCGAGAATCAGGAGAGATAACGCCGAAATGAGAGCGAATAATCTCAGTATATCGAGTACCGCCACGAGCATCTCTTTCCAAAAGTTTTTGAATTTGGAAAGATTGGCGGAGTTGATTGATTGTTGCAGCTGTTGCAGCAGAGAGGTCAGCATAAATAGTATTTATTGAAGATAGTGGTAACGCAGTAAATGCTCCACCTTCTGTTGGTGAAGAGCCCATAACGCTTGTAGAAGCAGTCTGGCCAACAACTTGTGCAAATTTGCCTGTTACAGAAGTACCAGATAAGGTTGTATATTTTAATGGCGCTGCAGTACCTAAAGGTAATGTTACTGACGCGCCTTTTTGAGGCCATGGAAGAGCAGATGTGAAATAGTCTTTCCGTTTACCACGGCGCAAGAGATTGTAGTTAGCAACAGTATCAGGGCCGTCACCAGTATCAACGGTGACGGAGTTTTGTAAGTTTTCATCTCTAAACCACTCATTCCAAATGAGGTTGTAGGCACGTGGCCAAAAGGCACAGTGACTTACAGTATTGCCGGCCGTTACTTGGCCGACAGTTGGTAATCCCATATAGTCTTGGAGGCTGCCGATGGCATAGCCTCCTGTAGGTGACACCTGTTGTGGGATTACATAGCTGATTGAATCAGCTGGGTTTGCTTGTTGTCCCATGAATTTTTGCCAATTTGACCAAATTAGGCGATTAGGGACAAAGAAGAAGAAGCTATCCATCACCATGTTATCCATGATTGGGTATAGAGGAGTAGCTAGACGGGCAAATGCCGTCATATTTAGGTTAAATGTATCGCCGGGGAGTACTTCATCTACATATACAGGGATTAGTTGACCAGCGTCGAATGTAGTTTTATGAGTTGATTGACAGTCGAATTTTGAGCGTGGTATATCCGCTTTAGGGATTGTTGTGAATTGATGAAGGCTTACCGATTGATTGCGATGCATGGTTATTTTACCTTTTTAGATTGTTCCGTAAGGGGGATAAAACCCCCCTTTACGGTTTATTTTAAGTAGTTACTTTTACCTGTTTTCCTAATGATAGGAGCTTTGGTTGTTCATATAGTTCGAACATACCTGAATTGTCATCAAAGATGCCAAATTCGTAGAGATCGAAGTCATCAGGATGGTTATATAGCTGATTATCTTCAGCTTGTCTGTTTACTTCGTCTGAGAAGGAGCGTATTGCGACTCCTGTTGAAGGAACGAACATTGGTCTGCCATAGGCATCCGCTGCGCGGTCTTTTACTGAACATATATTAAGTTTCATGAGGTTTTCCTTAAGTGAGGGTTCGTTTTAGTTTACGCAGTTTTGCTGATACGACTTGTTCCTTAACGGCCAGTCGGTCATAGGTATTGTCTGCGTGATTTAGTTTAGCACCGATTTCACGGTTTGCAATTATTTGTTCGTATTCGTATGGACTGTCGTTTTTGTAGAGTTTGTCATAGTATTTTGGTGGTTTTACTTTTTGACCTCTTAGTACGACATAGTCATGTGGGAATACGTCATTTTTGTATTTTTTGTACCAGTTAAGCCCAATAGCGGGCTTTAAGGACATTTTATTAAATTCGGGAGTCATTTGTATTATTTCCCCCGTTTTTAGATCAGAGTACTGATAGTGATTTTCTGAGTGTTTGCCAGTTTGTTTTTTCATAATGTATCGAGCCACGTAAGCTGCTGACTCGAAGTTAACGTCTCCAATGGAGGAATAACCAAATGGCCAGAGAGCTTCAAGGTCTGGGGATCTATATATGAGAGAACCAGAGGAAGTCCTTTTCCATAATTTCTTATCATGAAAGTCGAGTCCGAAGATACAGGCATGGTAGTGAGGTCGGCCGAAGTTTTCGCCATACTCTCCAGCCATGTAATAGCTAATTTTTG
>CAJAAV010000162.1 GCA_903937835.1 uncultured Chlorobiaceae bacterium | reverse complement strand
CAGCAACGTTTTTTGAATATTGCTCTGCTCCCTGGTTTTGTGACCATCGGATACAATATCATTTAGGACGCCATCAGTATCTGGTTCGGATTGAATGATGACACTCTGGCACTGCTTGGATTCGGTGTCGACAGTCTTGTTGAGGTGATTTCCGGTGCTGCAATTGTTCATGCGGTACTTCGAATTCGCAAAAGCCCGGTTGTATCCCGTGATCAGTTTGAACGGCAGGGCTTGCGGATTACCGGCTGTGCTTTTTATCTGCTTGCCGCAGGCATGGTTTTTGGTTCATGGCTCAACGTGCTGCAGCGAAATCGACCTGTGACCACAGTTCCCGGAATTCTTGTGTCTCTGGTTTCGATAGCTACCATGTGGTGGCTGATGAGCGCCAAAATGAAGGTAGGCAAGGCCCTGCATTCCGAGGCTATTATTGCCGATACGAATTGCACGAAAACCTGTCTTTTGCTCTCGGTGGTGCTCCTTGCAGGCAGTGTGCTATATGAACTCTTTCACACTGGTTGGGTTGATGCTGCCGGGTCGCTTGGCATTGCCTGGTTTGCCTGGAAGGAGGGAAAAGAGTCGTTCATTACCGGATACTTTGGCGACAAGCGTATCAATCGAAGGTTTTACTGAACTGATTCTGATGGCGCTGGAGGCTTGTTTTTTGCTCTTGCTCGTCAAAAATGTTTGTACCTTTCGAAAAACGAAAGTATCATACACGAATGCAAACGATCACAGAAAAGTTGCTGCACTCCGGTCTTGGGCACCGGGTGGTATCGCAGGCTCAGTTGGCTCGTCTGGTTGATGGTACTCCCCAGCGGCGCTACAATCTCGTCAACCGTGCCATTCAGCATGGTGAGCTGCTGCAACTGCGGCGCGGTTATTATCTGCTTGCACCAACAATGCAAAACAGTTTGCTCCATCCTTATGTGCTGGCCCAAACCCTGCAACCCGGTTCATACATTTCAATGGAAACGGCACTGAGCTTTCACGGCTGGATTCCCGAATCGGTGCCGACCACTCTTTCAGTGTTACCCGGGCGCCGTCAGTTGGTGGTGAATCATTCGGTATTGGGGCTCTATCGCTTTTATCCTTTGGCACTGCAGTGGGGGCAGTTTTTGCCGGCGGTCGATCGGCACATTTTTACCGGTCAAGCGGCATTAGTGGCACAACCCCTGCGGGCGCTGTTTGATATGGTCTGTTTTCGCAAACTTGAAGTGGCCGACATGAAAACGCTTACCGCATCCATGCGCATTGATGAAGAGTTGTTTGACTCTGTTGATCCTGCAACCTGGGAGCTTATGCAACAGGTCTATCTGCACAAACGCATGAGGGAGTGCATTCAGTCACTCCAGCAGGAGGTGGCCAGATGATTGAGCTGCTTCGCAGACGTCTGCAACACTATTCGCTCACCAATGCCGCACAGGAGGAACAGGCGATTAAAGAGATTTTGCAGGAGGTTGCGCTCTATGCGCTATGGCGGGCAGGATTCTTTGAAAAGGCAGCCTTTCAGGGTGGCACCGCTCTTCGTATTCTGCATGGTTTACCGCATTTTTCAGAAGATCTGGATTTTATTCTATTGGCGCCAGATCCGGCATTTCACTGGTCGTATTATTTCGATTCGCTTACTCAGACGATGGCAGAGTTTGGTGTGCATTGCGAATTGAGTGACCGCAGCAACATGAACAAGGCTGTACGTCAGGCCATGATCAAGAATGATTCTATCGGGCGGCAACTTGACTTGTCGTTTTTTGATTCCGACAAACAGCGTAAACTTCGGGTTAAACTTGAAATTGATACCACTCCACCAGTCGGGACGGGTACAAGTTGGCACTATTTTGATTTTCCCCTTGATTTTGAAATCTGTGCGCAGGATTTGCCAAGCAACTATGCTCTTAAACTTCATGCACTGCTTTGCAGACCCTACCTGAAAGGTCGCGACTGGTTTGATTTTACCTGGTACTGCAAGCAAAAGATCAAGCCAAATCTGCCGCACCTTGCCAATGCTCTGCAACAGTTTGGGCCGTGGTCAGGAGAGAATCTCGCGATTAATGCCTCATGGCTGGCGAATGCCTTGACCGAAAAAATAAAGAGCATCGACTGGCCGAAAGCTGCTCAGGATGTCGCTCCTTTTCTTTCTGCTTCAGAGCAGCCAAGCCTTTCCTTGTGGGGCGAAAGGTTTTTTTCCGACAAAATCAGCAAGCTGGTGCAGGCGATTACGGGAGATGGGTAAAGAGTATGAAAGCAGACCGTGGATGCCGAAGTCATTGATAATCGGTTGCTGAAATTGCTGTTTTGGTCGAAGAATCTGAATGTAAGAAATGCGGTACTATTGGCGGTTGAGTTATATTCTTTCAATGAGAAATGGCAGCCGAATCTGAAGCGACCATTGCGAAGTTGGAGCCAGAGGAAGGAGCATGACTCTTGTCATCAAAACCCCGGGCGCTCTCTACGACAGAGCATAATTTTTGCACAATGCGGTTATTGTAGAAAAGGAAAAAAGCTATGGCAGTGTATTCCTTCCTTGATCTTGCTCAGGAGGTGCTCAAGGAGACCACAAAACCTCTGACGTATCAGGAGATCTGGCAAATCGGAAAAGAGAAGGGCTTTAGTGGAAAAATCAGGACATCCGGCAAGACTCCCTGGAACAGCCTTGGAGCGCAACTCTATGTAGAAGTTCGGGATAATGATAAATCTTCTTTTATCAAAGTTGGTCGACGCCCGACACGTTTTTTTCTGAAAGGACGTGAACGCGAGCTGCTCCCGGATACCGTGATTACAATCGAAAAAGAAGAGATCTGCCAGAAAGCCAAATCGACGACCTACCACGAGCGGGATCTTCATCCTTTGCTGACCTATTTTGTCTATACCAACTCCCTGTTCAATCGTGGACGATCAATTTTTACAAAAACAATTTTTCACGAAAAATCTCTGCGTTCTGGTTGCAATGAATGGATTCATCCCGACATTGTAGGGTTTTATCTGCCCCTTGACGACTGGTAACCAGATGTCATCGCATTCAATCGGCTCTCCGACAACAATTCGCTTCGCCTTTTTTCCTTTGAGTTAAAGAAGAGTCTCACAAAAGCCAATTACAGGGAATCATATTTTCAGGCGGTCTCGAACTCCTCGTGGGCGCACGAAGGGTATCTTGTGGCTATCGATATTCTCCAGGATGATGAGTTTCTTTCAGAACTCCAGCGCCTTGCCTCATCCTTCGGGATTGGTATTATTCAACTTGATCCGCTTGATATTGACAGTTCAAGGGTTCTCTACCCTGCACGCCAAAAGGAGGCGCTTGACTGGGAAACGGTCAATAAACTGTGTGAGCAGAACTCAGACTTTGAGGAGTTCCTTAAAGCGGTCAAGATCGATTTTGAGTCCAGACGGTTTCACAAAAATGAGTATGATAGTGTTGTCAAGGATATCCGAAGCTACATTCGCGAAAAATTAAAGATTGAACAGGAGTAATTGTTCATAAATGGAGAGTGAGTGAAAATTCAGCGGTTGGATAGTTGTAACTTGCTGGCAATAAAACGATATCAGGCTCTACTGAAGCATCATGAAAATTACCGAACTCATCCATCAACCGGAAGGTCGCAGAATCGAGTTTAAAGAGTCACTGCCAACGGTTTCCGACCTTGCCAAAACCATTGTGGCATTCGCCAACGATGCGGGCGGAGAGCTGTTTATCGGGATAAAAAATGAGCCGAGAGAGATCACCGGTATTGCAGAAGATGAGGTCATGGCTCTTGAAGAGCAGATAAGCAACCTCATTCACGTCCACTGTCATCCGGTCATTATCCCTGAAATCTCTTTCCACGGTATTGAAGGCAAGCGATTCATCAAAGTTCAGATTTATCGGGGCAGCAATCTGCCCTATTACCTCAAATCAAAAGGCAAAGTAGCTGGCACCTACATTCGTGTCGGCTCCTCCAATCGTCCTGCTGATGCGGAAATCATCGCAGCACTTGAACGGCAGCGCAGGAATATCTCGTTCGACAGTGAGCTGGTGCATGACAAAGCGCTTACCGACATCTCTCTTGAACCATTTCAGGAATTCTTCAAGGAAAAAACAGGCGAAGCATTGACTGACGCAACCCTGCGAAAACTGGAATTGGTGAAAGATTTTCAGGGCTCACTCTTGCCGACGAACGCCTATGTTCTTTTTTCCGACTGTCAGGTAAAACAAGAGCTTTTCCCTTACGCCAAAATTGAGTGTGCACGCTTTAAAGGAAGATCCCCTCACGAGTTTATTGACCAGAAAACCGCCGCCGGAAATATTGCCATTCAGGCTGAAGGCGCTTATGATTTTGTACTTCGCCATATCAACAAAGGGTCAACGGTAACAGGGGTATACACCAAAAGCCGCTGGGAATATCCTGTGGTTGCCATCAGGGAAGCCATTCGCAATGCGGTGGTTCATCGTGATTACTCCCTTGCTGGCAAAGATATCAAGGTTGCCATATATGACGACATGCTCGAAATCACGAGCCCCGGCAAGTTGCTGCCCTCCATTGACTTTAACGAAATGGATGCCCGCCAGTCCGATATTCGCAACAAGGTTATCGCCCCGGTTTTCAAAAAGCTTGGAATCATCGACCAGTGGGGCAATGGCTTGAAGCTGATTGCTGATGAACTGAAAGCGTATCCTGAAATCGAGTTCAAATGGTTCGAAAAAGGGCTTCAGTTTCAGGTTCAGTTTTTGAAAAAGGATTACAAACCGGACGGAGACGCAGCGATGACGGGAGAGAGTGCTGGGGAGCAGTATTGTGCCAAGCCGGGACTAAGTCGGAGCCAAGTTGGGACTAAGCTGGGACTAAGTCGGGAGCAGGTCAGATTAATGCTTCTCTCTTGTGAAAAAGCGGTGATGATTCTGGAATTAATGGCTGTTATGAACTTGAAAAACCGGAGCAAATTCAGGAAAAAATATCTTACTCCGCTTTTGCAGGAGGATATTCTGGCAATGACCATCCCGGAGAAACCGACCAGTTCTCGTCAGCAGTATTGCCTTACAGAAAAAGGCAAACTATTGCTGGCGGATATTCGCAAGACATCCTGAACAACATTATTTCACTACCAAACCTTATGGAGAAAGTTAGCAATCACCCAGGCATCTTGTTTCAAAAACTGACGAATGGTAACGCGAAGGTAGCAGTATGAACGTTCAGCATATTGATTCTGCGTCAAAACTTGACGAATTGCTTGCCTTAACTGCTGAGAGCGAGGTGGTAGAATTCAAGGAGGCTAAAAACAGCTATGATTTTTCCCATCTCGGAAAATATTTTTCTGCATTGAGCAATGAGGCCAATCTGAATCATCACTCAGTGGCCTGGCTGGTGCTTGGTGTTAATAATCAGCGGCAGGTTGTTGGCTCAAACTATTGCCGTGAGCGTCACTATCTTGACCGATTGAAAAAGGGGATTGCCGACAAAACCACCAGTCGCATTACGTTTATCAACATTCATGAAGTGCAGCATCCCCATGGTCGAGTGCTTTTGTTCGAAATTCCTGCAGCACCAAAGGGTGTCCCGATTGCCTTTGACGGGCACTATTATGGACGTGAAGGCGAGTCACTTTCGCCACTCAATCTGGAAGAGATCGAACGCATCCATGCACAGGCAACTCTGAAGGACTGGAGTGCGGCAATAGTGACCGATGCAGGGCTGGATGATCTGGATGACGAGGCTCTGCGGGTCGCTCGCAACAACTTCAAGAGCAAGTTCCCTGACAAATCGGGTGACGTTGACGAGTGGGACAATGCGACCTTTTTGAACAAGGCCAAACTATCCATCAAAGGAAAGTTAACCCGTACCGCTCTGATATTGCTGGGCAACAATGAAGCTGAACATTTTTTGTTGCCTGCTGATGTCAAAATCCGCTGGATACTCAAAGATCATCAGGGCAATGACCGTGACTATGCCTTGTTCGGCTTGCCGATGTTGCTTGCTGTCGACAAGGTTTATGCCAAAATCCGCAATCTGAAATACCGCTATCTTCCTGAAGGCACTCTCTTTCCTGAAGAGATTGATCAATATGAACCGTATGCAATTCGTGAGGCTGTAAATAATTGCCTTGCACATCAGGATTATTCCCTGGCCGGGCGCATCAATGTGATCGAAGGAGATGAGACGCTTACCTTCACCAACCTCGGGAGTTTTGCGCCTGGCGATGTGCAGCGCGTGGTGATGGAAGACGCCCCGGAGGAGTATTATCGGAACCGCTTTTTAGCGACGGCTATGTTTAACCTGAAGATGGTGGACACGGCAGGTGGCGGAATCAGGAAGTTGTTTCTGTTGCAGAGCGCCCGATTTTTCCCGTTGCCCGATTATGAGCTGTCAAGCAATCGGGTAAAATTGAAACTCACCGGCAAAGTGCTGAATATGGACTATGCCCGTCTGCTTGCCAGCACCGGCGACTTGACTCTCAGCGAAATCATGGCGCTCGACAAAGTGCAAAAGAAGCTTCCACTCAGTAACGATGAAGAAAAACTGCTTAAAGCCAAATCCCTTATCGAAGGGCGCAAACCGAATTTTTATATCTCTCAAACGGTGGCGCAGAAGATTGGTAAAAAAGCATCCTACAGTAAAAACAGGGCTTTTGATAAACAGTACTACCTTGATATGGTTTGTAAAGCGATTGGCGAACATGGTTCATTGAACCGAAATGAAATTGATGAACTGCTTTGGGATAAGCTTCCTGATGTGATGAACGACAAGCAAAAAAAGAGCAAAGTGGGGAACTTGATTACTGAACTGCGTAAAAAAGGTTTAATTCAAAACGCAGGGACTTCAAAACAATCTTTATGGCTTCTCTTAAACCAAGTATGAAGAGAAAGATTAAAGAGAAGCATCAAGAGGGTGATCCTGCAAATGTTTATAAAAAAGATAGTTAAGATCTCTTTAATTGTGAATAGAAAGGGAACAGAAAGGGAACAGAAAGAGAACAGGATAGAAGAACTGGCGGGAGTGCTGGCTCAGTAAGTACGCTAAAAAACGGGACTATCAAGGAAAACGTGAAGGCCAGGTTGAGGGACTTTGTTCGGCTTTTACACGGTTATTGCAATTGCTGGAATGATATTTCCCAGACGTTCGGAACCAGAATATTTCACTACAAAACCTCATGGGAACCAAATAAATGCCGTCACTTGACTGGATTGGGAAAAAAGCTGTTGTCAACCACCACAAGCAGGTGCCGTTTCATTTGTTGCGTCAGAATATGGAGTTGTCGGCTGGGGACCCGGATTCAAAAAATCTTCTTGTGCAGGGTGACAACCTTGTCGCCTTGAAGGCATTGTTGCCCTACTATGCCGGGCAGGTGAAGTGCATCTATATCGACCCGCCGTACAACACCGGTAATGAAAGCTGGGTGTATAATGACAACGTCAACAGCCCGGAGATGAAGGAATGGCTTGGAAAAGCAGTCGGGAAAGAAGCAGAAGATCTGTCGCGCCATGACAAGTGGTTGTGCATGATGTATCCCCGGCTGGTGCTGTTGAAAGAATTTTTGAAAGAGGACGGCGTCATATTCATAAGCATAGACGATAATGAACTTGCCAATCTTACCGTATTGCTCAATGAGATATTTGGGGTTGGCAATGTGCTTGCCACCCTTGTTTGGGAAAAAGGGAAGAAGGGTGATGCCAAGTTCTTTTCCGTCTCCCACGAATACATGATTGCCGTTGCCAAAAGCAAATCTACTCTTATCGCTCTCAACACAAAATGGAGAAGGAATAAACCCGGTGTCGATCAGGTTCTTTCGTATTACAACGACCTGAAAGAGCAGTATCATGGCGATCATGTCACGATACGCAAGGAAATGATGCAATGGTACAAGTCATTGCCAGCCAAACACCCATCGAAAGCGCATAAACACTATAATAATTCAGATGATAGAGGGTTATATTTCCCGGATAACTTTCATGGGCCTGATGATGGAAGAGAAAGCAGGCCACGCTACGATATTATTCATCCAGAGACAAAGCTGCCGGTAAAAAAACCCTCAACAGGGTGGAGATGGGAAGAGACAAGAACGCTGCAAGCATTAGCTGAAACTCCTCAACGTATCCATTTTGGGCCGGACGAAAAAACCATACCCTGCCGAAAAAGTTACCTGTTTGAAATTGACAGTGAACCCTTTCCCAGCGTGTTTTATAAGGATGGCAGGGCGGCAACGCTTGAAGTGGAGCAAATACTTGGAAGTGGGAGTTTTGCATTCCCCAAGGACAGTGAAATCTTGACGGATTTGATTGGTATGGTGTGTGCGAAGGAGGATATCATCCTTGATAGTTTTGCAGGCAGTGGAACTACTGGTCATGCAGTTTTGAAGTTAAATCATGAGGACAGAGGGAATCGAAAGTTCATCCTTGTAGAGATGGATAATGAAATTTGCCGACAACGCACCAGTAAACGGCTGGCAAATGTTATCGCTGGATATACCACAGGCAGCAAAGAGACCACTCTTGTTCCCGGCCTTGGTGGCGGTTTTCGCTTCTGCGAACTCGGCGAACCGCTCTTCGACGCAGACGGCTCCATCAACAAGGCGGTCACCTTCAAAGAGCTTGCACACCACATCTTTTTCATCGCGACCGGGGAGCCCCTGCCACCTGCCACCGATTTCTCAACCCCGTTTCTTGGCACCTCGAACAACATTGCAGTCTACCTCCTCTACAACGGAATTCTCGGCGATAACGAGGAAGAGGGCGGCAATGTGCTTACCCGTGCTGTGTTGAGCCGGTTGCCGCAAACTGAGGGCACAAAAATTGTGTACGGCAATGGTTGCCTGCTTGGCTCATCGCATCTCAACCGGGAGAACATCATTTTCCGCCAAATCCCCTACGAAGTGAGGTGCTCATGATAACCCTCAAGGATTACCAGCGGCGCTCGTTATCGGCTCTCACCGATTATTTTGCCGCCTTTCAGCAGGATGAAAGTGCCGAAAGGGCTTATGCCAGCGTCACCCGGCACTCCTTTGGCGCGGCGCTCTCTTATCGGGAGGTGAAGGAGCTTCCGGGGCTGCCCTATATTTGCCTCAGAATGCCCACCGGCGGAGGCAAAACCATTGTTGCAAGTCATGCCATCGGTATTGCCGCCAAAGAGTTGATGCACACTGAAACTCCCGTAGTGCTCTGGCTTGTCCCCTCCAATACCATCAAGGAGCAGACCTGGAACGCCCTGAAAGATCGTAACCACCCGTACCGGCAGGCGGTTGAGGAGTCAATGCCATCGGTTGCGGTGCTGACCATGCCGGAGGCGCTCTACGTTACCCGCCCGACGCTTGCCAACAATGCCACCATTATTGTCTCCACCATTCAGGCCTTCAGGGTCGATGAAACGGAAGGGCGAAAGGTCTATGAACAATCCGGCGTTCTGATGGAGCACTTCACCGCTCTTGACACCGCTCTCGCCCAAACCCTTGAAGCCTACGACAACGGTGTGCCGATTCAGTCGCTGGCCAATCTGTTGAAAATGCACCGTCCGATTGTGATTGTTGACGAAGCGCATAACTCCCGGACGCAGCTCTCCTTTGAAACGCTCGCCCGCTTCAACCCCTCCTGCATCATTGAGTTTACGGCAACACCGGCCACCGAGCACAATCCAAGCAATATCCTCTACTCCGTCTCGGCGGCAGAGCTGAAGGCTGCCCAGATGATCAAGATGCCCATCCGCCTCGAAACCAGGCCAAACTGGAAGGAGCTGCTGACGGATGCCATCGCTTGCCGCAAACATCTTGAGCAGCTTGCCCTTGAAGAGCAGCAGGCGACAGGCGAGTACATCAGGCCGATCATGCTCATTCAGGCACAGGCCAAAAGCCAGACGCATGAGACGCTTACCGTTGAGGTGGTTGAGCAGTGCCTGATTGATGATTTCAATATTCCGGCGGAGCAGATTCGCCGGGCCACCGGAACCGACAAGGGGCTGGAGAATCTTGACCTTGCGCTGTCGAGTTGCAAGGTACGCTTTATCATTACCGTGCAGGCGTTGCGAGAGGGGTGGGACTGCCCCTTTGCCTACGTTCTCTGCTCCGTTGCCGAGATGCGCTCCTCCACGGCGGTCGAACAGATTCTCGGTCGGATCATGCGGCTGCATCAGGCAAAGCGGAAGCAGCGGGTAGAGCTGAACATGGCCTACGCCTTTTCAGCATCGAAAAATTTTGTTGAGGCGGCCAATGCCCTTGAAGATGCGCTCATTCAAAACGGCTTTAACCGCCAGGAGGCCAAAGAGCTGATAACCAGTATGCCAGCCGGTGAACAGGGCAGGCTTGACCTCTTCTTCAAGGTCTCGGAACCTCTGGCAGAAGCTCCCCTCCTTGCAGGGTTGCCCGAAACCGTTGCCAATAAATTCACCTACGACGAGGCAAGCAAAACCTGCACCTTTGTCGGCATCATGGAAGAGCCTGAGAAGTACGCGATTCTTGACTGCTGCACAACGCCGGAAGCGAGGGCAACTATCGAGCGGCTCTATCGCAAAAGCTGTGGCATACCGCCGGAACAGCCAAAAACAGCGGCTGAACGCGGCATTGACTTCTCGGTTCCTCTCCTCTCCGTGCAGCAGGGCGACCTCTTTGAACCCTTCGAGGAGAGCCATTTTCTTGAAATTCCGTGGAGACTTTCCAAATATCCTCCGACCTTCACCGAGTCAGACTATGCAGCAAAGCAGTTTGATGGCAAGGTGATTGACATAGACGTTGACGATCGCGGCAAGGTCTCAAAGTCATTCCTCAAAGAGCTGCGCCACCAGATATCTTTTCTGGAGCCCGATGATGACGAAAGTGTCGCAACGCTGGTTCACTGGATTGATCGGAACATCCCGAACCGCGCCGATATCTTCCCGTCAGAGAGCGGCCCCTGGCTGATCGGCGTCATTCACTATCTCCTGAACGAGAGAAATATCACCCTTCAGGAGCTTTTCCACGACAAGTACACCCTGCGCCAAAGGATTGTCGCAAAAATAGATACCCTGCGCAGAACCGAGCGGCAGAAAGCATACCAAGCATTTCTCCTGCCGGAATGCGCAACCCCGATTGTGGTGACACCAGCCCGATGCTTCAGGTTCAAACCCGACGAATACCCCTGCAACGCAAAATATCTGGGCAGCTTCAAGTTCAGGAAGCACTACTACAAGGAGATTGCCTCCCTGAATGGCGAAGAGGAGGAGTGCGCCATCTACCTCGATCAACTTCCCAAAGTTGAATTCTGGGTGCGCAACATCGAACGGCGCGAGACCCACTCCTTCTGGCTCCAAACTTCCACCGACAAATTCTACCCCGACTTTGTCTGCAAACTCAAGGAGGGGCGCTTTCTGGTTGTCGAGTACAAAGCGGAGACATCATGGAGCAACGAAGATTCCCGAGAGAAACGGGTGTTGGGAGAGTTGTGGGAGAAGCGGAGCGGTGGGGCGTGCTTGTTTGTGATGCCGAAGGGGCGGGATTTGGCTGGGATTGGGGGGAA
Source organism: uncultured Chlorobiaceae bacterium (assembly GCA_903937835.1). Lineage (GTDB taxonomy): Bacteria > Bacteroidota > Chlorobiia > Chlorobiales > Chlorobiaceae > Chlorobium. The sequence goes on along the minus strand of CAJAAV010000162.1, from coordinate 1,203 downwards.
GGTTTATAGTAGTGCTGATGTGTTGATTTGATTTTTTTGCAAATGAGGTACGTCCATGGATGTTGAAGCAACAAAGGACAGGCTGGAACAGCTCGTAGAAGAAATAAATAATTTATCTTCCCGAAAAATTCGATTTCACCAGCAAGCAAAGGTGAAAAAGAATATGGCGATTAAAGGATCGAATGGAACTCTTTACATTCAACCAACGACAACTGCGTATGACATTTGTTTGTATGGCCAGTCTCTTGAAGCCGAGATGTCTTCTTTCATGCAGAGCTTGTGTGGCAATAAATGCATGGGCTACAAGCAATCAAACAACAGAGAGCCTTTCTGGCGTGTTGATGATTTCGAAATTGTTAGAGAAGCCGTGTTTCGTTACGCAGGTATTCCATGTGATAAATATGAATCAGTTTTACCTATTGTATCAACAACGATAAAAAATAAGGAGAATATAATGGATCCCAAGACGGTATTCATTGAACAAGTTAACAGATTTCTCGATGAATTTTTTGAAGAATTTGCTGATGCGAAAAAGTGGATAATTAAAAAAGACACTTTAAATAATATTGTAATTCTTATTCCGTCAGAATGGGTAATGCACTCGCAGTTAAACGGTATAAGTCTTCAGTTTGCTTTAAACGTTAAAGGTGAGTTAGTTCTTTCAATAAGTATTGAAAATCCAATTACGTTAGAGAATCGTATTGGTTTTAAAAACGATTTGTATGTATTAATGGAGAAAAATAATTTTTTTGAAACGACATACATAGGATGTGAGATAAATTTAAATCAGCGAGGTAAATTTCTACGCAAAGTCCTTCCAATTCTATCTGATAGTTATACTGAATTGCTTGATTATATAAATAAAAGCAAACAATTGGTTCCTGTTGTAGTCTCGTTATTGAAACAATATAAGGAAAATGGAAAAATTGATGAGAATCATTCATTCAATATGAAGGTGGGTTTATCAGAAGAACATTCAACCAGAAATAGAGTTGAAAAAGATGATATAGTTTTTGATGATGGCGAGAATAATTATGCGTTTCAATATAATAAAGAAAGAAAAATATTTACACATAAGGCAGAGTATTCTGTGGAACATCTCCATAAAATGTTTCGGCGAGGTAAGCTGAATTTACAGCCTGATTTTCAACGGCAATTTGTTTGGGATAAAAAGAAAGCTAGTTCTTTAATTGAGTCGCTATT
>CAJAAV010000161.1 GCA_903937835.1 uncultured Chlorobiaceae bacterium | reverse complement strand
TTTTATCGAAAACGTGGCAACAAGTTTATCCCCCCTCGTGTTCACCAATACGCCAGCATGATGGGGCGCACCATTGAAGAGATTGCAGTGCTGGAATTAAAGAGCCGCTGGGCCTCCTGCTCGGATAAAAAGCGGAAAGTCAATTTCCACTGGAAGGTGATGATGGCTCCCGCAAGCGTCATTGATTACCTGATTGTCTATGAGTTGTGTCACTTCAACCACAAAAGACACAATGCGGAGTTCTGGAATGAGGTCGACAAATATTATCCTGAATATCAAAAGCAGGTCGCCTGGCTGAAAGTCTATGGCGCAGCGCTTGAGGTGTGATGGGCGGGGGGGAGTGCGGTATGTAGTGAGGGTTCCTGATTACCCAATCCTCTGCATCTGCTTTGCAAAGGTATCAACATGTTCATCCCTGGCATGGAGCTGGTCAGGGTCAAAGTCAGCTCCATTTGGCCACACAACGGTGCCGGCTTCATCATCAACAGTCACCTGGCTGAAAAAATCATGCTCACGTAACGGTTCATAGAGTTCGCCATACAAAACGGGCTCAAGATTGATTTCTCTGACTGCGCCATCATGAAAATGGAGTCGCAGTGAACAGCCATCGAGAACATCTACAGTCGATATCTTTATGAATTGATGTTTCATCACAGGTCAACCACCCTGTTCCCGGCCAGAGTAATCTTCCTGGAGTTTCTGAAACGCGGAGGCCAAAACAACGGCGTTCTCTTTTGAAAGATACTCCCCCTGAAGGCGATTGTACAAAGAGATTGCAAGAAAGTATCAAACCATAAGAGACAATACCCTGAAAAATACCACCAGTAAAACAATCCTATGAGAAATTTTCTCTTTCAATAAGGGATAATCTTCTGAAAAGAATATTTTAAGGCATCAGAAAGTGATTTTATCTCATAAAACAGCCTTCTTGTGTTAATCAATTTCTCTCTTGAAAATTGGGTCTCCTTCATGGAGCCGGTCTCCTTCTCCATGATTGCCAGCCGCGAACGGCAGCATAGCGAGCGCGTTCCAAAGGTAGCAAAATACTCGACACGGATACTGCCGATCGCGGCCATTTATGGCGGCAATGCCTCGGGAAAGACAAACTTTTTCAAGGCGTTAAGTTTTGCCAAAAATCTGGTGGTCAGGGGAACGCTTCCCGATGCCCTCATTCCCGTCGACACCTTCCGCCTCGATACGCAATGCGCGTCAAAGCCTTCCAATTTTTCATTTGAACTCCTCATTGATGAAGCGATCTACGAATTCAGTTTTACGCTGACCCGAAAAGCTGTTCTGGAAGAGAAACTGATCGAAATTACATCGGGCAGTGAAAAAACACTCTACCACCGGCACCATGGAGCAATAGATTTTGGCGCTGGCCTTGAACAGCGCCCATTCCTTGAGTTTGCCTTTCAGGGCACACGGGATAATCAATTGTTTCTCACCAATTCGGTTTCACAAAAAGTTGAAACCTTCCGCCCGGTCTACAACTGGTTCAGGAATATTCTGGAACTGGTCGCTCCCGATTCAAGATTTGAACCATTCGAGCAGTTTCTGGATGAAGGGCATCCACTGTATGCCACCATGAATAGCATGCTGCCAAAACTTGACACAGGAATCACTCATCTCGGGGGAGAAAAAATCCCGTTTGAAAATCTTCCATTTCCTGATGCCATAAAAAACCTGATACAGGAAGAGGTCAAAGAGGGAAAAGCGATACGGCTGGAGCCTGATCTTGACCGCTATGTGGTCACTCGAAAAGAGGGTGAACTTATTGCCTGGAAGCTGGTAACCTTTCATCAAAAAACAGATGGAACCGAGGCAAAATTTGAGTTACAACAGGAGTCAGATGGCTCCCGGCGGGTGATTGATCTCCTGCCAGCTTTTCTGGAACTCTCCGCCCCCTCATCAAAAAAGGTCTATGTCATTGATGAACTTGATAGGAGCCTCCACACCCTGTTGACCCGCTCACTTCTGGAAGGCTATCTTGAAAACTGTTCGCGGGAGAGTCGTTGCCAGCTCTTGTTCACCACCCATGACGTGCTGCTGATGGATCAGCAACTGTTCCGGCGTGATGAAATGTGGGTCGCTGAACGCAATG
>CAJAAV010000160.1 GCA_903937835.1 uncultured Chlorobiaceae bacterium | reverse complement strand
GTATAAACAGTACTACAGAAACAACAATCAGTACTGCTGGCGCCACCACCACGACTACCACCATAATTCCTGTAGCAACGGATGTTGTCAGTTTTCCGTTGGTGGCAGGTATTTCAAACGAGGTAATCCTTGGCGTCGACCTGCCTCAGGGAGTGAGCCTTATCGTTAAGGAAATCTCCGGGAGTGCAATTATCGGCTTGATCCAGCAGCTTTCAGTATCCGTTGGTTCCGTGACAACCAATAACATCGCCTTCCAAAACGGAATTGAAGCCTATGTCTCTTCACTTGCTGTGGCAGAGCAGCAACATGTGGTGGTGCGTACTATCAGTTTTTCATCAGGAGTTACCGCCACCACTGGTCAGTTGGTTGTACAGGGGAGTGCAGTGCATCAAGAAGCGCTGGTTATAGATACCACCGGGTTGCCACCGGGCTCACAACTGGATCTGCAAAATGTCGAATTTGCAATTATTATTGGAGATAACGTCACGATACGCGGTGGACTCGGCGCCAATATGGTCTATGCTGGCAGTGGTCACCAGGATATTGTTCTCGGCCCTGATGACGATATTTTGCATGGTGGTGATGGTGACGATTATGTCGGCTCTCTCGGAGGTAATGATCAGCTCTACGGAGACGCTGGTAATGACACCCTTAGTGGTGGAACGGGTAATGATACTTTTGATGGTGGAAGCGGCGATAATACCGTGATGTTCAGTGGCAATTTTGCCGACTACACGATCAGCTATGATGCTGCCGCCGAAAAATATACAGTTCTTGATCACACTGCTGGCCGTGACGGTATTGATATTCTCACCAATATCGAGCACTTCCAGTTTGCTGATGTGACAAAAGTACCTTCAGATGCAATTTCAGACAGCACAGCGCCGACGGTGACCACTTTCACCCCTGTAGATGCTGCAATGGGTGTTGCCATTGGCAGTGATATTGTGCTGACCTTCAGTGAACCAATCCATCGCGGTACGGGAGCAATTGAAATCCATAGCGCTTCGTCAACAGGCGCTATCGTTGCAAGCTACGATGTGGCGACAAGTCCCAATCTCACGATAGCAGGCAAGACGCTCACCATTAACCCGACGGCAGATCTCGATCATGGAACGCACTATTTTGTGACGCTCACCGATGGAGTCTTTAACGACCTTGCGGGAAACAGTTACTCCGGCACCGACACCTACGATTTTACAACGGCGGCAGCCTTACCAGTACTCCACGATCTCAAGGGAGGAGTGACCTTCTGGAAAATCGGTGCTCCCTTGACCGGTTTCACAAGTTCTATGGTTTCAGTTCCTGCCATTACGGGCGCCCAACTCGTCGAATTCCGGAATATACAGGTAGCCGCTGATGGCACCAGAACCATTGAAATATGGGAAACGTCAACAAAAACAAATTGTAATAGTCTGCAACTGGAATTTGCCTTGCCGACTGGATCAGTCGCTGCATGGCAGGATGCTGAGGGTTTGCCTTCAGGATGGACGTCCCTGGTCAATACCGCACTATCCGGAGAGTTTGTGCTTGGTGGTATGGGAATCACTGCCTTGTCTGCTGGCCCGGTAAAGCTTGGAACCCTGACGCTGACAGCGCCGGGCAATCCACAACATTTTGATCTTTCGCTGAGGACGGGTTGGTTGGGCAATGATAGTGTTCCTCTCTTCGGGATAGCATCGGACAGCATGACCACTGGCTCTGATGGTCTTTATCAGCATATCAACATGTCTGATGGTACCTATGCACTGACCAGCGCGAAAGTGTCCGGGACTGCCGAAGCCAATGCTGTCCATGCCAACGATGCACTTGCCGCTTTGAAAATGGCGGTTGGGATGAACCCCAATACCGATGGAAGCGCAGTGTTGCCCTACCAGTTTCTGGCAGCGGATGTCAACAAGGATGGAGTCATCAGGGCCGCAGATGCTCTCAATATTCTCAAGATGGCAGTCAAGCTCGACACAGCTCCAGCAAATGAGTGGCTGTTTGTGCCTGAGAGTGTTGGCAGCGAGAGCATGTCACGCACCCATGTCATCTGGCCGGATAATCCGATACCGGTGACGCTTGATATGGATCAGGAGTTGGATCTTATCGGGATTGTGAAAGGCGATGTTAATGGCAGTTGGGTGGGGTAACTTGATCTCGAAAAAGCAGTTGTTGACTATAAATCTGGTGATAAGGCAATCGGCTCTGGCAGGCGATAACTGGTTGTACGGCCTCGACCGGGATTTTGAACAAAAATCCCGCGAGCCTTTAAATCCTGAATATCCCGCAGTGCGGTATCATTCGAGCACTTGGCCAGCCTGGCATATTTGGAGGTATGGATATGCCCCTTGAAATCATCTTCCAACATGCGATTGATAACAGATCGTTGTCTTTCATTGACGGGGTTTTGGTTGATTTTGTCCCAAAGCTGCGCTTTAAAGAGGACGTTGCCCAGTGTTTGTTCGGCCCTTGATATCGCCCGACCAAGGCAATCCAGAAACCATGCAAGCCAGCCAGTAATCTCCGGCGCACTGCGCTGCTGCATTTCCAGTTGGTTGTAATACTCTTTCCGTTCAGCTTCAATTTGGCTGGAGAGGCTGTAAAAACGATCCGGAATGCCATCGGCACGCGCAAGCGCCATATCACCAATGGCTCTCGCTATACGGCCATTGCCATCCTCAAACGGGTGAATGGTTGCAAACCAAAGGTGGGCAATGCCTGCTTTCAGCACTGGATCAAGCCTGTTTTTTTGATTGAACCATGCCAAAAAGGCCGCCATTTCGGCGTTAAGTCTCCCGGCATCCGGTGCTTCAAAATGGACATTCTCACGGCCTATGGGGCCCGAAACAACTTGCATCGGACCAGCATCTCTTGAGCGCCAACTGCCAACGGTCATGCGGTGCATCCCGCTTCGTCCGGCTGGAAATAATGCTGCATGCCAGCGAAACAGGCGCTCCCTGGTCAGCGATCCGGAAAACCCTTGTGTGGCATCAAGCATCATTTCAACAACGCCTTCAACATGATGACTTGCGGGAACAAGCCCGGCGACAGCAATACAAAGACGACGGGCAATCGATGAGCGAACTTCCTGCGCATCAAGGCGTTCCCCTTCGATGGCTGAAGAGGTGACTACATCATTGGTGAGCGTCTTGAGGCTCGCTTCTCGTTTTAGCTCAAAACCAAGTCCTTCCATACGGCCAAGCAGGCGCCCCTGGCGATAGCGTAGATCAGCTAACCTGGAAATGAGCGTTTCAGCGTCCCACGTGAAGTTGGGCCACTGTTGATAGTCGTATATCCACATAGTAATCACTGCATGAGTTAAGGTGATTATAACTCTTGTTTGCCGCAATGGCAAGTTAAATCGCCGTATAACATGCGGTGAATAGCCGCTACATTCACCGCATGTTATACGGCGATTTATGTTTTTCAGGGGCTTGGTCAATTTGCCAGCATGCAGTCTTTTTATGCGGATAATTTATAATTGTCGACAGATTCTATAAATTCGGAGCAAGGGGGAACCGTTCGTTAATCCTCACGTTTACAACCTTATGAACAAAAAAAGAAAACTGATCACCTTCGACTGGGCCATGAAACGCCTTCTGCGGAGCAAGGCTAATTTCGGGATTCTGGAAGGCTTTTTAAGCGAGCTGGCCCAGGAGTTTCAGGGCTTCGAACCGCTGCTGTGCCCGCAACTCCAGCGACTACCACTTTCCGAAGAGGGTGGTCGAGGATTGGCACCTCAAACGGTTATCTTAGACACTGATTATTAGTAGTAATTTTTTTTGAAAACAACGACATCTTTGTTGACATTTACCGCCAAAAATGGCAACAATTCAGAGATTATTTCTTTCGGTAATTAAACGGAACCTATGCTTGCAATAGCGCAGGTGATTGATTATTGTATAATACAATAAATAAGAACTGCTGTGTTGATTTAAGATATGAAATAAGTTGCTTTATATGAATCTTCCGTTGCCATTGCCTGTTGACCGAGCGCTCAAGAAGTTAGGGGCGGACTTGTCGTTGGCGCGCCGTCGACGCAGCCTTACCCAGGCTATGCTGGCCGAGCGGCTGGGTACATCGGTCACCACGGTACGGCGCATGGAGGATGGGTGCCCGGGTACGGCTCTGCAGTACCTGGCGCGTGCCTTGCAGGTGTTTGGTGAGTTGGACAAACTGGGTGATCTGCTCGATACGGCACAAGATACCGTAGGGCTTATGCTGATGGATGAACGCGTGCCAGTGCGGGTGCGCAAGCCCAGGCAAGGCCAGGGGATTTTGTGATGGCTCCTCGTAAAAGCGTAGCGCACACTCGTAAGGTCCAGCTTGAGGTGTGTATCGGCAAAGAAGCTCAGCCAGTGGGGCAGCTTGCTTTTGTCAAAGACGGTAACCGCGAATATTCAGTTTTTACCTACAGCGCAGGTTGGCTGAGCCACCCGGCACGGTTTGCGGTATCGCCCGATTTGGCGCTGGCACCCGGTTACCAGGTGTGTAAACCGCCCGGCAAAGAGGATTTGCGCTTCTTTTTTGCGCTGGCCGACACCGAGCCCGATGCCTGGGGACGGCGAGTCATTTCGCGGGCTCATGCCAAAGCGCGTAAAAATGACCCGATGCTCAAAGCTTTGACTGAGCTGGATTACCTGTGTGCGGTGGATGATTTCAGTCGTATTGGGGCACTGCGGTTGCGTAACGACGCAGGCGCTTTTCTGCGTACGATGGCGCAAGGTCTGCCTGCTACAGCTCCCTTGCTTGAGCTTGAGCAGATGGTTGCGGCCAGCCGTGCCGTTGAGTGTAGCCAGGAGTCTCTGCAAGATCTGCGTTACCTGCTGGGCAAGGGCACCTCGCTGGGCGGTATGCGCCCCAAGTGCACGGTGTTGGATGATGACGGCACGCTTGCTTTGGGCAAGTTTCCAAGTGTGCAGGACGAGCGTAGCGTCACTCGCGGCGAAGTGCTCGCGCTGCGTCTTGCACGTCGGGCAGGTATCAATGCGGCAAAGGCACGAGTTGTTATGGTTAAAGAGACACCGGTCGCAGTGATCAGCCGGTTTGACCGCAATGTTGACCAGGGCCGTATAGCCTACCTGTCGGCGGCCTCGTTGTTGCAGGCCAGTCGCACGCAAGAGCATGCCTACACCGAGGTGGTTGATGCCATGAGGGTAGCGTGCGTGGAAGTAAAGGCCGATGCCCGGCAACTGTGGCGACGACTGGTGTTCAACCACCTCATTACCAACGTTGACGACCATTTGCAGAATCTTGGTTTTTTGCACGTGGGAAACGGTCTGTGGCGGCTCGCCCCGGCTTTTGACCTCAACCCGTTTCCAGACAAGGATCGTGAATCCAAAACCTGGCTGAGCGAAGATACTGGCCCATCACCTCCATCGACACCTTGCTTGAAAAAGCCAACTACTTTCACTTGGCAAAGCTCGAGGCTTTTGCGGTATTGTCTGAGGTTTTTGCAGCCGTGGACGGTTGGCGCTCTTTGGCAACGAGTGCCGAAGTTGGCTTAAGCGCTGCCGAAGTCGAAGATTTTGCCCCTGCGTTTGAGCATGCCGGGATGGAGCGAGTTAAAGCCTTGCTTTGCGGTTAATTTCAGTTGAGCGATCGTTGTGCATAAGGTATCTATAGCCGGTCATGAGGGGATGGTTGGTTTGTCTGAACAAAGCTGTTTCATACATTCGCAGGGAGAGTGCCGTTCATTAAAGCTGATGTTGACGGGAGCATACGCCAAAAGTTAGTCTGAAAGAGTTCACCGATGTAGCAAGCATCATTGCCTCAGGAGCTGAAAAAAACATCGCCAAAGGCGTGGGGATCGGTGAGGAAAAAGCATCAAAAGCCATAGCTCTCAATTTGTTTGCAAACGGCATTGATAGTTCCATCATAGCTGCGGCCACAGGGTTATCGTTGTCAGAGCTTGCTCTTGTTTTACAAAATGTGGATGAGTAATGATAACTCGCAGGTATGCTCAGCCGGGATTCCTGCTGTTCAGTAATTCATTTCCAAAAAAAGGTTAACGTATTTCGCGCAGGTAACGGTATTGGCGGGGACAAAGGGTATGCTTCTTTTTATGACCGAATGCGTTTATTTCGTAAATTATTTTCATTTAAATCAGGAAATGATAAAGCAGGAGATTCCTTGCGTCTCTCCCCATAAGCTGTAGCGAACTGTTTTTGATGTGTGTGGTGATGTGATATTAAGCTTGCCGTCCCATTCTTGTTGAAAGAGGATATGGCTTCAACATATTGCTGATAAATCAGTTGTATCTCAATCTTTCCTGGGGTTTTGGACCAGAAAATAATGTCGTCCTGGATATAATTTGTTGTTACTCATCCTCAAGAGTTGCCTTGTTGTTACTGTTTCAGTATTCAGTACCTGCCTGTTTGTTTGCACTGTTTCGGCAGCAACTTATTGGCCAAAGTCCCTGAAGAGAACTCCTTCCCTGTGTTGCTGATATATCCTGAAAGTAGGATAAAGCGCACACTATTTGCTGGTCACTCCCAGATATCCCAGGAACAACCTGTCTCTGGCTACTGATTCGGTAGACCAACGGTAGTTGCCCATAGGTGTTCGTACGTTGGTTGTTTCAATGCAGTCGAACCAGTCCAGAATCTGGGCGAGTGATCGTTGCTCAAGCCACTTGTCCAGTTGATTTTCGAGCTTGACAAGCGCGGCGGTCTTTTCGCTTTTGTTCTTTCCAAGCCCTTCTCGCATTTCCTTGATTTTCTTCGTCAGAAAGCAGTGATAACCCAGTGAGACAAACTGCACGAACTGCCTTCCCCGCAGATTGTCGGGGT
>CAJAAV010000159.1 GCA_903937835.1 uncultured Chlorobiaceae bacterium | reverse complement strand
TTGAGGCTTTTTTTATGTTAAATCGCGCAGTTTAGGTTGTATCAATAAAATGGAGTTCGATATGCTGACAAAGGTTCAAAAATGGGGCAACTGTCTGGCTTTGAGAATACCAAAAGCCTATGCACTTGAGGCTAAACTGAAAAACGACTCTGATGTGGATATCTCAATGATCGAGGGACAACTTGTTATCCGTCCAATTGTCACCATCAACCAAGATCTTGCTCACCTGCTTTCAGGCATCACTGAAGACAATCTGCATAGCGAATGCGATACCGGTGAGGCTGTCGGCATCGAAAACAGGTGATCATTATGACTTACACTCACGATCGTGGTGATATGGTATGGATTGCATGTAATACACAAGCGGGACGTCGTCCTGCGTGTATCGAAATCTTTGAGCTTATACCCGGGAACGCCAAGCTCCAGCTCGGCATTTTATAATCCCTTTTGCCGATCTGGAGCTCGGCGTTCCCAGGACGCTTTTGCTCAGAAAAATAGTTATCATTGCGACTTGCGTTCTCTTGGAAATCAGGGATAAATATATGGCTAACGTATTTTATTTCATTAAAATATTTCAACCATCGCTATATTTTTCCCGGGCAATCCGGCTTTATTGTTTTCAGAGAACAAATTCGTCCATTCTACGAATCATCCCCTACACAGGAACCAGCTCCCTCCAACCGGCAAGAACTCTGCCAAACTCTTCCTGAAAGGCTGGCTTCATCCTTGCAACTATCCGACGGTTCAGCTTTGGGATAGGGGGTTATGTTCAAGATTTTCTTCACAATGCCTTACTTCGAGAAATATATTTTAAAGCCAGGCATCAAAAAAGTTCAACCCTCCAGAAACACAATCTCGTCCGAAAAATCGCTCAACCTGATGCCGCCCTCATCAGTAACGACAAAGGTATTTTCGATACCGATCACCCCTTTGCCAGGAATGACAAACTTTGGCTCGACCGCAATAACCTGATTGGCCAGCAATGGCACCGCAAACCCTTTGGCCAGTACCGGAAGCTGATCGAGTTCAAGGCCAACGCCATGGCCGACAAATTTCGCCTGTTCACCCGGCATTCCCATGAAGCAGGAGCCAAGTCCAGCCTGTTCGGCCATTGATGCGGCTGCAAGAAAAAGCTCTTCGCAGATTGCACCGGGCTTCATGGCCTGACGGACCATCTCCTGAATATCGATGGCGACATCGAATGCGCGTTGCAATTCAGGATCAAGCGCTCCGATCACAAACATGCGGGTCATATCGGCAATGTAGCCATTGAAAACCCCTACGTAATCCATAAGAATCGGCTGGTTCACCTGAATCACATCATAAGAGGCGCCATGCGGTGAAGCGCTTGACAACCCCTTGCCTGTCACCGGGCCGTCAAAAAATCCGCCGTTGACCCCTCCCGAGGAGACTGCAAGACCAAAGAAAAGCTCCTGATTAAAGGCACGCATCCTTATATATCCCTCATGCCCTGCCTTGCGGAGACGATATTCCATTTCGACAGAGAGATCAAGCTCACGCATACCCGCTTTCAGGAACTGCGGCACCTCGGCAAACACTGATGCAAGCTTGCTGGCGCTATACCTCAGTTGCTCAAGTTCAAAAGGCGACTTTACTGACATGACTTCACGAATCATCATTGAGATATCGACAAAAGTCCGCCCTTGAAGCGCCCGACTATAGTATGTGTGCTGCTGCACCGGAACAGCGTCAAAGGTCATCCCTATGTTGATGTACTCTTCACTGAAAACAGAGGCAAATTCCTTGCTTGAGGGAAAAGGACGGATAGCAGCGATCGGGCTCTCCTCCTTTGCCCGAGACAGGCTTTTGCGAACCAGCAGCAAAGGTTGGCCATTTGCCGGAATCCAGAGTATAGCGTTCTGGCGGGTACCGGTGAAATAATAGATATCAATCGGCAGAACAAGGAGAGCTGCATGCACATCCTTGTTCGTGAGCATTTCCTGCAAACGGAATACCCGCTGTTGTGATTCGGTTTGTGTCAGCATGGCTTGTTACTGGATTTATATTTTTGCAGTTTTGGGAAATCTTTTAATATACCGTTTCCTCCAGGCAGACAAAAGAAATTTTGATCTCCTTGTGTATATTGTCCGTAGTGCTTGTCTTGCTTTTTCGATGACCAACACGTCGCAATGTATAGTATAAGTCCAATGCAGAAAACCATTGAACCGTCACCATGAAAACCATTGCAAGTTTTATAGCAGGAATACCAAAGGCGGAGCTGCATCTCCATATCGAGGGCACACTTGAACCCGAGATGATGATTGCGACAGGAAAACGAAACGGCATATCGCTTCCCTGGCCTGACGCCACTGCCGCCCGCAAGGCCTATAATTTTAACAGCCTTCAGTCATTTCTCGATGTCTATTATCAGGCAACTGCTGTACTGATAACCGAAGAGGATTTTTACGATCTGACCATTGCCTACCTCAAAAAGGCTGCATCACAGAATGTCCGTCATGTTGAACTCTTTTTTGACCCACAGAGTCATACTGCACGGGGTGTCGGGTTTGAAACAATTGTCAGCGGAATTGAACAGGCTCTGGTTGAGGCAAACAGCTCCCTCAATATTTCGACAAAACTGATTATGTGCATTTTGCGCCATCTGAGTGAAAAGGAGGGCATGGAGGTACTGGAAAAAGCTCTTGCATGGAAAAAGTGGATAGCAGGCATCGGCCTTGACTCGTCGGAAAAGGGAAATCCTCCGAAAAAGTTCAGAAAGCTGTTTGAGCGGGCACATCAGGAAGGATTTTTTACGGTGGCTCATGCTGGAGAAGAAGGAGGTGCTGCTTCAGTAAAGGAAGCTCTTGACACCCTGCATGTCAGTCGTATTGATCATGGGGTGCACTGCATGGAAGATGAAAAGCTTGTCACTGAACTTGTCAACAAGCAGATTCCTCTGACTGTCTGTCCATTATCAAACGTCAAGTTGAGGGTCTTCAGAAACATGAGCGAACACAATCTTAAATTAATGCTGCAAAAAGGGTTGTGTGTCACCATCAACTCGGATGACCCAGCCTATTTCGGTGGCTATATCAATGAAAATTATCTGGAGGCAACAAAGGCTCTTGACCTGGATTATCATGATATCATTAAGCTTGCACAAAATTCTTTTGCGGCCTCATCACTTAACCCCATTCACAAAAAGCTTTACCTTAAAGAAATAGAGCGTTACTCCAGCCAACAGATCAACTGAGCAAAAAGCCTTTTTCTTATGAGAGACCGAACTACCAACACACCCTCTCCTCTCTTTTCAGAGGAAACAGTCAAACAACGCGTCAGAGTAATGGGCCAGCAGATCTCTGAAGACTATGCCGGAGTAACTTCAGACTCTCCTCTCTTTCTTGTTGTCGCTCTTAAAGGAGCCTTTATTTTTGCCGCTGATCTGGTGCGTTCCATAACGGTTCCCTGTCGCATTGATTTTATCCATGCATCAAGCTATGGTGCGGGAAAAACCTCATCCGGAAACGTAAGCATCAGGCACAACCTGGACGTTACCGGTCACCATCTGTTGCTGGTAGAAGATATTGTCGACACGGGACTTACCCTGCAACAGATTTCTGCTGAACTGATGGCCATGCAGCCAGCTTCTCTCAACATCTGCACGTTGCTTGACAAGCCTGAAGCGAGGAAATATCCAGTCAGCGTTGCCTACAGCGGCTTTACGGTTCCGAATGCCTTTATTGTCGGTTACGGTATTGACTACAACGAACGCTACCGTGAACTTCCCTTTATCGGGGTACTTTGACTGAGAAACCACCCACTCCCGGAACCAATAATAAAACGGGTAAAAGTTCAGAAAAGAAAGCATCGAGCGAATAATACTCATTTGTATAATCTTCTGATTTTAACTATTGTTCTATCAGATTCTCATCTTGGGGGTGCTTATTTTTTTCCACCACATCTGCGGGGAAAAGAGGAGGCTGAGAGTAGACCCTTATAACTTGATGCAGGTAATGCTGACGCAAGAAAAGATAAAGCTGGCTGTTTAGCGTTTTGATGCCCTTCTTCCCTCTTCTCCTTGCAGTACCTGTCTGTTAAAATATTGCCATGACCAAGACCACTGAAAAGACCTTCTGCCGTGAGTTTCGCACTGATGAACTTTCATCTGAAAAAGTCTACATAAAGGGCTCCCTTTATCCGATTGAAGTGGGCATGAGAAGCCTGAAACTGAGCAGAACATACCTCTGCAACGGGCAGGAGTTCGCTTCGCTCCCGCTTTACGATACCAGCGGGCCCTACTCTGACTACTCTCTCAAGATTAATCCTGAAAAGGGACTGCCTCCAATACGCGATTCATGGGAATTTCCCCGCAAGGTGCAGATGGGGTCTGCTGCCACGCAGATGTACTATGCCCGAAAGGGAGTGATCACACCGGAAATGGAGTATGTTGCAATCCGCGAAAACCAGCAACTGGAGGGATGGATTACCTCTTTTTCCCGAGGCAAGGCCAGGGTTGAACCAATAACACCGGAATTTGTCAGGAAGGAGATTGCCGAGGGACGTGCCATCATTCCTGCCAACATCAACCATCCTGAGCTTGAACCGATGATTATCGGACGCAACTTCCGCGTCAAGATAAACTCCAATATCGGCAACTCTGCGCTTGGCTCTTCTATCGAGGAAGAGGTTGAAAAGGCGGTCTGGTCGTGCAGATGGGGTGCTGATACGGTCATGGATCTCAGCACCGGCTCCAATATTCATGAGACCCGTCAGTGGATTCTCAGAAATTCACCGGTACCGATTGGTACGGTGCCCATGTATCAGGCGCTGGAAAAAGCGGGTGGCAAGGCTGAAGATCTGACCTGGGAACTCTACCGCGAGACGCTGATTGAACAGGCAGAGCAGGGAGTTGACTATTTTACCATTCATGCGGGCATTCTGCTTGAACATCTCCCTTATGCTGAAAAACGACTGACCGGCATTGTCTCAAGAGGTGGCTCCATCATGGCCAAATGGTGCAAATTCCATAAAACAGAGAATTTTCTCTACACCCATTTTGAAGAGATCTGTGAAATCTTGCAGGCTTACGATATTGCCGTTTCACTTGGTGATGCCCTGCGGCCCGGTTCGATTCTTGATGCCAACGATGAAGCTCAATTTGGAGAACTGAAGGTGCTCGGCAAACTGACTGAGGTTGCATGGAGATACGATGTACAGGTGATGATTGAGGGGCCGGGCCATGTGCCGCTTCACCTGATAGAGGAGAACATGCAGAAACAGCTTGAGTATTGCCATGAAGCTCCGTTTTACACCCTTGGGCCGCTGATTACCGATATTGCCGCCGGGTATGACCATATCAATTCAGCGATCGGAGGAGCAATTATTGCAAGCTATGGCTGTTCGATGCTCTGCTATGTCACCCCGAAAGAGCATCTCGGACTGCCGGACAAGAATGATGTTCGTGAAGGGGTTATTGCCCACAAGGTTGCCGCCCATGGCGCGGATCTGGCCAAAGGAAGTCCGGTGGCCTGGCTGCGTGATGAACTGATGAGCAGAGCTCGATACGCGTTTGCCTGGGAGGATCAGTTTAACCTTTCGCTTGATCCGGAAAAAACACGCGCAGTCCATTCGCAAAGCATGGCGCTGAGCGGCCACACCGAAAAGAATCCCGATTTCTGCACCATGTGCGGACCTGATTTCTGTTCAATGAAAAAGTCGAAGGAAGCGGCGACGGTCAATTGACCATGGATGATGAATTGAGAGTGAACAATTGTTGTTTGTTGCCCACTCTCAATTGATCGAAGAGGATTTAAAGCGATGCAGCTTTGACTATTGCTGCAAAATCGGCTGCGTTAAGACTGGCTCCGCCAATCAGGCCGCCGTCAATGTTCGGCATGGCAAAAAGTTCTACTGCATTGGATGGCTTGACACTTCCGCCGTACTGAATCCGAAGTCCCTGGGCGGCAGTATCACCATAGAGTTCAGTAACAAGGGTACGGATCTGGAGATGTACCTCTTCAGCCTGCGCAGAGGAGGCTGTTTTTCCTGTACCGATAGCCCAGACTGGCTCATAAGCAACAACAATTGCACTGATATCGCTGATACCAGCCAACCCTTCACGTACCTGGGATGAGATAATGGCTTCAGTTACTCCGCTTTCACGCTCAGCAAGTGTTTCACCGACGCAGAGGATAACGTTAAGCCCTTCCGCCAATGCCTTTTTGGTTCTAAGATTGACTGTAGCATTAGTTTCACCAAAATACTGGCGGCGCTCGGAGTGACCGATAATAACTGAGGAACAACCTGCAGCATTGAGCATTCTGGCGGATATCTCGCCAGTATAGGCTCCATCATTTTCGTAATGGCAGTTCTGGGCAACAAGCAGCACGTCACTCCCCTCAATAATCCTCCCTGCAGCTTCCAAAGCCAGAAAAGTTGGCGCTATGCCAACTTCGCAGCCTGAAAAGTTTTCACCAAGCGCGGCGAGCACCTCTGTAGCAAGGGTCTCTGACTCGGCAATGGTATTGTTCATTTTCCAGTTACCGACAACAATCTTTCTACGCATCTCTTAATATTCCGTTTTTAAATCATAATAAATCCGGTCAATCTGATCCACAGTGAACCGGTGTTTTCCTGCTCGAGCATCCTTGACTTCAACTTCGTTACTGCCGACAGAGATAACTCTGCCATGCCACACTCTTGCCTCTTTGGTCACCAGGTTTATTTCACGATTCAGCAGCTCCTGATTGCCGCCGATACTCTCCTGACGATAGATGATTTGACGTTTCCCCATGTGATAGCTGGTTTAATTTGCCCTTATTTAACAAAAATCTCCAAGATCTCATAATGAAGTTCACCTTTCGGCACAACCACCTGTACTTTTTCTCCGACAGCTTTTCCAATCAGCGCTCTTCCGACAGGAGAGCGAACAGAAATCTTTCCTGTGTCGGTATCGGCCTCTTCTGAAGAGACCAGTGTATACTCAATAATCTCGTATGGATCGTCGAGATTACGCAGTTTTACTGAGGTGAGAATATAGACCTTGTCGGTCTTTATCTGTTTGGGATCAAGAATCGTCGCTGATGCAAGCTTGTTTTCGAGATCAGCAATGCGCGCTTCAGTATGTGACTGCTCTTCTCGTGCGGCATCATATTCAGCATTTTCACTGAGATCACCATGAGCCCTGGCTTCGGCTATTTTTTCCAGAACTTCCCTTCTGGTTTGATGAACCAGCACATACAACTCCTCTTTCAGCCTGTTGTATCCATCACTTGTCAGGTAAATTCTGTCAGTCATCTCTTGTGTCGTTTTTGTTCAAAAAATATGAAAATAACCCCATAAACACGATGTGCGCAAACGGACAGTCTTGCAAACAAAAAAAAGTAAAGTCAGCGGCAGGTAGCTGACTTTACTCAGAAGCAATGTACAATTCTTAATCCTTCAGGCAAAAAAAAGTTTACACATTAAACGCGAAATAAATTTTACTTCCTGCCCGCTCAACAAGCAAAAACAACAGGTCGCCCTTTTTGAGGTTTTTAACAAGGGAACCGTATCCTGCCAATGAAGTGACCGCCTGCTTGTTCACAGAAAGAACAAGATCGCCCGGGCGCAAACCCGCACGATAGGCATTGGAGGATGGCGCCATGGCCGTGATAACAACCTTGCCTGCAGAGGGCTTCAGTTTCAGTTTCTGCGCTATCTCAGCAGTAAGATCCTCTGCCCTGAAACCAAGCACCTTACTAACCGCGTCCCCTGCTTCTGCCCGGGATGCATCAGCAACTTTTGTTGCCACCTGCTCTTCGAGACGAACAGTGAAATTTTTTACACTGCCGTCCCTGAAAACACTGAGATTTATCGTTGTGCCCGGAGCCTGGCCAGCGATGGCATTCCGAAGAGTAACACTGCTCGCAACCTTTACCCCATTATAATCAACGATAACATCTCCAGTTTTCAGACCGCTTTTTGCCGCTGGACTTCCATCTAATACCGTTCCAACCAATGCACCTTCACCTGCCTTCAGATGCATGGCTTTTGCAAGATTATCATCAATATCCTGAAGTGTGACACCCATATAGGATCTGGTCACCTTACCAGTAGTAATCAGGGAGGTCAATACCGCTTTGGCCATATTCGATGGCACTGCAAACCCTATCCCCTCGAATCCGCCTGTGCGGCTTGCTATGGCCGTATTGACGCCAACAAGCTCACCGTTGATGTTGACAAGAGGTCCGCCGGAATTACCGGGATTAATGGCCGCGTCGGTCTGTATGAAATCTTCATAATCGGCAAGCCCCACATTTGCCCTGCCTTTGGCGCTAACAATCCCCTGGGTAACTGTTCTCGCAAGATTTTCACCAAGGGGACTGCCGATAGCAATAACCCATTCACCAACCCTGAGTTTGTCACTGTCGCCGATAACAATTGGTTTAAGTCCTGTAACATTAACCTTGATAACGGCAATATCTGTCTTTGGATCGGAGCCAATGACCTTCGCATCAATTTTACGGTTATCCGACGTTCTGACATACACGACATCAGCGCCATCAATCACATGATTATTGGTCAGAATATAACCGTCGGCAGTCACAATAACCCCTGAACCGAGACCTCGCTGAACCTCTTTGCGACCATTATTGAGTGCTCCACCTCCCTGCATTCCAAACATGTCATCAAAAGGACTACCGAAAAAACTGAACGGAGAAAAAATCCGCTGATTCACGGTTTTTTCAGTAAAAATCGTCACCACTGACGGCGTTGCCGACTCGGCAATCTGCACAAATGCCTCGTTAAAGCTCTTCAGCGACTGAATCGGATAGTTTTCAATATTACTCGTTGCCGCAGCAAAATTCGGCTTGCTCGAGAGACTTGTCCCGTTAAAAGTGACGTTAAATTCCAGGTTGGAAAAGATAAGAGCACCTACGGCCACACCAGCAAAAACCAGAAGCAGGTATTTCATGAATGATGGTTTCTTTTTCATCGGGGAGAGGGTTAATCGTATTACTCGTTCGCTAAAGCCTCAATAGATTCAACAGCCGTTATACCGGCCTTCATTTTATTCATCGTCTCTTCATATTCTGCTTCAGGCTTTGAATCGGCCACAATACCTCCGGCAGCCTGAAAATAGATGGTTTCATCCTTGGTAACCATTGTCCGGATTGCAATTGCCGTCGTGAGATTCCCCTTGAAATCAAGGAAGCCAACTGCGCCACCGTACAAACCCCGTTTTTCCTTCTCAAGCTCGTAAATGATCTCCATCGCACGAACCTTTGGCGCGCCGGTTAGGGTACCAGCCGGGAAACAGGACCAGAATGCATCCATGGTGCCAAGATCGTCCCGAAGCTCACCCCGCACATTACTGACAATATGCATCACATGCGAATATTTTTCAATAACCATCATCTCATTGGTGTCGACCGTACCGATTTTGGCAATTCTGCCAATATCGTTCCTGCTCAAATCGATCAGCATGAGATGCTCCGCCAGCTCTTTTTCATCGGCAAGCAACTCGCGGGCATTGCGCTCATCCTCTTCAAAACTGCTGCCGCGATGCCTTGTTCCTGCAATAGGCCGGGTATCGACCATACGCCGCCCGGAGCTGTCGCGCTCGACCTTTACCAGTAATTCAGGAGATGACCCGACAATCTCAAACTCCTTCATGTCATAATAGTACAGGTAAGGCGAAGGATTGATGGTTCTGAGCATCCGGTAAACATCGAAAGGTCGAGTATGGAGAGGACGGCAGAGACGCTGTGAAATCTGTACCTGAAAAATATCTCCAGCAACAATGTACTCTTTGGCCCTGCTCACTTTTTGCAGATACTCTTCTCTTAACATATTGGAAACTAACAGCTCAGGCTGTTCGGCCCGAAACGAAATCTCTTCACGCCCCAGCGGTCGAAACATCTGTTCAGCAATAAGCTCTATCTTTTTTAACGCAGTCAGCTTGTCGGTCTCATCAAGATAATTGGAGACAATAAAAACCTTGCGCATGACATTGTCGAAAACCACGAGCGTATCACAGAAAAGGAGAAAAATGTCAGGCATACCTGCGGGATCTGCCAGTTCCGGCTTTGGAATCCTTTCAACAAGATGCATGGCATCGTAGCCGAAATAGCCGAAAACACCAGAGGTGATCATCTGTGGAGTTCCGTTCTTTTTCCTTGGTATCTCTTCGGTATCGAATGCGGCAAGACAGAGGTCAATCTTACGACGAAGATTCGTCTCTCCACCGGCAACCTCACGGAGATCACTGAATTTTTCATCAATGATCTCAAGATCAGCCAGCCCGTCCACAGAGCCTTTCAGGATAGCAACAGGATCTATGGCAATATAGGAAAAGCGGGCAAGATGCTCTTCCCCCTCAACCGACTCGAGCAGACATGAAAAAGGACGCTGCAGTTTGAGGTAAACCGAAACCGGCGTTTCCGTGTCGGCATGGATCTCCCTGAAAAGCGGTTTGAGAAGATAGGGCGCATGCCGTTGATGTACTGGCATAAAAAAAGAAAACTGAATTAATTATTGATACACAGTAATAAAGAAAAAAAATTTGTATCGTAAAAAAAAAGAGCGCCGGTGAGACCCGCCGGAAATAGCCGAAACCAGGAAAAAATAATGGTGCCCCGATTTCCAGCAAAGAATTTCATGATAAACTGGCTTAAGGCGCTTATACTCTCCCCTGGAGTACTCTTTCCCGCAGGATATCTTCTCGTCTATCTCTCCACCAATATCTTCCTGAATGCCGATTTCAAAAAGAACATTGCACAATCCGTTAATCAGACAACCGGGAATACCTGGCTGGTCAGCATCAAATCACTGAAATCAGGTTTAATTCTTGATTCTGTCACACTCAATGATATTGAACTCACGCCAACAGGTACACCTGAAAGCAATCTGCAACATCAAGCTCACACCATTACGATCCCAACCCTCGAAATACCCTGCCCTAACCTTGAAAAACTTCTTTTCAGCCATGCCGAACGGATTTTGTCGACCAAAGTGATCTGCAAAAAAATTCTGGCCGATGAGCGTATCGTTCAGTGAACCATCAACCCGGGCCTGTTCCATCGAATAGAACCAAGTTTATTAAGAGGATCGGTCAGCAAAGACAGATCAGGATCCCATGACCAGTAGACCATCAACGCCTTGCCAACCAGATCTTTTTCCGGCAAAAATCCCCAGAAACGACTGTCGAGACTGTTGTCGCGGTTATCGCCCATTGCAAAGTAGTAGTTTTCATGAACGGTATATTGCTGTGCCAAAGAACCGTCAACAAAAACATCCCTGCCCTGTAAACTCACATCGTGTCCCTCATCGGCAATAAGCGATCGGTAAAGTGAAAACGTTGCTGCGGTCAATTGAACAACATCGCCTTTGCGAGGAATACGTACAGGCCCGTAATTATCCTTGTTGTAATTGGAAGACTGCGGAAAGATCATGTAATCCCCCTCTCCTGCGGGTACACGACTGCCTATAAACTGTGCATGTTCGGGAAGAGCCACCGATTTCTTGTTAATCATGAGTTGCTGATCATGAATTTCAAGAGTTTCGCCACTCAAGCCTACACAACGCTTGATATAGTTCAGTGAACGATCTTTGGGATATTTGAAGACAATAATATCGCCATGCTTAACCTTGTCAACTCCCGGCAGCCGAATCTCGGTAAACGGTATTTTTGGTCCATAAATATATTTGTTGACAAAAAGAAAATCACCCGCAAGCAGCGTATTTTCCATAGACCCTGTTGGAATGCGGTACGATTCCACCACAAAAACCCGAAGAACGGTAGCAAATATCGCAGCTATAATCAGTGCTTCAAACCACTCGCGTGAATGTTTTTTTTCCGGTTTACCTTTCTGAGTATTCAATACTATAGCAAGTTATGCGTTTAAAAAATTTCGTCGATCCGGGCTTATACACCTATTCATCAATGTTCAATAATGCAAGGAAAGCCTCCTGCGGAACCTCTACCCTGCCGACCTGCTTCATTCTTTTTTTACCCTCTTTCTGTTTTTCAAGCAACTTGCGCTTGCGGCTGATATCGCCGCCATAGCACTTGGCCAGCACGTTTTTGCGCATCGCCGAGATGGTTTCGCGCGAAATAACCTTGCTGCCGATAGCCGCCTGAATCGCCACTTCATACATCTGCTTCGGAATAATTCCTTTCAGTTTCAGGCAGAGCTTTTTCCCCCAGTCATAAGCCTTTGAGCGGTGCACAACAATAGAGAGAGCATCGACCGTGTCGCCATTGAGCAACACATCAAGTTTGACCAAATCAGAGTCACGGTAGCCAATATATTCGTAATCCATTGAGGCGTAACCTTTTGAAATGGATTTAAGCCTGTCGTGAAAATCAAAGACTATTTCTGCCAGAGGAAACTCAAAATGCATAATCACTCTTGTTACATCAAGATAATCGGTATTCTTGTACTCACCCCGACGCTCTATGCCGAGTTTCATGATATTGCCGATATAGTCGGCAAGGGTAATGATCTGCATCGTTACATAAGGCTCTTCAACAAGGCCTATGCGACCCGTCTCAGGCATTTTTGACGGATTGTCGACAATAACAACTTCCCCGTTGGTCATCACAACACGGTACTCCACATTCGGAACGGTGGTGATGATATTGACGCCGTACTCCCGCTCAAGACGCTCCTGGATAATTTCCATGTGAAGCAGGCCGAGAAATCCGCATCGGAAGCCAAAACCAAGCGCAACGGATGTCTCCGGGGTATAGACCAGTGAAGCATCATTCAGTGCAAGCTTTTCAAGAGACTCGCGAAGATCCTCAAATTCGTTGGAGTTGATCGGATAGAGACCGCTGAACACCATCGGCTTGACATCCTTGTAGCCCGCAAGTCGTTCGCTTGCCGGATTATCGGCAAGAGTTACCGTATCGCCGACCTTGGCATCCTTGACATCCTTGATGGAACAGATCAGGTAGCCGACATCTCCCGATTCAAGCAAATCTTTCGGCTGCCGCTTCATGCTCATGGTGCCAATCTCATCGGCAAGAAAAATCTTGTCGCTGGCAAAAAACTTGACCTTGTCACCTTTTCGCAGTGAACCATCAACAATACGAAGATAAACCACCGCACCACGGTAGGCATCAAAGACTGAATCAAAAATAAGGGCCCGAAGCGGCAAATGATTATTTTTGGCTGGATGGGGAATACGCGCAACGATGGCCTCTATCAGCTCACTCACTCCGATACCGGCTTTTGCCGATACCTGGAGAATCTCCTCACGTTTCACACCCATAAGATCCATGACCTGACGGGCAACACCCTCTACATCCGATGACGGAAGATCGATTTTATTGATTACCGGAATAATATCGAGACCGGCATCAATGGCCAGATAGAGATTGGCTATGGTCTGGGCCTCTACACCCTGGGTCGCATCAACAATAAGGAGTGCCCCTTCACAGGCAGCAAGAGAGCGCGAAACTTCATAGCTGAAGTCGACATGACCGGGAGTATCAATAAGGTTCAACGTGTATTGCATCCCGTCGTCAGCCTTGTATTTCATCTGGATGGCATGGCTTTTGATGGTAATGCCCCGCTCCCGCTCAAGGTCCATATCATCAAGGACCTGTGCAGAGGCCATCTGTGTACGATCAAGCGTATGCGTTATTTCCAGCAGGCGGTCGGCCAGCGTGGATTTTCCATGATCGATATGTGCGATAATGCAGAAGTTTCTGATACGGCTGACTTCTGTACTGGACAAGGCCATAAAAAGGGCGTTTGATTCTTGTGAAAATTTAAGGTGAGGAATATAAGCAAATATTACGATTGTGACATTGCAGAGCTGTTACACAAAAAACAGAGCCTCTGCGTCATGACGAAAGCCTCTGAGAAATTCAGATGCCTCCATGGGTTTGCGCCCTTCAAGCTGCAGGGACAACAGCTCAAGCCAGCCGTCGCTTCCGCTTGCATAGAGTCTGCTTCTGTCGGCAAGAATGGTTCCCGGAGACGCTGATGGAATCTCGATTGAAAGCGCCGCTGGACATGCACTGAATATCTTCATGGTTTTCCCCTGGAATGTTGTCCATGCCGCAGGTTTCAAGGCAAGACCCCTAATAAAATCATTGATGGCTGCAACCGGCTGCGCCCACTTGATTCGTGTATTATCCCGCGTAAGCTTGGGAGCCCTTGAGGCAAGCGTCTCATTCTGCCCGGAGACGTTGACGCTGCCAGAGAATATCTGATGCAGGGTATTGACGACAATACTGGCTCCAATCTCCGATAGACGACGGGTCAGATTGGCAGCATTTTCATCGGGGGCTATCGGCGTTTTTTTCTGAAGAATGATATTTCCGGTATCTACACGCTGCTGCAGAAAAAATGTTGTGACACCGGTTTCCTTTTCTCCCTTGATGATAGACCAATTGATGGGAGCTGCACCCCGATAGGCCGGGAGAAGAGAGGCATGAAGATTAAATGCGCCGAGAGCTGCCTGTTCATAAACCGCAGGAGGCAGAATACGGAACGCTGCGACAACAATGACATCAGGCCTTTGCGCAGCAACAGTGGCAGCAAAATCAGGATCAGCAACATCATCAACCTCATACACCGGCAGGCCCAGAGCAAGAGCAGCAATCTTTACCGGAGATGGTTCGGCATCGGCATGTTTATTCTTTCGAGGCTTGTCCTTGCCTGTCACAACAAGCACAAGCTCAAAAGCACTGTTTTCAGCAGCAATTGACTGCAACGAGGGGACAGCAAACTCGGGGGTTCCCATAAAAATAATCCGCATGGCACTCAAGAAGGTTTGGATATCATAACAACATCACGAGTAACGACCGGATAGGCCGCGTTGACAACACCAGAGGCAAGAGCCGTCAGCTCTTTCTGGATTTTTCGCCGATCGCGCTTTTCCAGCCGGTCAACAAAGAGTGTTCCGTTGAGATGATCAATCTCATGCTGAAGCACCCTTGCAACCATACCTGAAAACTCACCAAGACACTCCTCGAAATGCTCATCGCGGTATTTCAACGTAATCGAAGAGGGACGCACCACATCACCCTGAACACCAGGAACACTCAAGCACCCCTCCTCCATCTCATTGGAACCCCTGACGGCAAGAATATGAGGATTAATAACAACCATAGGCTTTACATTCTCATAATCACTCACACACGCAACATCAAGCACAAGCAGCCTCAGAGAATGCCCCACCTGTGGCGCAGCCAACCCAATACCCGCAGCATTGCGCATCGATTCAAACATCGACCCCACAAGCTCCTCAATCGCACCATCAACTCCCTTCAAAGGCCTGGCTTTCCGTCGAAGAACATCATCACTATAAATATTAATCGGTAATATCATTTACAAAGGTACGTTATTTAGAGGGACACAGGTGAATAAGTATACTTACTTTTTGGACAAAATCCCCGCCACCAGAAATCCACTCGTCGTTGAATTGCTTCTCACCTCTCTGGCGCAGCGACTGGGTTTCTCCAGTGAACCAGCAAGTCCAGCCCTCAAGGGATTGAGATGAATATAAGCTTGCCAGATTTAAAAAGCAGGGCTTATCCTCACAGATTATTGATTTATAGCGGTACTGAAACAGATGATCGCGCCTCTTGTGTCTGTGATTATTCACGGTCGCATAGACGGTCAACAACTTGGGAATGAATGATGACAGACCATCCTCGCTGCATACCACCCCGCCTGTTCAATTTTTTTATCACTTTTAATTATCGCTGTTTCTCAAGAGTTTTCAGATCTTCTTTATTACCTTGCTGTTACCAGACGCTATTGACTATCCAAAAAGGAGAATAACCTGTGACAAAGAAAAATATTGACCCGATCAAGTGGCTGAAAGAGCCTGAAAATCATGATTATCCTGCAGCAAAATTGTATTTAAGCCTTCTTTATGATGAAGATTCGGCAAAAGAGAAGGTGAAAAAATTGAAAGAAGCCCCCATTTCGCAATTCAAGGCGAAGGATATTTTTAGGGCTTCCGGGCTATCGCTCCTCGGTATCAGTAATTCACACGTTGAAAAAGATAAATCGAAAATAGAAGCCGGAAAAGAACTTTCACCGCTGCTTTTAGTGAGAGATTCAAAGCTTGGCAAGGTCATCATTGCTGATGGATATCATCGGTTGTGCGCAATTTATTTATTTTTTGAAGATGCTGTTATTCTATGCAAGATTGTATAGGCTATAGCTCTGTTGACGGTAACCATCAGATGCCAATTTTTAGACCAAGGAGCACACTGTTACTTGATAAACTGTTGTTTTCGAAGACGGTATTCACAGTTACATTCGTTGCAAAGTAGCGGTAACGGGCATCAAGCTTGATGGTATTGCTGAGAGGGATAGTAAATCCAAAGCCGACCTGGTAAGCAAATGCCGTTTCATTGATCGAGGGCAAGTCAGGCAGTCCAGCCGGTAAGGAAAGACTGTTGGCATTGACGTTAACTATTCCTGCACCAGCAGTTATGTAGGGTTGAGCAGCACCAGATACAGGGACAGGGTCACACCCGTTCCTGCTGTTTGATATTGATATCGCATATCACAACCTCTCTCCGATTTGACGACCATTTTTTTTCTTTCCAGCGCATAAATTTCAGATAATCTGCTTTCGCCCTATTCTTCCTGTAATATTTTTCGACATCGTCGAGGCTCATATTCGAAGTATTCTTGCATCAACAAAATCTTTTCAGGAGTCCAAAAAAATTCCGGGTATTGATCAAGCAACTCTCTGGAGAAAACGAAAGCAATACTTGATGTAATTCTAAACGTCCCGGTTTATTATATTCTCTATAATGAATGCGCGTTGCAAAATGCAATCTTGTTAACTGTATTTCCTTGATTTCTGCAAGGGACTCTTGCTCGATTCTCTTTTTTCCATTGAGTTTTCTGAGACAGATCGGCCAGCACGCTTTTTGCAGATAATTGAAAAGGGGAATCAATATGAACCCTATGGCATACGACAAAAACTTGTCCCTGGATTTAGTGGCTTGCACTTGGCGGAGCTATTGGTGTTATTCTCAAACAAAATTACCACAGTGTTTTTTGCTGTAAGGATATAACAGAGGCTCTTGACCGAATCGATAGCGGTGTACTGTTCACTTTTTCAGGCCACTACGACAGAAAGTCAGGTAACTGTCAATTAATGGAGGACAGACCTCATGAACGTTTATCATTACCCGTTTCTCGGTATACGTATTTTTCTGCTTCTGTCAAGGCTTGCCGGATTGGCGGGCATTATTCTTCATATCGGAGGTTAACGCACATGGATTTCGTTGTCTTGGTCACGTTTTTTGGATGCCTGGTTTATCTGGTCTATGCCATTGTCAATCCTGAGAAATTTTAAAACTATCACGTCATGTTGCTGCTCTTTGTATTGATACTGCTTGTTCCAGCCCTGCTGTCGTGGCCTCTTGGTCTCGCTATGACCCGACTGATTGACCCGACCGAGGGCTCTGGTTATGGTCGTTTGACTGCACGGATCTTCAGCAAAATAGGGGGCAAGGCTGTCGTTGAGGAGCAGGACTGGACGCGCTATCTCTTTTCGATGATGATGTTCAACGTGGTAATGTTTGCTTTTGTGGCCATTCTCCTTGCCCTGCAGCAGTGGCTGCCGCTGAATCCCGATGGAAAAGAAGCCCTTGAAGCAAGCCTTATCTTTAATACTGTGGCCTCGTTTGTAACGAATACCAACCTCCAGCACTATTCCGGTGAAGTATCCATGAGCTATTTCTCCCAACTGTTTGGGTTGATGTGGCTGCAGTTTGTTTCGGCGGGTACCGGGATTGCTGCCCTTGCGGCGCTTGCCAGAGCGCTCGGTGGAAAAAAAACAGTTGGTAATTTTTACAGCGACCTGATGCGGACGGCTTTTTTTGTTCTGTTGCCACTTGCGCTCTTTGTTGCCCTTCTTCTTCTTGCCGGAGGTGTACCGATGACCATGGATGGCGCTGTCATAGCCCATACCCTTGAAAATGCAACGCAAACCATAACCCGTGGGCCTGTAGCTGCCATGGAGGCAATTAAACAGTTAGGTACCAACGGCGGTGGGTGGTTCGGGCAAAATTCAGCTCATCCTTTCGAAAACCCTTCTTTCTTTACCAATATTTTGGAGTGCATCAGTATCGTTCTGCTCCCAATGGCTGTCGTCTGGATGTTTGGACGCATAACAGGGCGTATGCGCGATGCTGTTGTGATCTTTTCGGTCATGATGGCACTGCTTGTTTTTAAAGCCGGTACAGCGGTCTGGCTTGACAGTGCACCAGCAAGTGCACTGTCAGCTCTACCCGTTGAGGCTGCTCCGAATCTTGAAGGCAAGGAGCTTCGCTTTGGTTCCGGTGCAGGCGCTCTTTGGGCGGCAGTAACGACTGCTACCAGCAATGGTTCAGTTAACTGCATGCACGACAGTCTTAACCCGCTGACTGGCCTGGTACCGCTTGCAGGGATGTGGATGAATGTTGTTTTTGGCGGTGTTGGGGTTGGCCTGATCAACATGTTTGTGTTTATCATTGTCGGCGTTTTTATCTGCGGGATGATGGTTGGCCGTACCCCGGAATATTTTGAGCGCAAAGTTGAGACTCCTGAAATGACGCTTGCGCTCCTTACACTGCTGGTACATCCTGCTCTGATTCTCGGGGGAACGGCACTCTTTGCAGCCACTCCCTTGGGCGCTGCCACCGTGGGCAATCCCGGGGCACATGGATTTACAGAAATTCTTTATGAGTTTTCCTCTGCCTCCGCCAATAACGGGTCTGGTTTCGCCGGGCTCGGCAAGAGCAGCGTTCCCTGGAACATTGCTACCGGTATTGTGATGCTGCTGTCTCGCTATATCCCTGTCATTCTCCCTCTTGCCATTGCCGGGTCACTGTCCGCAAAAAAACCGGTTCCGATAACAGCAGGAACTCTCCGCACCGACACACTGCTTTTTGGGCTCATTATTCTCGGAAGCGTGGTTTTTATCGGGGCACTTCTTTTTCTGCCTGTAGCCGTTCTTGGTCCTGTTGCTGATCATCTGACCGCAGTCACGCATTGAGAGATTATAATTCAATAAGGAAATCATAACACCATGATAAACAGTAATTCCTTACCGAATACCCCTGAGCAGGCCAAAAACGAGCGCCGTCAGACGAGAAAGTCCTCAATTTTTAATACCCAGCAAGTTCTTGGCGCCTTGAGTCGTGCATTAGTAATGCTTAACCCCAGGGCCATGGTAAAAAATCCTGTTATGTTTGTTACCGAAGCAGGAGCAGTGCTGACAACGCTTATCGCCATTTTAAATGCATTTTCCGGAGCTCCGCATCAGCTCTATACGCTTGCTGTCATGGTTATTCTTTGGCTTACGGTGATGTTTTCAAACTTTGCTGAAGCTCTTGCTGAAGCTCGGGGCAAGGCGCAGACGGACAGCCTCAAACGAACGCGACAGAATACTGTTGCCCGAAGGATAAACGACAGCAAGGAGGAGACTGTAAGTTCTGAAGAACTTCGTGAAGGTGATCAAGTGATTGTTTTAACAGGCGAAACCATTCCTGGAGATGGCGAGGTGATCGAAGGAACTGCAATGGTTGATGAATCAGCTATTACCGGTGAATCGGCACCTGTGGTGAGAGAGGCTGGCGGTGACCGCTCAGGTGTCGTCGGGGGAACAAGAGTCCTTTCAGATCATATCGTTGTCCGCATTTCTGTTTCGGCAGGGTACTCTTTTCTTGATAACAATTCAGGAAGTCCCTTCTTTTCTGTATGTTAGAAACTCTGGAATAACTTAACAATGAGCTGAAAAGAGCGACCGATTGCTTATTGGTGGTTTTTACCCCGTTTGATAACATGGTACAGGGTTTTCTGCGGA
>CAJAAV010000158.1 GCA_903937835.1 uncultured Chlorobiaceae bacterium | reverse complement strand
CACGAGGCCGAGGACCTGTACGAGTCGCCCGCCGCGGGACGCCACTACGCCAAGAACGTGGTGACCGGCGAAATCCGCTTTGGCGACGGCCCCAACTTCTTGAGGTGAAGGCGAATATTAAAAATTATGGTGTTTTTTTCGGCATGTTTTCCATTGCACTTATTCGCCCAGGCCCTGCCTTCATGGATGACATCCCAATCTGATTTTGCTTGTTCATATCGACCTCTTCCGGGGTCGTGATTTCCAAATCCATCAACTGCAGTATTCCATAGCGGTTTATTGAGTTTGATGAGGGCGGCTTCAATGGTGCTGATCATGTCTGAGCCTTCCGCTTCAAAAATGACGAAGCGGCATCTGAAATCCTCAAGCAACAGGTCGGCACCAAGGGTAATGCTTCTTCCGTGCTCTCGCAGGCGACCGATGAGTTCGCGAGACTGATGAAGAACGCT
Source organism: uncultured Chlorobiaceae bacterium (assembly GCA_903937835.1). Taxonomy (GTDB): domain Bacteria; phylum Bacteroidota; class Chlorobiia; order Chlorobiales; family Chlorobiaceae; genus Chlorobium. The sequence continues at coordinate 16,702 of CAJAAV010000158.1, read as the reverse complement.
GTCAGATGAGCGAGCTTGCCTCCATCCTTTTGGAACGGCTTTGCCCACGTAGACAGGATAGCCGTATGAAAGGCGGTTTAGCTCGGCGTATCGTTTGTAGAGAGGATTACTACCGGTATAATAGAGAGCGTATACCCCTGTTCCAAGAAAAGATTCCGGCGGAGGAAGCGTGTGAACAGGCGTGCCATTAAAGAACCTGACCGCATCTTTGACCACAAAGGCATCGTTTCGATAAACATGCTCACTTCGATCAAATACTTGCGATTTCATTCAGCACTATTTCCAGAATTAAAAAGTCAGATTTTTTTATGATGCGATGGTCATGTCGAAGCTGACGCCTAACACTGTTTAGACTGATCCGCCTAATTCTGAAAAAGCAGACTGTTTCTTTCTGTATATGACGACTTCCAAATTATTACAAAAAAAATCTAAATCATTGCTATAAAACAATATATAATAACAACTTATATTTATTGCCCCGGTTTATACAGATCAGCCTAAAACGACACAATATCACTTAAAACCTTATCCACTCTTGTTGAAGGTATGACCTTTTCAATCCGCATCAGCTCCTTGAAGTCGCCCACAATATCGCCAAAAGTGTAACTGCTACTGAAAACGTCTGCCCGAACAGGCATACACAGTCCATCCACCAGCAGGTCAAGCCTGCGACTCCCTTTTGCATTTTCACCCATACGCAAGATATTGCTGAAACAGGACAATAAGAACGGATTAGCTAAAAAAATTACAGGTTATTGTGATCATAATAGCTGGCTCTGTGCATCAAGAAAGTCGCCAGCGAGGTCGAGGCCCCGAGTTTGGTCGGGAGGGGAGTAAATTCTGTGGAACCGATATGACCAAATGACCAACATCCAAGAACTTTACCTCATGATTATATCCAACGCATCTTCTTTGTTTTTGTTTGAAAAAATGTCAATTTCGACATATATTCAACCATGCTTAAGATTGATGAAAAGCCACTTGTATGGCTGCACGGCGAAATCAAAACACCTCCAATGTCCCAACATGCGAGGATTGAGACTGGATATCTGTTGCGCAGGCTTCAAAAAGGAGATCTGCTTTCTCTGCCTTGGTCAAGACCGATGCCATCTGTTGGAGCAAGATGTCATGAGTTGCGAATCACTGACGATAATTCTATCTGGCGAATTTTATACAGGATAGATAATGATGCAATCCTGATCCTTGAGGTATTCAAGAAAAAAACTCAACGGACACCAAAAAACGTCGTAGAGAGTTGTCACAAGCGTGTTCGCTTATACGATTCACTTTACCTCTAATCAACATTCGTCATGAACAAGGAAAAACAAATGAAGCTTGAGGCTTCCGGGTGGAAGATCGGAAGCGTTGATGAATTCCTGGAACTCAGCCAGGCAGAGACAGAATTCATAGAATTAAAACTCTCCTTGAGCCAGAACCTTAAAGAACGCCGTCAGTCGTTGCGGTTGACTCAGAAAGATCTTGCAAGAATGATCCATTCAAGCCAGTCCCGCGTTGCAAAAATGGAAGCTGGCGATCCGGCAGTATCAATTGATTTGCTTGTAAAATCACTGTTTGCCCTCAAAACTTCAAAAAAAGAGGTGGCTGGAATGCTTCCCCACTGATTAGAGACTCTCCATTTCCCGGAAACCAACCTAAATACTCATTGAGTGCCCTTTTAAGGTCATCTTGAAGGCCACATTTGATAACCGTTCCATCTACTTTTTTCATTTTGTATGCAAGCGACAGATGGAACTCGTGGGATATATCGTTGCCAGTCGCGTCGAAAACTTGTTCGCATTGGGTTTTTCCAAAAAACTCTGGCACCAATGAGCTAATCCCGATAACTTTCCCCTACCATCATCCTTCCCAACTGAGAGTTAACAGAAACGTAACAGTCTGTTGATGAAAAATTGTTTCAATATTCCAATAAATATTGTAACGTTGAATATGAAAAAATTAACAGCAACAACTGTTTTTGAATCGCTCTCATCCCCTGTGAGGCTGGATGTGTATCGATTACTCGTCAAGAAAGGCACCGAAGGTATGGTCGCAGGCGAGATTGGTTCGGCACTCGATGTACCGCCAACAAATCTTTCGTTTCATCTGAAAACACTGGCTCATACAGGCCTCCTTACCGTTGATCAGGAAGGCCGCTATCAGCGCTACCGGGCCAACCTCCCGTTAATGATGGATCTGATTGCCTATCTCACGGAGGAGTGCTGTGACGGTAATCCGGGACAGTGCGGCGATTTCAGTGCACAATCAATTTGCCCGCAGTCCATTGACACGCAATCAGAACTGAAATAAAATAAATCCCTAATCCATTCCAAGATTACCATGAACAAATCAGTCCTTATTCTCTGTACCGGAAACTCATGCCGCAGTCAGATGGCTGAAGGCTTTCTCCGTTCCTTTGACAGCTCGCTTGAAGTGTTTTCTGCTGGCACGAAACCGGCGCAGTCCGTTCATCCGCTTGCCGTGAAGGTAATGCATGAAGAGTGGATCGACCTCAGTTTGCACAAACCCAAAAGTGTTGATGAATTTCTCCAGAGGCCGTTTGACTATGTCATAACAGTTTGCGATGCTGCAAAGGAGTCCTGTCCGTTCTTTACCGGCAAGGTGGAGCACCGGCTGCATATCGGGTTTGATGATCCGGCTGAAGCCCAAGGGACACAGGAGGAGGTGCTTGCCGTGTTCCGGCGGGTTCGCAACGAGATCAACCAGCGCTTCCGTCAGTTTTATAACGAGAATTTAACCGGTAAGTAACGCTATGAGTCTGGCAACAAAACAATTGTCTTTTCTTGATCGCTACCTGACGCTCTGGATTTTTCTTGCCATGGCGGCAGGAGTGCTGTCGGGCTGGCTATTCCCTGGTATCTCCGGGTTCTGGAATATGTTTCAGTCTGGCACCACGAACATTCTGATAGCCGCAGGGCTCATCGTGATGATGTATCCACCGCTGGCAAAGGTAAAGTATGAGGAGCTGGGTGATGTGTTTCGCAACACGAAAATACTGGCTCTGTCACTGGTGCAGAACTGGGTGATCGGACCGATTCTGATGTTTGTCCTTGCCGTGCTTCTTCTTTCCGATATGCCGCACTACATGGCAGGCCTCATCATGATTGGTCTTGCCCGCTGCATTGCCATGGTCATTGTCTGGAACGAACTTGCCAAAGGTGATACGGAGTATGCCGCCGGGCTTGTTGCCTTCAACTCTGTTTTTCAGGTACTCTTTTTCCCGCTTTATGCCTGGATCTTTCTGACGGTACTGCCAAAGTGGCTCGGTCTTGCCTCATTTGCTGTCGACATCTCCATAGCCGACATTGCCACGTCAGTCTTTATCTATCTCGGTATTCCCTTTATTGCAGGCTTCCTGACCCGTTTTTTCATGCTTCGTCTGAAAGGCAAGGAGTGGTATGAGAGAGAGTTCATTCCGCGCATCAGCCCGCTCACGCTTGTGGCACTGCTTTTCACCATTGTCGTCATGTTTTCTCTGAAGGGTGGCTATATTGTGAAAATACCTCTTGATGTGGTGCGTATTGCAATACCGCTGCTGCTTTACTTCGTGATCATGTTTTTTCTTTCCTTCTACATGGGGCGCAAGGTTGGCGCAGACTACTCCAAAACGGCAACGCTCTCCTTCACCGCAGCGAGCAACAACTTTGAACTTGCCATTGCCGTAGCCATTGCGGTTTTCGGCATCAACTCCGGAGAAGCTTTTGCCGCAGTGATAGGCCCGCTGGTCGAGGTTCCAGCTCTGATAGCCCTGGTCAATGTCTCACTCTGGTTCAAGGGCAACTATTTTGGGGAAAAAATCGAAGCCTGATAGCAACCCATTAATCCAATTGATGATGCAAAAAAAACAAAATGTACTTTTTCTCTGTACAGGTAACTCTTGTCGGAGCCAGATGGCTGAAGGATTGCTTCGTCATCTTGCTGGTGAGGGCTTCGAAGCATTGAGTGCAGGAATGGATCCGGGCAATGAAGTTCATCCATTAGCGATACAAGTTATGGAGGAAATTGGTATCGACATCAGCTCTCAACAACCGAAAGCTCTAAATGTCTATCTCGGAAAATCATGGATTCATTACCTGATTGTTGTGTGCAACAAGGCACAGGCCACCTGTCCAAGGGTCTGGCCTGGGCTCCCAAATGAGAACCGTTATTATTGGCCAGTCCATGATCCGGCGGCGATATCCGGAACAACGGAAGAACAACTTGCGGTTTTTCGTGAGGTTCGCGATGAACTTCGGGATAAAATAACCTCATGGCTTAACAAAGTGTCATCGTCTAATTCAGTTAACAGTTAATCAACGTTGAACATGAAAAAAATAGAGGTATTTGATCCGGCCCTTTGTTGCAGTACAGGGGTATGTGGTGTCGATGCAGATCAGGCATTGATCAGTTTTGCAGCAGATGTAGAGTGGGCAAGACAACAGGGATTTCTGATTGAACGATTTAATCTGGCACAGCAGCCAATGGCCTTTGCAGAAAATCAGATTGTTAAAGCATACCTTGAGTTTGCAGGCCAGGATGGACTTCCGCTTCTTCTCCTTGATGGCGACATCGTGTTGGCAGGACAATACCCAAGCCGTGCTGAGCTGGCACACTGGCTCGACATCACGCTGCCTGACACTACAGCTAAACCTGCAAAGAGTTGTTGCTCAGGCAGTACATGCTGCTGAACACAAGCATACCATAACCCAATACTATGTTATTTCTTGAACAACCACCTCGCTTCCTTTTCTTCACCGGAAAAGGGGGCGTCGGCAAAACGTCCATAGCTTGCGCAACGGCCATTCAACTGGCGGATGAGGGCCGACGGGTGTTACTCGTCAGCACCGATCCGGCATCCAACGTTGGTCAGGTTTTTGGTGTCACTATAGGTAATCAGATCACTGCTCTCACTGCAGTGGAACGCCTTTTTGCCCTGGAAATTGATCCCCAGGCAGCCGCTCAGGTTTACCGCGAACGCATCGTGGGGCCAGTAAGGGGCTTACTCCCTGAAACCGTGGTCAACAGCATTGAGGAACAACTTTCCGGAGCCTGTACCACTGAAATCGCCGCTTTTGATGAGTTCACCTCGCTCCTGACGGACACAGCATTGCATGCCGACTACGACCATATCATCTTCGATACGGCGCCAACCGGTCATACCATCAGGCTGCTGCAGCTTCCCGGTGCATGGAGCAGCTTTATTGAAAAGGGAAAAGGAGATGCATCGTGCCTTGGACCGTTGGCCGGACTTGCAAAACAACGTGCACAGTATAAGACTGCTGTTGATGCCCTGGCCGATCCTTCGCGTACTCGCCTTATTTTGGTCTCCCGAGCACAAAATGCAACGTTACAGGAGGTCGCACGCACGTATCAAGAACTCGCAGCCATCGGGATATCACAACACTTTCTTGTCATAAACGGGCTGTTCCCCCAAAGCGAAACCCAAGAGGACGCTCTTGCCGAGGCGATTTTTTCCCGTGAGCAAGCAGCTCTCTCAGCAATGCCTGCTCTTCTTAAAACATTGCCTTGCGATCATCTACAGCTCAAGCCTTTCAATCTTGTAGGCCTTGAGGCCTTGCGCCAATTGCTCACGGCAAACGTTCAGCAGCTCATCGTCGAACGGAATACGTCTGTCACGATCAATGCTCCAAAACTCTCGGCACTGGTTGACGAAATTGCTGCCGACAGTCACGGGCTCATCATGTTTATGGGTAAAGGCGGGGTTGGTAAAACCACCCTGGCTGCTGCCGTTGCCGTTGAACTGGCACATCGAGGCCTCCCAACACACCTGACGACAACCGACCCTGCGGCCCATCTCACCAAAACGCTGACTGGTACCGTTGAAAACCTTGTGGTGAGCCGGATTGACCCTGAAGTTGAAACCGAACGATACCGGGAGCAGGTGCTGGAGACCAAAGGCGCTCAGCTTGATGCCGAAGGTTTAGCCCTGCTTGAAGAAGACCTCCGTTCGCCATGCACAGAAGAGATCGCTGTCTTTCAGGCATTCTCGCGTATCATCCGTGAGGCTGATAAAAAATTTGTTGTTATAGATACTGCGCCAACCGGACATACACTGTTGCTGCTCGATGCCACCGGGGCATATCACCGGGAAGTCAGCCGTCAAGCAGGAAGCACCGGTTTGCACGATGTCACCCCCATGATGCAGTTACAAGACCAGAAACAGACAAAGGTGTTGATTGTCACTTTGGCCGAAACAACACCTGTCCTTGAAGCGGTCAATTTGCAGGAAGATTTGCGACGCGCCAGCATCGAACCCTGGGGCTGGATTATCAACAACAGTGTGGCTGCTGCAGTGTCGCAATCTTCACTGTTGATGGAACGTGCAAAGAACGAGTTAAAGGAGATTGACGATGTGGCTCATCGATATGCTCATCGATATGCACTCGTCCCAGTATTGAACAATGAACCGGTTGGAGAAACACTTTTACGTACACTCATTTATCCATTTTCGCCTGCTTGATAACTGTTGATGGCGACTACCGGTGCAAAGTGTTTAATGATCTGCTATTGTTTGTTATACTGCAACAGATGACAGAAATCGTCAATACATACGCTGCTTGTGCCATCCTTGCTACAAGTACTTGCCTGTCAGACGCAGTCGAGATACGTGCCGCTTCAATAATTCCCAACATTTCAAGCCATCTTGGCAGGCTATCCTAATTTAGGGGAGTATTTCAGTACCCATTGTAATCTTCTGTAGTCTTCCCTTTCTTTAATCCAGACTGTACCTCTTGCCTCCCTCTCGCCCCTGAACGACGACGCGTCTTGTGCTCGTCAGGTAATTTTTCCATATATTCATTCTATGAACAGGATTTTACAGAAGTTGGTCAGGTCTCGGTTCATGGCGTTGGCAGTTCGATGACGCTTATCGCTCATTATCGCTCAACCAAAAACTATTGATGTGATGGACAGTTATCTGAAGCTGATTCAATCAACGCCTCTGCCAGTCATCCTGATCATTAGCGGTATTCTCTTTCTATTGCTTTCTATCACCGGGGGCATTAGCGGGAAGATTATGGTTGAACCCGGAAAGCAGAAGTTCGCTGGCATGGTCGGCATCCTGCTCCTGCTGATCGGCATTTTCTTCAACCTTAGCGGAAAGGAAAAAGAGCAGGATCCGGGCGACAAGGGCCCTGCTTCAGAAAGTTCTCCTCTTGGCGGACCGGCTGCAGTACCCTCATCCGCAGCCGCTCCAGTCGGTTTCGGACAAGTAGTCCCCTATTTTATGACCCGAAAGGTAACGGCAAGCGATATATCCGGCAAGAGTGTGGCCGAACTCGAGATCATGCGGAACGAGATCTACGCGAGGCATGGCATGAAATTTACGCGTGTCGATTTGCAGGAATATTTCAGCCGCCAGAGCTGGTATGCGCCGAAATACGAACCCGGTAATTTTCCTACCGGTATACTGAATCCGATCGAGCAGGCCAACATCCATTTTTTGAAATACCAAGAAACCCTGTTGCGCTGAATATGGTGCCGTCGGCAGATGTTATCGTCGTGCTTGGCGCCGGGGTGCTGCCATCCGGCAAGCCAACACCTACTCTGGAACGCAGGACCCAATACGGTATCGAATTGTTTAGGGCAGGGAGCGCTCCCATGCTTCTTTTTTCAGGCGGTATCGGCAAGAGCGGTTTTTCAGAGGCCAGGGTGATGCGTGAGTTGGCGATCACAGAGGGGGTGCCGGGTGATCGAATACTGATCGACGAGCACTCGACGACGACGTTTGAGAGCGCGATCGCCTGTGCGCGGATTATGAACGGACAATGCTTGCGGCGGGCGATCGTCGTGACCGACAGCTACCACCTGTTCCGGGCCATCCTCGCTTTTCGGCATCTGGGTGTGGAGGTCGAGGGGAAAAGCCCGCCAAGCGACCGGGGGGAAACCGCGAGGCGGCGGTGGGTGTATTACCATCTCCGGGAAATCGTGGCCATTCCCTGGTATCTACTGAAACTGGCCAGGTGGACCAGGAGCAGTGATCGGGTTAAGTCTCGAGCGTAACACGGAAGACGCATATTTTTTGATTGGCTTATATTATCATTCTGAGTCCGAGACAGTCGACCAAAGAGCCTATAACTCTTTTTTAAAATATAAGTTATATCCCTCACTACACTATTCTTCACTCAGGATTGCGGGCTGATATCTTATGCCGCTTTGTAACCTGTTGCTGCTGTATTAATAAAACTCAGCAGAGCTTGTCATCGCGTCAGCTGCGCCGCCTTATTATGCTCACTCTTCTTCAACGCCGCTTCGCAAACCTCATACTCGCCAAGATGGGCGCGCATCAGGCTTTTCCAGAGCTTGCCGTGGTTGGGTACGGAGAAGTGCAGCAGTTCATGGACGATCACGTAATCCCTGACCTTTTCGTCCATCTCCATCAATTCAGCGTTGAAATTCAGATGGCCCTCTGTGGAGCAGGAGGCCCACTTGTTCTGCATGGGTCGAACGCCGAGCCACACAATCTGAACGTCAAGTTTGTCGGCCCAATCGCGAACGCGCTGCTTGAATCGAATCTTTGAACTGGTGTCGGTCATGGTTCTTGAGCATCTGGTCTTCCAGCTCGTTGCGGTCGATCATCAGGAGGATGGTCGGCTTGACCGCCTCGGGCGCCCGAAAAAGCTGTTCAGCCGCCTTGATCATGGTGAAGGTCTTGCCGCTGCCCTGAGTGTGCCACACAAGCCCCCGGGTACGTGCGGGATCGAGAGCGCGGGTGACGGGGTCGCCTCCACCGCGCCGGTCTGATGCTGACGCAGGATGTATTTGTTCAGCTCCTCGTCCTTCTCGGCAAAGATAATGTGCTCCTTCAGGAAGGCCTGCACCTGCGGGATGGCGCAGAAGCTCTTCACTTTGGCCTCCAGCTTCCCGACTTCCTCATCCTTCCATTTGAAAATGTTCCGCCGCACCGTGTTCCAGCTCACCCCGTAGGAGAAGCCGATGGCATCGGTGGCGGTGAAGAGCTGCTGCGACACGAACAGCTCCGGTGTCTCGCGGTGGTAACGGCGGATCTGGTCAACCCCGAGAGCAATTGCCTCATTCTTGTTGGCATTCTTGCACTCAATCACCAGCACCGGGATGCCGTTGATGAGAAAAACGACATCCTCCCTCGTACCGTAATGACCGTTGTGAAAAGCCCACTCCTCGGTTACTTCGTAGACGTTCAGCGCCGGGTAGTCGTAATCAATCAGGATCAGGTCGCGCTCGCGCCTCTCCTCGTGGTCAAAGAATTTGCCCCGGTTGCGCAGGTGCTCCACGAATTCCCGGTTGCCGTAGATGTCGGTATGGAGATGGCGGAACTGCCCGAGCAACGCGCCCTCGGCTTCGGTGTAGCGCGGGTTGAATTCACGCACCCTGGCATAGAGCAGGTCATCGAAGAAGAGCGAACGATTTCTGGATCGTTCGGCAACCGGTACCTCCGGATCAAAACCGCGTCGCTTCTCCGCCTCCTCTCTTGAAACAAACGACCACCCAATCTCTTGCGCATAGGCAAGAATGCGGGCCTGAACGGTTTTGTGTTCGGAGGGTTTCATGGAAGAGGCTCCAGTTTCAGGGCTCTCTCTATTTTGTCCCGTTGCTCAGAATTGACACGCGACTCGTCAGCATAGTTGCGCCATTGCGCGACAACGCTCCTCACTTCATCAATAATCGTTTCCGCACGCCCGCGCTTCATGGAGGCGCTCTTTGCACACGCTTTGAAATCCTCCAGAGTAAAATCACCTCGTTTGCCATTCATCGTCATTTGATGACTGGATGTCCATTTTCCGCCTGGTTGATAACTATAGGTCATGTCGAACGCGGGAGAGAGTGACCAATTACCCGACCTGTCCATCAAAAAGGCAATGTTCTTGACGTGGTCATCCTGATTACGGGCCACGATATTGAAGACCATCCGGCGGAACTGCTCCTCGATGGCCGCCATCGGCAACCCAAGTCGGCGGATTACCTGCAACGCCTGTTCGTAGCCGTATGCTCCAGCCTGATTGAAATCATAATGCGCCATGCCGCAAAGCGACTGCATGTGCAGCTTGCCTCCACCTTCCAACCGGTCGAACCGCTTTGTCATAAAATGGCGCCGCCCGTTCTCCTCAAACAGGCGGCACGGACTCATGGCAATTCCCGCATCGACCGCCATCCTGTAATAAGCTTGTTCGATCGCGCCGTACCCCTTTGGGTCATCCAGTTCCTTATCCTTGTTGCCGCTGACTCCGTCGAACTTCATCAGCCAGTATTCAAATCCATTGCTTGCCTTCACCTGCCCCGAGCGAACTTCGTTCGTTATTGGATTCCAGGCGATCACCGCCTTTGCCCGCGCACCGCCAGCAGAAGTGCCGACCTGCAAAATATCCCGTAGTGCTGTATTCTTTCCCGCCTCGTGGAACCAGCCCTGCAGGTTGCTCTGATGGCTTAAAACTTCCGAAGCCAACGCAACCAGCTTGTCAACTTCAATCCGGGAAGATCCCGCTGAATCCAACCGGGTTGCTGGCTCATACTCCAGCGCACCCATACCACGCGAACCCGTATAACAGAGGCGCTCCACCGCATTGAACGATTCCGGCATACGTCCAGAACGGGCCAGCCATGCATCAATCAACGCATTACCAAACCGATCCGGCAATGAATCCGCCAAAAGCCCCGGAAGACCATGAAAGGTTTCCGTCCGAAGCGATGGAAAGGAGTAGAGACGGCCGGAGAGCGGCATCATCAGCGGGGCTACCTCGATACCGCTGCTGGTGAACACCGAATCATATTCAAAGGTCGTGGTCGCACTATTGTCATCCAGCGACACCGCCCCGATCGTGCGTCCCCACAGATTTACCATTGCTGTTGTGCTCATGCTTCGTCACCCCACTTCCATGGAATTTCATTCGTTGGTTTTCTCTTGCCACTGGCTCGCTTTCGCACCTTGCCTTTCAGCTTGAGCAGATCCATCGGACGCGGTCCAGCCTCGGGCACCAGAGTATCCAGCCGATCCTGGAACCCCAATACCCGCAGTATCCGGATCATGGTTGATATTTGCGTCGTATCTCCGGCCTCAATACGCTCCACCGTCCGCTTCGATACACCCGCCTGCTCCGCAAGTATCTCCTGAGTAAGCTGAAGTTCCAGCCGACGCTGCGCCAATCGTCCGCCCAGCTCTGCCAGAATCGCTTCATCTGTCAATAATCCTTCGATCTTCATCAAGAGTTCTTGTTTATCTTAATGCGTACAAATCGCAAAGAGAGTCGATATATGAGGGAAATATAGCTATTTTTCGCTCTCTTTGGCGACTTAAAGAATTTGTAATTATTGCCTTTCGAAAGCGTTGAAACTCTGGCAACTTAATCTCGTCGTATTGTTCCTTGCCATACCAGTCCACAAGTTTCCGGGCTCTTCCTTTCATGGGAACTTTCTTATTCTTCACTCTTCATTGAACTGAGCTTAGTCGGTTTTGTGTTTATCCTCTTTTCGATCACCGATTCGACACGGCCAGTCTTCCTTGCTTTGATGCCACAGAGCCTTTTGATGAAATCTTCTGCGTATAAAACCTGTCATCATGAACGTTTCCATTACGCCTGCAATGTGTTGAGAGTAGTATAAATATATTTAATATATTAAATCAGAATGAGTTGGATAGAAATTCAGTTATTCAGGATTATTGAAGAACTGCCTTTGATGGTAAAGAATACAACGTTACCATTTACTCTTTGGAAATGATTCTGGCCATTGGTTTTCGAGCACTCAGCAACAGAGAAACTCAGTTCCGTATCTGAGCAAATCGTAACCTGAAGCGCATCTCTTCTGGAGAATCTGCTCAACCACTACTGGCAGGGCTTTTTCACAGCCCCTCCGCTTTTTCCCGCGCTCCTCACTCGCTTATGCCACAAAGGGAACTCTCGAAGCTGCCCAAAAAGAGTGGCGTGATGACAGCTTCAACAACAGTCCCGGCGAAGGCTCCGATCCGGCCATTCAGCGCTGCTTTGGTGCCACGGAGCCATTTGATGACGAGTTCTCCTCTCTGGCGGTTGAGCTGCTTGCGCCGATGATAGAGACGGCGGGGGATAAAATACCAAGTGTTTGATGGGCTGTGATTGTTTGTTATACTGCAAAAAGCGGTTGTTGTTTTAAGGTCATTCATCGTAGTGGAACATCTACAGGAGGCTTGGTGTGCCTATTTCAGCAATTGAATTCACAGTGGTCGGATGCATAAAACATTACCATCAAGCTCATAACAGGAAACAGTATGCTTTTACATTCAATCACGTTGAATAATTTTCTGAGTTTTGGTGGACTTGTGGAACCGATAAGCCTGAATGCTCTCAATATTGTTATTGGCCCGAATGGATCTGGCAAGTCAAATTTGCTGGAATCAATAGAATTACTGCGCAGCGCTCCCGAGCAGCTTCTGAAGCCAATCAGGGAAGGTGGTGGGGTGTATGACTGGTTATGGAAAGGAGTGAAAGGAACCCCGACAGCGTCACTGGAGGTGGTTGTTAATCATTCGCATTTGCATAAAAAAATACGCTACGTGCTTTCTTTCACTGCTGTAAACCAGCGTTTTGAGATTGTTGATGAAATAATTGAGGATGATCATCCAATAGATGACCGTGTGCCTGTAACATATTATTATCACTTCAATGCTGGACGACCAACGCTCAATGTTAAAGGCGAGAAACGTTTTTTGCAGCAGGAAGATGTTGATATGGAGAAATCTATTCTTTCTCAACGACGAGATCCCGATCAGTATCCTGAAATCACATTTTTGGCGAAGCAATTTGGTAGCATGAAGCTTTACCGGGAATGGAGCTTTGGTCGCTATACCATTTCACGATTGCCGCAAAAGGCTGATCTTCCCAATGATATGCTTGAGCCAGATGGGAGTAATCTTGGATTGGTGCTGCATCGTCTTCGTCGTGATCCTGCCGTCAAACAGCGCTTGCTTGAAGCCTTGCGTGCCTTGTACGATGGCATTGATGATTACGATGTTCATATAGAGGGCGGGACTGTTCAGGTTTTTTTTCAGGAAGGGCGTTTTAGTGTGCCAGCAACCCGTCTTTCTGATGGAACACTTCGTTACCTCTCGCTTCTTGCCATTCTCTGTCATCCATCACCGCCGCCATTGATCTGTATTGAAGAGCCGGAGCTGGGATTGCATCCTGATGTGTTGCCGACTTTGGCCGATTTGATGAAGGAAGCCTCAGAGCGTTGTCAGCTTATTGTTACTACACATTCTGATGTTCTGGTAGATGCCATGAGTGATCAGCCGGAATCGGTTTTGGTGTGTGAGAAGGGTCGTGATGGTACAATGCTTCACCGGTTAAGTCGTGAAGAGTTGAAGCCGTGGCTTGAACACTATCGTTTGGGTGAACTGTGGCAGCGGGGTGATATAGGAGGAACGCGATGGTAGTAAAACTTTTTGTGGAAGGTGGAGGCAATCACCATGATTTGAGGACGGAGTGTCGTCGAGGATTTTCAGAATTTCTCAAAAAGACTGGCCTTGTTGAAAATATGCCGCGAATCGTTGCCTGCGGAAGCCGTCAGGAGGCGTATGATTCGTTTTGCACGGCGCTTTCACAGGGAACCCTGGCGCTTTTGCTGGTCGATAGCGAAGCTCCGGTACGTGATGATTGTATGACAGGGGCACCGGAAGAGTGGAAGCCGTGGCAACATCTTCGCAGCCGCTCTGGCGATTGCTGGGAACAACCGGCACAAGCCAATGATAGTAATTGCCATTTGATGGTGCAGTGTATGGAGGCATGGCTTCTCTGCGACAGGAAAGCGCTGGCCACATTTTTTGCGCAGGGTTTTCATTCCAATGCGTTGCCTTCTGTTGGGCATGCCATTGAGTCTGTCGAAAAAGCGATCCTGTACCGTTCTCTTAAAAATGCGACCAAAAGCTGCAAGAGTAAGGGTGAGTATGGTAAAGGTCAGCATTCGTTCAAAATATTAGCCATCATTGATCCTTTTCTTGTCGTTAGTGCTTCACCGTGGGCAAAACGATTTATTGATGGGGTGCGCAACACGATGATCTCTTGATGATGCGGGAAACGCGAAGTCAACATGACAATAACAATCTGGCTATAAGAGGCTGGTTGCTTCATGTATCATGGTCATTGAGCCGCATATCTCAACGAGTTGCGGGCACTTAATATGGCATCATGGAGGGGCATATTTCGGTGTCCCATTCGTCAACTCGATGGGATGGTTTCTCTGTGAGTTTACAATGAATAAGCTGTTTGCTTTCTATCTTTCGAAAAGGGGCGCTGAAACAGCACTGCTGATTGTTTTTACGAAAAGTTTCTGGATGCAGGCGCAAAGGTGGGCACGAAATCGGGTGGTATTGGCTGGGGATTTCATGACGACCTTCATGGATTCTTATATCGAGCCCATAGAGTGACAAGGTTGTTGTGGTTTGGTTTGTAACCATTTTATGATGAGCCATTTTGAAATGCGTGCTTAACAGTGAAAATATATCCGCATAGACGACAGAGCCAACCTGCATCATCGGTAATCCAGCAGGTCGGAGTGTGTATCACACCAACAACGCAACCGCTTCTTCCTTTATGTGTCCCTGAGATTTTAAACCAATATTGAAGAGTCCAGCATGAGCAGCGACAAACAAAACGTCATTATATACAATACTGCTGATGGTAAGGCATCTGTGTCGCTTTATGCCAAAGAGGGCATGGTGTGAATGAACCAAAATCAGTTGGCTAAATTTTTTGACACCTCGGTGCCAAATATCAGTATACACATATCTAATATATTAAAAGAAAATGAGTTAGATCGAGATTCAGTTATTAAGGAATATTTAACAACTGCCCCTGATGGCAAAGAATACAACGTTACCTTTTACTCTTTGGAGATGATTTTGGCCATTGGTTTTCGGGTGCGCAGCAAAAGAGGAACTGAGTTTCGTATCTGGGCGAATCGTAACCTGAAGGAATATCTGGTAAAAGGGTTTGCGATGGATGACGAACGTTTGAAAAATCCAGATGGTCGCCCCGATTATTTTGATGAATTGCTTGAACGTATCAGGGATATACGGGCATCTGAAAAGCGCTTTTACCAAAAAGTCCGAAACGGCTGTTGGAGTAGTATTCTTGTCCGGGAACTGTTGTATTTCTGCATTTGGAGCTACCCCAGCTCGTACCATACTCCACGCCCACTGCCGTGCAGGATAAGATGACCGCGTTTGACCAGGTTTCGGAAGTGTCCCTTTAAGGTGTTGCGGCTGCCGCCAGTCAACGTGATAGCTTCTCCTATGGTTATGCGCCCATGTTCACGGGAAAACTCGACGATTTGCAGTGAGAGTTCCGGCAAGGAGGCTAAAACGATCTTCTCACGAGCTACCATTTTCTCCAGACGGTGTACCTGATCGGATAGTGAACGCAGGAAAAACATCAACCACGGCTGCCAGTTCGGCGCATCGGTACGGATCGTACACTGAGTATGGCGCAGTGCCAGATAGTAGGCTTCCTTGTTGTGTTCGATGACACTTTCCAATGAACTGTATGGCACGTAGGTATACCCCGCCTGAAGTAACAGTAAGGTGGTCAGCACACGACTGAGCCAACCGTTGCCATCCTGGAACGGATGGATCGCCAGAAAGGCCACCACGAAGAGGGCGATGATCAGCAGCGGGTGCAGTTGCGCCTGCTCACGTTCATCCTTCACCCAAGTCACCAGTTCGGCCATGAGACGAGCGGTGTCGAAGTGGGTCGCTGTCTCGAACACGATACCGAGTTGCTTGCCATTTTCATCAAAGGCGGCGACGCTGTTCGAGCTGGTTTTGTACTGTCCCCTATGCCGGGCATCCTTCTCACTGTGGTGCAGCAAAATTTGATGTAACTGCTTGATGTGGTTTTCGTTGAACGGGATGCTCGACCATGAGTCGAACACCAAATCCATCAGCTCTGCATAACCGGCAACTTCCTGCTCATCACGCGTTTCGAAAGAGCGGATTGCCAGATTGGAAAGCAGGCGCTCCACCTCCCGATCGGATAGTTTGCAGCCCTCTATTCGGGTTGATGATCCGATGCTCTCGATAGTGGCAACCCTACGTAAGGCTGAAAGACGATCAGGGGCAAGCCTGCCCAAAGCACGCCAGGCACCTTTGAACTCGTCGATCTGAGCGTCAAACCACTATTTCGCCTGATGCTGTCGTGGCATTGACACAAGGCTTGTTATACAATAGACCCTGTCCATCAACGGTTTTATCGAACGAAAAATCTCAGCAGAGCTTGTCATCGCGTCAACTGCGTCGCCTTGTTATGCTCACTCTTCTTCAACGCCGCTTCGCAAACCTCATACTCGCCCAAATGGACGTGCATAAGACTCTGCCAGAGCTTGCCGTGGTTGGGCACAGAGAAGTGCAGCAGTTCATGGACGATCACGTAATCCCGGACCTTTTCGTCCATCTCCATTAATTCTGCGTTGAAATTCAGATGGCCTTCCGTGGAGCAGGAGGCCCACTTGTTCTGCATGGGTCGTACGCCGAGCCATGCCACCTGAACGTCAAGTTTGGTGGCCCAATCGCGAACGCACTGCTTGAATCGAATCTTTGCACCTGTGTCGGTCATGGTCTTACATCCGGTTTGCTTTTTCCAGCAGATGGAACAGATAGTCCACGATGCTCAGTGGTACACTTTCCCCGGAATACTCAATTATCTTTTTTAAGCTCATCAAACGATGTAAGGTGTGGGCTTGT
>CAJAAV010000157.1 GCA_903937835.1 uncultured Chlorobiaceae bacterium | reverse complement strand
GGGAGATGTTGAGCCTCTTTGAAAGACCAAAAGGCATGATGCCGTAAAGCACCCCAAAATTTACCTCTTTTGCCTTGCGCCGCATATCGCCGGTGATTTCATCGGTGCCGAATATCACTTTTGCCGTTGCGGTGTGGATGTCTTCGCGGTTGCGGAATGCTTCGATGAGCTGAGGGTCTCTGGAGATTTCGGCAGCAATTCTCAGCTCGATCTGGGAGTAATCGGCGGAAATAAGCCAGTTGTCGGGTGATGATGGTATGAAAGCCCGGCGTATCTCTTTACCGAGAGAGGTGCGTATGGGAATATTTTGCAGATTTGGATTGGAGGAGGAGAGCCTTCCTGTTGCTGTTATCTGCTGGTTGAAAGAGGTATGCAGCCTTCCGGTTATCGGATTGACCATTTTAGGCAATGCGTCGATATAGGTGTTCTTGAGTTTCTGCATCGTCCTGTATTCGAGGAGAGTGCTGGCGACCGGATGAAGCGGTGCAAGCTCTTCAAGCACCTCAACATTGGTGGAGAAGCCCGTTTTTGTGGTTTTTTTTGTCGGCAGCTTTAACACGTTGAAGAGAATGTGAGAAAGCTGCTTCGGGGAATCGATGTTGAAGGAAGATCCTGCAGCAGTATAAATCTTTTCTGTCAAGAGCTTGAGTTGTTGATTGACCGTGTCGGAGGTCTTTGCCAGATGCTCGGTGTCGATAGAGACTCCTGCGTACTCCATCGCAGCCAGAACGCTGACCAGCGGGAATTCTATATGTTCACACAGCCAAAGCAGCTCCTTTTCCCCATCGAGTTTTTTGCGGAAGGTCTCTTCGAGCTGAAGTGCAAGATCGGCATCCTGGCAGGCATAATCTGAAAGCTTTTTTGGATCAACCTCAAAAATGTGCAGTTTTGTTTTTCTTGTCCCGACAAGTTCATCATACGTTGTGGTCCGATAGCCTAAATAGTTGGCTGCAAGATCATCAAGATTGTGTCTTTCTTCGGGGTTGAGCACATAGCTGGCAAGCATGGTGTCGAATCCAACTGGCGAAAGATTAATCCCGTATTTTTTCAGGACGAGAATATCGTATTTGAGGTTCTGTCCGGTTTTAGGCAGTGATGCCTCTTCCAGCAGAGGTCTGAGAATCTCAAGTGCACTCTTCAGTTCAACGGCGTCGTGTCGAAAAGAGATAAAACTGGCTTTTCCTGCTTCAACGGAGATAGAGATACCTGCCAGTTCGGCTTCAAACGTATCAAGACTGGTTGTTTCGGTGTCGACGGAGATGCGCGATGCCTTTTGCAGTGATTCGACAAGTATCTGCAGTTTTTCTGTTGTATCGACGAGGGTATACTCTGTGCCGGCTTGCGGCTGGAGGAGCGTGGAGTGTTCCTCCCCAGGTGTGGCATCCGGGTATGTATGACATGGAGCATCTTCTGAAGGATTCTGCAAAAATGCCTCAAAAATAGCCGGTACTCTGGACGCAATGGTTTTAAGACCGAGCTTCTGCAGCAGGGGCACCAGTTTCGTGCGGTTTGGCAATCCGCAGGCAAGCTCGTTCAGGGTAAAGTCAATCTGCAGGTCGGTGCGTATGGTGACCAATTGTGTTATCAGATTGAGCCGGGGCTGAAATTCTTCCAGACTAAGCCGGGTTTTTGGGGCGATATGGTCGAGATGGGTATAGATATTTTTCAGGGAGTGGTATTTGCCAAGCAGGGCAGAGGCTGTTTTGGGGCCAATTCCTTTTGCTCCGGGAATATTGTCGGATACATCACCGCAGAGCGTCAGGAACTGGGTGAAGAGTTCAGGAGGAACTCCGAATTGTTCAGTAATCTCTTTTGTTCCAAGCAGCTCAAGCTCATTCTGGTTTTTAGCGGGCCTCAGGATTTTTACTCCGTCGTGGACGAGTTGGGCGAGATCTTTGTCCGGGGTAACAATGTAAACCTGGCAGGTCTGTTCAAATTTTCTGGCAGTCGTACCGATAAGATCGTCGGCTTCATATCCGGGAGTTTTGATGAGTGGGATATTGAAGGCATCAAGCAGTTCGAAGAGGGCGTCAAGCTGCATGATAAGATCTTCAGGTGGCGCTGGCCGATTGGCTTTGTATAAGGGGTAAAGATCGTGCCTGAATGTTTTTTCCTTGCTGTCAAAGACTGCTGCGAGGTATTGCGGTTTCCAGGTTTCAAAGATTTTAAGCAGTGCAGTCGCAAAGCCGTAGATTGCGCCGGTTGGCATTCCGTCCTGACTGGTCATGCCAGCCCGCTGCAGGGCAAAAAAGGCCCGGTAGACCATGGCCATGCCGTCGATCAAAAAGAGGGCGGGTTTTCCTTTGACTGTCGTAGTTACTTTTGTGTTGATCTCCTGGCTGACAGGAGAAAAGATGTCAAGTTGTCTGTTGTTCATTCTGCAACTACCCCGTAACTTCCGAGCACATTGACCATTGTGGCAAATTCTCTGAGATGGTTGAGAGCATTGAGAATATTCGGGTCTTTCTGGTGCCCGATAAAATCCACATAAAAAAGGTATTCGAAGGCTTTTTTCCTGAAGGGCCTCGACTCTATTTTAGTCAGGTCGATGTGACGCATGGCAAAGGTGGCCAGTGCTTTGAAAAGCGATCCCTGTTCATTGGGGAGCGTAAACGCAATGGAGGTTTTGTGCTGCGAGGTATTCAGCTTTGTTGTCAGCTTGCGGAGATCCAGCGCCTCAGGATTTTTGGCATGAGTGATACAGAAAAACCGGGTAATGTTCCACTCTTCATCGGCAAGGTTTTCTCGCAGGATTTCAAGACCGTAGAGCTTGCCAGCCCGTTTTGATGCTATGGCAAGTTTTGTGGGATCCTTTTCGGCGGCGATTATTTTTGCGCTTCCGGCAGTGTCATAAGCGGCTTCGGCTTTGAGCACTTTATGGGCAGCAAAAAAATTTCGGCACTGGGCCAATGCCTGGGGGTGCGAGAGTACTTTTATAGCAGTTTCTATTGATGACCCGTGGATACCGAGCAGACAGTGTTCAACCTTGACAAAGGTTTCGGCGACAATAGTGACTGGATGCTGGAGCAGTAAATCATAGTTTTGATGAATACTTCCGCCGAGCGAATTTTCGATCGGGATTACTGCATAAATGACCTTACGGCTTTCAACGGCCGCAAAAACCTCTTCAAAGGATTCAAAGGGTTCTGGCTCTCCTATCCTGAGCGCGGCGATTTCACTGTATGCACCCGGTTCTCCCTGATAGGCGATCATCACGTTTGTCATTGTTTTTTCTTGTTATTAACTTGCACAAAAGCAGTTGGATTTGATTTTATTTAAAGAAAATAAATCTATTATCATAGGCGGGGGGATTCAGAAATAATAATTACAGCAGTTTTTGTTATGTCAGGACATAGTAAATGGGCAACCATCAAAAGAAAAAAGGCGGTAACTGATCAAAAAAGAGGCAGTTTGTTCACCAAGCTGGTCAAGGAGATCACGATTGCTGCGAAAATGGGTGGAGGTGATCCATCCGGTAACCCTCGTCTCAGGCTTGCTATTGATACGGCAAGAGACAACTCAATGCCGATGGATAATATCCAGCGTGCCGTCAAGAAGGGCACAGGGGAGCTTGAGGGTGTTATCTGGGATGAAATAACCTATGAAGGGTATGGCCCGGCGGGGATTGCCCTTATTATTGAGACTGCGACCGACAACCGTAACAGGACCGTTGCCGATCTCCGTCATATTATGAGCCGAAATAATGGTTCGCTTGGTGAAAGCGGCAGTGTTGGGTGGATGTTTCAGCGGAAGGGATCGCTTGAAGTTTCCAGGTCGGCAGCCAGTGAGGATCTTCTTATGGAGCTGCTCCTTGATGCCGGTCTTGAAGATCTCAACGGCGATGATGAGAACTATTTTAATGTCATCACTGATATAAAGGATCTTGAAACGGCTAAAAAAGCGCTTGAAGCGGCTGGTATAGCTTATGAGAATGCAAAAATTGATCTGGTACCGGAGAATTATATTGAGCTTGAAGCGGAGGATGCCCGGAAAGTGATCAAGCTGATAGACGCGCTTGAAGGGAATGATGATGTACAGGCGGTCTACAGCAATATGGAGATCAGTGAAAGTGCTATGAACAGCTTAAACGAGTAGAGTATGGTTGTTCTCGGGATTGATCCCGGAAGCCTGAATACTGGCTATGGTGTGGTTCATTCTGATTCCGGAAAAGTTTCTGTGCTGGCGTGTGGTCTGATCAGGCTTCATCCCCGCAGTACGCATCCAGAGCGAATCGGCGAAATATGTCGTGAACTCGAAGAGGTGATTGCTGAATTTCAGCCTGAACGGATGGCTCTTGAGACTGCATTTTTAAGCAGAAATGTACAGTCGGCCCTGAAGCTCGGACAGGTGCGTGGTGCGGTTATTGCACTTGCAATGAGCAGGCATCTCACTCTGCATGAGTATGCGCCCCGGGAGGTGAAATCGGCGATAACGGGGAGGGGAGCGGCAAGCAAGGAACAGGTGGCGTTTATGGTTGCAAGAATGCTCGGTCTTTGTCCGGTTCCTGAACCTTATGATGTTACTGATGCACTTGGCATAGCGTTGTGTGATCTGCTCAGAGGCGAAAGTCGTGAGCGTTTCTTGCCGGGAGAAAAAATACGGAGAGGCGGCAAAAGCTGGTCGAAGTTTGTCCACGCATCGCCCGATATGGTCATTCGGTAGTTTTGGACAACGCGGAGCGTCATGGTTTATCGTATAAAGAGCTGATATGACTCAATAATAAATTCATTACTGTGGAAGGCCGTATCTTTAATCTGCCGAATTCTCTCAGCTTTCTGAGAATAATACTGATACCCTGGTTTCTCTATTATTTTCATACAGGACATCTCAAAACAGCCATGGTCATCATGATTGTGGCTGTTTTGACCGACTGGTTCGACGGCCAGACGGCCCGATGGACTAACGAGGTCTCTGAAATGGGAAAAATTCTCGATCCCCTTGCCGATAAGCTCTGTCTGGCCAGCGTGGCAGTTTATTTTCTTTTGATTGGCGAACTGCCCTTGTGGTTTGTGCTTTTTGCAGTGATCAGGGATATCATGATTTTTATCGGTGCAGGGTATGTGAAATTCCGTCATTCAGTGGTTACGACATCCCTCTGGCCGGGCAAATGGGCAGTAGGCTTTGTTTCCATGATGTTTATAGTTATGGTCTGGCCACATCCTTTTTTCAGGCACTATCCATTGAAAGAGTTTTTTTTAATCCTCTCGACGGTTATGCTTCTGTATTCTTTTGTTCTGTATTGCGTGAGATTTTACAGAATTCACAAGGGGCAGGATTACAGTTCATGAGTTTTGATGCGAGTTACTTCCTTTTTTTTTGTTGATCTTAT
>CAJAAV010000156.1 GCA_903937835.1 uncultured Chlorobiaceae bacterium | reverse complement strand
CTGAATTTATACTGAGAACTTGTGAAATTTTGTTGTAATCGATTCTCGTGCACTTCCTTATTTACCAAAGTCACTATTAATCTTCATAGATGATCTTGGTTTTCTAAACTGGATTTACATGTATAATAATTATGTGAGTATCTGAGTATCTGAATATTGTTTTTTTCGTATACTCTGCGTATAATTGACTCAAGCGTATCTCTTCAAATGCGCAATAAGATTTTGCAGTTAATCGCTTTCTTGATTATTGTCAGAAGTTTTTCTGGTGTGATAATGAGATGGTTAAAGGGTGACAGGGTGGGGAACAACTATTTTATGTCTGTTAAAGATTCGCAAGCTTTGGCTAACTGAAAGATTTTTTTTTAGTTACGCAAAATATGCTTGGGAATAACGGTTTATAGTAATTGAATTATAAGTAAATATTTTTTTACGTACGTTTGCTGTATACAGTGATTTCTTGTGATAAGTTATTTGCGGAATTGATTAACTTGCATAGGAAGGGGTTGTAGTTCAGTAAAGCTGGCTTTCTGTTAAATTTCAGCTCAAAATCATGAAATCAAGTCGTGTTGTATTTATCGCTCTGGCAAGTTTAGCCTTTATGGCTGTTCCTTCAAGAGGCCATGCTGTCTTACCAAATTCTGATGTCGTGGTTCATTCGACTTCGGCTGCCACTATCTCAATGGATGCATTCAGGGCGGGCACTCTTGACCGTCAAGGCACTCTTGATCTTGCAAGTATTTGCTTGGCTTCCGGGCGTACTCAGGATGAGTCGGAGATTGCCAACAAAATTGTTTTACTGTACCCTGGTGATGAGGACATTCTAAGGATATCTATTTTGCTATTCGAGAATGCATCACAAGCAGATAAAGCGCTACCGTTTTATGAACAGTTACGCAAGCGGCATCCTGACGACACAAAACTAACGCTTGACGCAGCAAGGGCGTATTCTTGGGCTGGAAGACTGACTGAGTCTCTGAATCTCTTCGACGTGGTGATCGATTCTGGGAATGGTAACGATCTGGTAATGTCTCAATATGCTGATGTTCTCTACGAAAATAAGCAGTATCCAAAAGCTGTTATGAAGTACCGAGAACTTTGGAAAAAAGGGAGCCTGCAAAAAAAACAAGCCATCAATTTTGTCAATGCACTTATGGCAGCAGGAGGGCAGGCAGAAAGTGCCAAAATGCTTGATTCACTGGCAAAGCTTTATCCCGGAGACACCGAGGTGCTTCAGGCAACGGCTGATGTCTCTTTTGCTATGAAAGAGTATGGACGAGCAGCAAAGCTTTATCGTGAACTGATTGTCAATAAAAATAAACCTGCTGATCTTGCTGTTAATACCTGGATCGCTGATGTT
Source organism: uncultured Chlorobiaceae bacterium (assembly GCA_903937835.1). GTDB lineage: Bacteria > Bacteroidota > Chlorobiia > Chlorobiales > Chlorobiaceae > Chlorobium. The sequence goes on along the minus strand of CAJAAV010000156.1, from coordinate 2,942 downwards.
GCAATGGCAAGAAGCGACTATCCTGAAGTCATTAAGATCAATAAAGAGATTCTCGAACTTTCCCCCGAAAACCAGAAAGCCATGTTGACTATCGCAAGGGCTTCAAGCTGGCAGGGAGATTATCCTACCGCCCTTGCTTATTATGACAAATTGATTGCATCAAGCAATCCTGATCCTCTCTATTCCCGCGAAAAAGCTCGAGTACTTGGATGGATGGGTGACCAGCGTAGCTCTCTTTCTCTTTATGATACAGCTCTTGGTGCATACCCGAAGGACAAAGCGCTGAAAGCAGAAGCTGAGGCAAAAAAGAACTATTACAGCAACACTTACCGACCAGCAGTCAGGGCTTACAAGGCATGGCTTGTTGCCGAACCGAAGCAGCCGGAAGCACTTTTTGACCTAGGTCAATTCTACCTGCAGAATGGCAGATGGAAAGAGGCTATTGGAACGTATGATGAGCTTCTCACAGAGGTACCAGATCATCGCCAGGCGTCATTGGCAAGGCAAAAAGCAAAAGTCACCTCGTCCATGATAAATATCAATAGCGGTGCGGAATATTTCAGTGCTCACAGTTCCCGGGGACAAACTTATAAAGGGAAGACCGATGTAAGCTTTTCTGGATTTTATACTGCACTTTCTTATCCTTTTCAAGACAGGTTTAGTGGCTTTTTGAACCTTAACAGTAAATCCTACAGTTTTAAGGATGACCTCCAGACAACAAATGTAATTGACCCGAAGACTCCGCAAAGCAAGGGAATAACGCTCGGCCTGGAGTATCGTAATCTTCCTGATATTCTTCTGCGCGGAGCTTACGGATATCGACAGAACTCAGGCGACCTGAAAGACAGTGGCACTGGCTTTTTGGAAACCGAAAGTCAACCTCTCGACAATCTGCATCTCGGTCTTTCGTACCACAAAGAGGATGTAATTTCAAATTATACGACACTCCAGAACCATTTGCAGACCAACCATTGGCAGGGACGTTTAGTCTACGACGGATACCGCAGATGGCATGCGGGGATAGATTACGCCGTTGATCACTATTCAGATAGTAATAGCAGTGTAACAACCGGCATGGATATTACAGCGAATCTTCTTTATGATCCTCAGCGCCTGAGCGTTACCTATCGCTTGCAGGAGTATGGGTTCGGCGATGATGCTGATAGAATACCTCAGGCCGACTACTGGACGCCCTCATCGTTCACTACCCATACCGCAGGTATCGAATGGCAGCATTACCTCAGTAAAGAACGTTTCCAGGGTGCAAATGCCGCATATTACACGGCAGCATTCCGTCTCAGTCTTGAGCCTAAAGGTAATGTCTCCCACCAGATTCATGCCGGATTGCACCGCGACTGGAGCAACCGGTTTTCCGCCGCAGTGGAAGCTCAATATACTTGGGACACAACGTCATCTATATACGAGGATAAACTGATAAAAGCCGAATTTCAGTGGTTTTTTTAAGCGAAAAATATTTTAACTCCCTTACCGATGCAGGATAAAAAACTATCTATATCACTTTTAGTGCAGGTCACTACACTTTTATTGGCACTTGTAATATATATATTTGTACGTATCTATTACATTGCGGTAGCTCCGTTCACTTTCTTGGAGCAGGTGTTTAGCTCAATTTTTTTCATTGCAGAAACGTTCATTCTGTTTCATTCGTTTTTCTTTTTTTTAGATGTCCTCCGGGAAGACATGCCGCGGAAGGGTCCTCCGCAGGCAACGCCTGGCAAAGATGCTTCCATTGCAATCCTGATACCTGCCCGACACGAACCAAGAGAAGTTGTTGAAAGTACCCTTTTGACCTGTCTCAACATAGCCTACGAAAACAAAAAGGTTTATCTGCTCGATGACTCCTCAATAGAAAGTTACAAACAGGAATCAAAGGAAATCGCTAATGCTTTGGGGGCTGAACTTTTTACGCGCATAGGCAACAAAGGGGCCAAAGCTGGCATGGTTAATGAAGTACTGAAGATTCTTACGGAAAAATATATTGCTATTTTTGATGCCGACCAGAATCCTATGCCAAGTTTTCTTACAACACTTCTTCCTTTTATGGAGGGTGACGATAGGCTTGCTTTTGTGCAGACACCGCAGTTTTACTCAAACGGCGATATAAGTCCCGTGGCAATGGCTGCCCATAACCAGCAGGCAATATTTTATGAGTACATCTGCCTTGGGAAATCATTGAATGAGGGGATGTTCTGCTGCGGCACCAATGTAATATTTCGACGCGAAGCAGTTGAGGATGTGGGTAGATTTGATGAGGATACGGTTACTGAGGATATTGCCACATCGCTGCGACTGCACGCGAAAGGCTGGAAATCGTTGTTCATCTACAAAGCCTATACCTTCGGTATGGCACCAGAGGATCTGGGTTCTTACTTCAAGCAGCAACACCGCTGGGCGCTGGGCACGTCTCAGTTATTCCGCAAACTGGTCGTCTTGTTTTTTACAAATATCAAAGCACTTAAACCGATACAGTGGCTTGAATACATCATATCAACAACCTATTATTTTATCGGATGGTCTTATTTGATTCTTATGGCTGGTCCGGTCCTGTATATCTTTTTCAATATTAACTCATATAACATTAATCCATTGGCTTATACGTTGACTTTTGTGCCATTCTTTATACTGTCTAACGTGATTTTTTACTCATGTATGGTAAAGAAAAAATATACACGGCGCAATATGCTCTACGTTCAGATGCTGACCGCTTTATCTATGCCCGTGTATATAAGTGCCACAATAATTGGATTGTTTAATCTGGATAAAAAAGGGTTTCAGGTAACTCCAAAGGGCGGCGCTACGAATGTTCCCCTAATGGTCATCTGGCCTCAGTTACTTTTATTCAGTGCAGTTTTCGTGACACTGCTATTTGGTTTGTTCAGGCTTCTTCAAGGATGGAATTATGTGCTTATGATCAATGTTTT
>CAJAAV010000155.1 GCA_903937835.1 uncultured Chlorobiaceae bacterium | reverse complement strand
TTTCTCTTGCCAATGACGAACAAGAAGTTGAGGTTGACAAACCAAACCCAACTCGCCCACAACATATCTGCAGGGTATTAGTTCACGGACAGTAATTCCTTCATGAAGCACAGCGTCATGGAATATATCCTGTAACAATTCAATGAGAGAAAAGCCGTTATTTTTGAATATAAAAATATTACTGCATTTGGAAGAACCGGCGACTCCTGAAATACAAATAATGAAGCGATGGTGCAGAGCTAAACTATCTCCAATGACAGTCTTTCCCGTAATTGCCGTCCCTTGTCTGTTAACCGGTATTTCTGTGTAGGGCTTTTTGGCGAATCAGGCCGAGTCATGGCAACCAATTTTGCCGCCAGGGCAGGTTGCAGATAATCGTAAAGAAATGTCGGGCGATGCTGTAATTGCAGTTGATGCATGAGACGCCAGGTTCCCAAAGGCCCTTCCTGCAAACAATTCAGCAACCTGGTTACTTGTTCGGTCACTTGTTCGGTCACTTCATTTACCTGTTCGGCAACACTAGCTAAGGCGGCTTGCTCAATCGCAATCTTCCCTACGGAACAATACTGCGGTGCAAATTTTTGCGTTTTTGTAATCAGTTCCGCTGAACCTTTTTCATGATTTTTCTTTGGAAATCGCTTTCGGCATTGAGTGAGGCTATCATTTCTCCCCTGACAGCCTTTACCGTACTTGCCGACCATTATCTGTTAACTGGTATTTCTGTGTCCTCTTCTTTACCGTAATAAATTCTGTAACCCGGACCATAATCAAGCTTGCTCTCTGATAAACCCGATCCAATTGGAAAAACATTTGAATGATTTCCCTGCACAACACGCTCCAAATATGTAGCCGCTCGTGCAACAGTCAATAGGGCTCTTTGTCGTTCGGTGGATGTGGTAAACCAACTATTCGCTCACTCTGCTCTGTCGGCTTTTTTGGAATCAGCTTAATTTCCAGTTCACAGCCGACAGCTTCAGCATATTTCCTGAGTGAAGAAATGGAAGGACTGTGTTTACCGGACGATTCCAGCCTGGAAACTGCACTTTTTGTTGTACCAATCTTTTCGGCAATAGCCGACTGAGTCATACCAGCTTGCCGACGTGCCAAAAGTAACTCCCTGATCAGTGCATACTTTGGTTCCAGGGCTTCGTATGCCCTCCGAAACTCCTCGTCTTTCATTGATTCACGAAGCTCCTCCTCGTGGTTGTACGGCACTGGCTGGTATTTGAGATTATCCATTATTTGACCTCGTTCATTCGTTTATATGCAATGTCCAGTTCTCGTTGAGGTGTGGTTTGTGTTTTTTTTATAAATGCGTGCAGAATCACAATCCGTTTGTTCCTCATGTAACAGAAAAAAGCTCTCCCGATGCCATCTTTTCCTCTGGCTCTCAGTTCAAAGAGCCCGCGCCCCATAGCTTTTGAGTGCGGCATTCTCATGTTTGGCCCAAACTCGATCAACAGTCCCGCCAACCGTTTATAGTCCGCCAGTGTACTTTTCGGTCAACGGTTAATCTCCTCTTGAATTCGAGGGTGGAAATATTCAAGTTCATAGTTCATGGCCCACAATCTCGAAGTTAGCATTTATGGGAACTATTCAAAAAAATTACTTTCCGAAAAAGGAGCGCATGATGCACAAAATCAAATTTGATAATGACATCGTTCAAACCCCATCAGGCATGTTTGCATAACCCGATACGACGAAACCTATTTTTCTCACAGAACGGATATTGCCGCTATAATCGCATTTTTATAGCAAAAAATAATGGTAAACCGTGCATAAATAGCGGCAAAGAAAGGCACAATATTTTATAAAAGTGGTTGATGAACTGGCCCTGAAGCGGTACGGTAACGTTGACGGGAAGAAATGCCCGCGTTCAACCAAAGTATCAGTCAGGCTCCTGAATTCGTCCCAACTTGCGACCTCAATACCAATGTCGATGTCTTCCGTCATTCGAGGGGAGGAAAAGTGATGAATATGTTCAAAGATCACGTAGCGTGCAAAAGCCCCAACCACGAAAAAATTTACGTTGAGCTACTTTGCAACGTCATTGATGACCTGGAGAGCAGATACTCTCTCAGGGTCAATCCTGCCTGAAATATTGATCGATATGTTGTTCATAGAGTACAGAAATCCGAACGAAACAGCAGGAGCGTATTGCTTGTCGCATCGAAAAACTGCACCGACTCAGGCGTGATGCAAGAAGCCGATCAATTCAGGGTAATGTTTGAAAACACTGTCCAGCATAAGCAATGTTGCACCCAATTCAATAGCGGACGCAATGATAAAGCGATCGACCGGATCACGATGGATATCCGGGAGACTCGCTGCCATGGTAGCAATCTTTGCGGTCAGCGGCAGGCTTTTTACGCCAGATTCATCAAGCGCGACCTGCAACCATTCATCTATTGGCAGTGACAGAATTATTCTGTTGCGATTGGCCAAATATGCAGCCTCCCAACACGAAACGACCGATACCGTAACGTGATCGCTGCAGTCTATCATTCTTGAAATGGCTTCGGGCAACGGGTCTGTATCTGGTTAAAGCCAGCGAACCCAGATATGTGTATCAAGTAGAATCACTTCAGCACATCCCACTCCCCTTCCGGCACAACAGGAGACATAATGTTACCGATAATGCGTGTGCCCTTGAGTTTTGGTGACGGCCTGCGGCGCGGCGCAACACCCGCATCTTCAACTGACATAATGGCTTCTGAAGTGGATGAATTGTGATCAAGAACCTGGCAGGTGGCAACAATCGTTTTCTGTTCACCTTGCGCCATTGCATTATACCTAAACTGTGCGATAATCAAAGCCAAGTACCAAAGT
>CAJAAV010000154.1 GCA_903937835.1 uncultured Chlorobiaceae bacterium | reverse complement strand
TGGTAATGCTAATAACTGCTGATAATGGGTTGTCGTTAAGCTTTGCATGAAATGCTTGGGTTTGTTATTATCACTCTGTGTTTAGATTACGCTAAGCTAAACCCTTATTACACTATTCCCACTATATTCGGCGGAGAGCCCCGTAATGTTTTTGCATCCAGTAAACCGAGAAGCTCAAAAGATTTTTGCCCTTTTTCATATTGAGAGGGACAGTTTCGTGTTGCATGTTTAAGGATGTCAAACAGCTCTTTCCGGTTCTTGCTTTCGAGATTATTCGGTGGAGGTAATGCTGATTCCTGAAGATTATTTTTAAAACATTCTTTCAGTGCATTCCTGTCGGTTGCAATCAGCGTTTCCATACAGGTGGTCATAAAAAACACTTGCTCGTCGGAACTCTTCTCAGGTTGTTCCCAACCATCACGTTTTTTAAGATGTGCCCATGTTTTTTCGATATCGGCAACAGGATCTTCGCTGTCAATCCACAGAGCCACAAAAGGATGCGTCCTGCTTTGATGAGCAATCCTGAAATCATTGAAGGCGGCATTTCTGCTTCCGCATGCTTTCAGTCGCGGCATTTTCCCTTTAAATCCGTTTTGTTCAAGCAGCTTATGAAAGCCCTCCCTGCAGCGACTATGCAACTCTTTCGACTCTCCGCCGCCTTCCAGATAAATGACCGCTTTTACCACCGGTTTCCTCCTATCTCTCCACGTGTCCAGAGCTGGCCTAAACGATACTGATCAAGCCAGATGGAAAGATCGTCCTTGCTGAGGCGTGCCATGCTTGTTTTCCCATCTTGTTTTTCACAAACCACAACACTTTCAGGAGTTTCGGTCATGGCATCGACCAGAATATCCGAGTGCGTTGTAACAATAATTTGGGTTCTTTGCGAAGCCTCAATCAGCAAATCGGCAAGTTTTGGGAGAATATCGGGATGCAGCCCCAGTTCAGGTTCTTCAATGCAGAGAAGTGGCGGAGGATCAGGATCGCACACTATTGCCAGCAGGCATAAGTAACGGAGAGTCCCATCCGACAGCCTTGTCGCAGGAATGGTAAACTCGCCTTCAGTAAAGAACACCTGCACGGTTCCACCTTCAACATTAACATTAAAGTCATCCACTCCGCTGTAAAGATCCTTTAATCCATTGAGGATAGCAGCTTTTGCTTTTGGTTTATGAGTTTTTAAGCGGTTCAAAAAAAGCCCTAAATTTGAAAAGTCCTCTTCAAGGCGGTCATTGCGCAAGTCTGCTCTTTGGGGATTGCGGAACACCGTATTCCTTCCGAAACTCCATTCACGATAAAAACGGAATTCTTCATACAGATCAGCCAAGCCGGTTATTTCCGGGTATTGATCCGGGTCACTGAGCTGGGCAAGAATGGATAACTCAGTGCTTAAAATGAGCCTGCTCAACGTCCTTTCTCCTCCAATTTCCGAGTTGATGACCGGACTTCCCCCACCACACCGGTAATAGAAATATTCCAGAAAGGGTTGACCAGGATAGGGAGATTCATTTTTTATTTTTTCGTCAACGAATATCACTCTCTGCTGTTCCCCTTGAAATGTCAAGGAGTGGCGGAGAGGTGGTTTATTGTTGGTGGGCGAACTGAAAGGATTATCAAGAACAAGCTCAATTGTTGCCGGGTGATTAGCATCTCCTTTCCAAATCCACTCACTGATTGTTCCGCCTCGGCTTATTGTCCTTTGAAAATCATCGTTAGAGGCAGTTCGCGGTGTGGTTCTCACAAGAGCAAGAGCCTCAATCAGATTTGATTTACCGGAGCCATTCGCGCCTATCAATACATTGAGATTTTTTAATTCCAGAGCAGGGCTGCCGGAAGCGAAGGAGAGCAGATTATCAAGTTTGATGCTGTGAATCATGGCGAAATTCGTGAATATGCTTTTCAGGAGGTAACGTTAACTATCAGCTCAATTTATCTTTTTGATGCAATATACTGCATAATGCAGCACTGAAAAATCATCAGATTATACGTCCAGCCGATTTGTGCAACCAGCGGTTGCACTATACAGCCCGCTCTTTGCCGCACTGTATCTCAACAACGATTTCCTAGCCAATCAGCCAATAAGCCGTGACCATATTGGTATTGACTTTTGAAGGTACTTCGAGTGAACTGAAACAATCCAAAAAGAAGTTACAAGAAAACCTTTACAAGCTGTGGCACGAACTCGTTATGTGCCAGAAATAATAAATCTTTTACAGATTCCAATTAATGTGTATAATATATAAAAACATACACACAGGAGGTAAGAGATGAGAACGAATGTCGTGATAGATGACGCTCTGATGGAATCTGCTCTCAAGGTATCCGAACTCAAGACAAAAAAAGATGCCATTGAAGAGGGGCTGAAACTGTTGGTGCAAGTGCACAGCCAAAAAGAAATCAGGAAATTTCGAGGAAAACTGAAATGGTCCGGTAATCTTGATGAGATGAGGTTGGACAAATGATTTTCGTTGATTCATCAGTCTGGATTGACTACTTCAACGGAAACAAAACAGCACCGACGGACTTGCTGGATGCTTCATTTGGCAGTACACCCATCATCATGGGCGATCTGATCCTGACCGAAGTGCTACAGGGATTTCAAAGCGATAAAGACTTCAAAACAGCAAGGGACCTTCTTTTAGGTCTCCCATTTATGCCAATGGGAGGACGGGAATTGGCGTTGGAAAGCGCCATGAACTATCGATTCCTCCGGAAAAAAGGTGTGACGGTGAGAAAGACCATAGATGTCATTATTGGAACTTTTTGCATTCATCACCACCTCCTGTTATTACATGACGACAGGGATTTCGATCCAATGGTTACCTTTCTGGGCTTGTCCGTTTTGAGGCCACCTGAATCAGCTCCGCAAAAATAGCAATGGCCGCAGGCTGAAGCCCTCATTCCAGTTCATCGATAATTCAACGGGTGCATTTTCACTTTTTTCCATAATACAGCCACATCAAAATTTATTTTTTCACCCATCACCCATCACCCATCACTTTTCACCATTTCTTCAAGTTCTTGTTTCAATATGCGGAGTTCCGCGTTGATCTCTACTTTCCGGTTAAACTGTTTTTCCTTGCGGAGCCGGGCCATACATCGTCATATCCAGATTTCCATCGCCGACCCGCTCGATATACGTTTTCATCAGTTTTGTACTGCCCCTTTTGCTTGGCGGGTAACATTTCCGATACGGATATACAGGTATGGTTGCGGATACGTTTTAACCTGAAAGTCGGATAAAGCGCGCACTATCAGGAGGTCACTCCCAGATATTCCAGGAACAGCCGATCTCTGGCTACTGATTCGGTAGACCAGCGGTAGTTGCCCATGACAGTTTGCA
>CAJAAV010000153.1 GCA_903937835.1 uncultured Chlorobiaceae bacterium | reverse complement strand
CCCCATTCACCAAGCGGAGCCCCATCAACCTGACGAATCATACCACTCAACACCACAAGAGCATCTGCTTTCCCCACGGCACTCACAGGAATCCGGACCGTACCACCCTCAACAAAGCGCATCAAACCATTTGAGACCACAGGCATACTGAACGCCCAAAGCACAAGTGCCGCATACCACAGCAACAGCCTTTTGCGAAAAACCAGACCAGCAAGCAGACACAAAAGAGTGAAGCCCAGGGGAAGAACAAGTATCGGAAGAATTTTATTGAGAAGAAGCATAGCTACCGTTGGTTGAAAATTTCCTGAAAATCCGTGAACTGAACCGGCAACCGCAAACGATTTAGGCATCCACAACGGTAACCCCCTTTAGATGACTGGCTGAGTTTTTACGCTGCTGCGAGCACGCTGTTTGCGTAGTGCCTCAAGTTGAGATAACCTGACTGATTTCAATCAGTTTCACATATCATTATTGTTTTGAGATCTGAACAAATCCTGTTGAAAATGCAACAATTTGGTGAGGTAACAAAAATCGATCGGATTTGCAGCGTCGTGATGTAATTGCGGGTACTGCTTGATGACTGATTTTAAAAAAACGTAATGCGGATGCGATGTGAAAGCTTGTTGATATTTTAATAAGAGGAAAACGAACCAGCCGGACAATTTCGTCGATGTCGGTCACAATTCGCTCAACGACCATTGGCGTCGTTACATTTTTCAACTCAGCCAGCAGCTCAGTCAGAGCCGCTTTTACCATCGCCCCCACCAGTTGATTTGCAAAATAATACTTGATACCAAGCCAATCCAAAGCCTGATTAACACTAATCACGAACTCCTTATAAAGACCAGGCAGCAAACTGTGCACATTTTTCAGCCCCTTTTCCCAAAATAATCACCTGAGCATCAATCTCTTGTCGTAAGGCAAGAATACTTTTGAACGAACGAAATATTTTCAGGTTCATAAAAAAACTGTGAGCAAGCCTTTTGAAACTTTTTTCAAGAAAACAGGCTTTCTGTCGACATACAAACTTTGTACATTATATTCTTGCTAACAAAATAATATTGTTATGAGTACTGCGCCTGAGTTTTGGTGACACCCCGGCAAACAATGATGTGCTTGTAACAGAAGCTGAGAGGATAATCAGTGAATTGATTCTGGGAGGGGAAATGAAAGGCGGGGAAATCATAAAGCTGAACGGCCCGGCAACCCTGCCTATCGCTTTTGTTTTGGCTCACAAGCTCAATCACCTCTATCAGGCTGTTGCGGTCTATGACCCAAAATTATCAAAGTATGTGGTGGCAATTGCCCACGGAGGGAAATACAGTCTGGGCGATCTTGTTGATTGAGCAACCAAAAGAAATTGGGAATGCAGTGCTTTTAGGTGTAAAATAATATGATTAGCAAATTTTTTGAACAGTTGCAGGCTTTTGTCGCTCCTGTTTTCCATCATTTTTCTATGACTCTATTGCATATAGCTGAGAAAAAGCGTTTGTGAGCTTAATTTTTGTATTTTCTGCATCAATTTCATAAATTTATGCAGAAAATGAGCTTTTACATAAAAAATTAGATTACTATGGATGATGGGTGGGTGGTTGACTTTTCCATGGCAAATCATTCAGCTCTCCGCAGGTTCCAAAAGAACCATGTGCTGGAGTATGCCTCATGCCTCAGAAATCTTGACAAGGTAATCATGTTGCTTGACGACGGCCACTCGTTGAACACGCTTAACCGTAACCCAAGTTTTTTCAGGTCAGAAAGAAAAGGTCTGTTTCGGGTGGGCCAGAAAGGTTTGGTTGGTACAAAAGAAACCCGCTTGTACGTCTATCCTGTCGAGTCCGAAAAGGTCATGTATGTCCTTGGTATAGGAACAAAAGAGAGCCAGGAAATGGACATAAACGAAGCGCACAGAACAGTGAAGAGCTTCAGGAAAGAGAATACTTGAACAACAGAACAAACGGGGAATAGAATAATGGCTGAGAAGATGAGGTTTAAATCGGTAGCGGAAGCTGCGGCGTTTCTTGCTGTGGATGATACGGTTAAAAATCTTGTACAGAAAGAGATTGACCACAGCCAAATCGTGAACAACCTTTTGCGGCTAAGGCTGAGAAAAGGAATATCACAAAAAGAGCTATCCAGGATCATGGGGTGCGATTCGAGCAAGATATCAAGAATTGAGGCCGGTAATGATTTGCAGTTGAAAATTGGTGACATCTCGCAGTATGCGTCAGCTCTTGGTGTCCAGATGAACGTGGTTTTTGAGGACTTGACGCTCCCTGTCGCCGAGCAGATTAAATGCAGCGTATTTTCTATCCATGAAAAACTCGAACAACTGGTCGGGTTGGCAAAGCAGGTTGACGGCGACGAGACCATTATAAACGCTATCAACTCGTTCTACAAGGAGGTTCTGTTTAATTTTCTGGTGAGGTTTGCCGATAGTCACGGCAGACTCCGGGTTACTTCAGGGAGTACAAAATCTTCACTGGGCAACGCACGAAATCAGCGCAAGTTACATGCTGAAGAAGAGCTGGCGAGCGAGGCTAATACGGAGGGGCTGTAGCGCTGAAGATATTGGCAACATTCCGCAGGGCTTCTTCATCCCAAAATACTAACATCAGGCTAAACTGTTCCTTAAGTTCCTGAATGCAGACTCGTTATCAACTAATCTTGCTGTTCCTGTATCAATAGCCGCACAACGCTTCTGTATCTCTTCCTGCCAGGATGATGAGACAAGAAAGTTTTCTTCAACATCAAGTGTATCAAGTAATACTTCGGCGATAAAAGCACGAATTGAGGGATGTAGTTGCATTGCCTCATCAATAATGCGTTTCGGATCTGGATCCATGGTGAATCACTCCCCCACCTTCCAGCAAGCCGCCTCGTGGCCTGCCTCCCAGGCAACAAGCGGAGGCTGTTCCTGGCGGCAGTGGGCATCGGCAAGAGTGCATCGGCCTGCAAAGCGGCATCCTTCGGGCAGGTTGACGGCGCTTGGCACGTTGCCTTCGATGACGTGGAGACGCTCTTTTGGTGAGCCGAGACGAGGGATGGATTTGAGCAAACCTCTGGTGTAGGGGTGGAGCGGATTGTGGAAAAGCTGCTGAACGGAGCCTTTTTCGACCACTCTTGACGCATACATCACCAGCACCTCTTCGCAGAGCTCGGCCACAACGCCGAAGTCGTGAGTAATGAGCATCACACTCATCCCTGTATCCGCTTTAAGCTTGCCGATAAGGTCGAGTATCTGCGCCTGAACGGTGACGTCAAGCGCGGTGGTTGGTTCGTCGGCAATGAGCAGCTCCGGATTGCAGGAGAGCGCCATGGCAATCATCACCCGCTGGCGCATGCCTCCAGAGAGTTCGTGAGGATAGGAGGCGAATCGTTCGGCAGGGTTGGGAATGCCGACCAGATGGAGCAGCTCAACGGAACGCGCTTTCGCTTCTGCGTGGTTGATGTCGCGGTGGATGAGAAGCTGTTCCATGATCTGGCTGCCGCAGGTAAAAACCGGGTTGAGCGAGCTCATCGGCTCCTGAAAGATCATGGCAATGTCGTTGCCTCGCAGCCGTCGCATTTTTTCTTCAGAAATCTTCAGGAGGTCGCCTCCCTTCCATAAAATTTCACCCCCTGCAAAGTAGCCGGGAGGCGTGGGGACAAGGCGCATGATGGAGAGTGCCGTCACCGATTTTCCGCACCCCGACTCGCCAACAATCCCCAGGGTACGGTTGCGCTCAAGCGAAAAACTGACCCCATCGACCGCTTTGGCAATGCCATTATCGGTGGAGTACCAGGTCTTGAGGTTTTTCAGTTCCAGAATTTTTTCCATATTTAGCGAACAAGCCCTTCACGCGGGGGTTTGGAGGTTACTTTCTTCCGTGATTACGCATGAAAATATGGTTTGTCCGCTTCAAATGAAAACGTTATCAGATACTGGGCAGCAAAGCGCTGCTGTCACCAAAAGAAATCCAGCCTTTCTCTTCGACACTCTCAGGCAATCGGCTCCTTATTCTCTGCTGAAAACGGCCATAGAGGCGAGCGTGGCCGAAAAGAGAATTTTTGCGCCAATCCTTGTTTCCGGCCTGCAGGGATCGCTCTCTTCACTTCTTGCTGCAGGACTTTTTGCCGACCTGCACTCCTCGCTCATGGTGCTGTGCGGCCAGAACAACTTTGAGCTTTACGCCAATGATGTTGAGGCTCTCCTGCCCAAAGAGACCATCTGCAATACCTCGGATGAACTTTCACTCTCCATCGGAGCACTCTCTACAGGAAAAAAATCGATAATCCTCTCTTTTTTTGATGATCTCGATGTCACCCTCTGCAAGCCTGCCGAAGCGGAAAGCCGGATTTTTCGACTGAAGAGCGATCAGGATGCCGGATACGAAAAGCTGAAACAGTTTCTTGTGGCAAACAGCTTTGAGCAGCGGGAGTTTGTTGAGGATGAGGGTGAGTTCTCTGTTCGTGGCTCTATCATCGATGTTTTCCCTTTTGGTGCGCGGGAGCCGGTGCGTCTTGAATTTTTTGGCGATACTGTTACCTCTCTGAGGGTTTTCGATATCAACAGCCAGTTATCCGGAAAACCCTTGCAAACTGCCGATCTTACTGCCAATTTTGCGGATGAAACAACAGGTGCCGCCGGTAATGAAACAACCATTCTTGACTATCTCGACCCATCGACGATTATCATTATTGATGATACGGCTGAGTTTGAAGCGCTCGAAAACCATGAAGAACTGTTGGCTGCGCTTTCAGGTTTCCGCTGTATCAGCATCATGCCGTTCTCGACTTCAGCCATCGACTTTGGCGCCGTTGCACAGAAAAAGCTGAACGCAAATTTCCGCATTCTTGCCACCCTGCTGCAACAGGAGAGCGCTCAACACCGCAACCCTCTCTTTGCCACCAGCTCACGCCGCGAAATTGCGGAGTTGACCGACTTTCTTGCGGAGGAGATGGCAAGTTCGAAGAACGCCACTCAGCTTGAAGCAAGCTGGATTCCAGTCAATCTGCATACCGGCTTTATCTTCGGCGCTCTTGATGTTTATACCGAATCCGATATCTTCGGCAAACTCCACACCCATAAAGGTCACCGGAAAAGAAAGATACGGGGTATATCGCTCAAGGATCTCCAGAAACTCAAGGTGGGCGACTATGTGGTTCATGAAGATTACGGTGTCGGCATTTTCAAGTCGCTTGAAACCATTACGGTCGGTCATTCCGAACAGGAGTCGGTGCTGGTTGAATATGCGGGTGGTGATCAGCTTTTTGTCAATGTGCAGAATATCAATCTGCTCTCGAAATATACCGCCTCCGAAAGCTCTCTCCCCTCTCTTTCAAAACTTGGCAGCTCAAAGTGGGCGGCAAAAAAGGATAAAGTCCGCAAGAAGATCCGTGATATTGCCATCAACCTGATCAAGGTCTATGCCCAGCGAAAAATGCAGCCCGGCTTTGGCTTTGCCCACGATTCGATTTTCATGCGTGAATTTGAAGCCTCGTTTATTTTTGATGAAACTCCCGATCAGCTCAAGGCTATCAATGAGGTCAAAAAGGATATGCAGGAGCCTCACCCGATGGATCGCCTGATCTGCGGTGATGCCGGTTTTGGAAAGACCGAGATAGCCATGAGGGCGGCATTCAAGGCGGTGGAATCTCAGAAACAGGTCGCCATTTTGACCCCGACAACCATTCTTGCCCACCAGCATGCTGAATCGTTTACCAGAAGATTTGAGAATTTCCCGATTTCGATAGCGGTGCTCAGCCGTTTTGTGACGCGCAAGGAGCAGCAGGAGATACTGAAAAAAATAGAGCGGGGCCAGATTGATATTGTTATCGGCACCCATCGGCTGGTCTCGAAGGATGTGCTTTTCAAGGATCTTGGTCTGCTCGTTATTGATGAGGAACAGCACTTCGGCGTTGAGGTAAAAGAAAAGCTGCGCGAACAGTTTCCCGGAGTCGATACCCTCACCATGTCGGCAACACCCATACCGAGAACCCTGCAATTTTCCATGCTTGGCGCCAGGGATCTCTCTATTGTTTCTACGCCGCCGAAAAACCGTCAGCCGGTGGAAACGGTCATTACCGATTATGATCCGGCGCTGATTCAGTCGGCAATTTTGAGGGAGGTCAAACGGGAGGGTCAGGTCTTCTTCCTGCACAATCGTATTTCAGCGCTTGATGATGTCCTGAAAACACTCCGGGAGCTTGTTCCCTCTGCGCGGATTGTCTTTGCTCATGGCCAGCTTCCTGCCAAAGAGCTTGAAAAGATTATGATGGATTTTATGCAGAAGGAGGTTGACGTGCTCATCTCCACCACCATCATCGGCTCGGGGCTCGACATCTCCAATGCCAATACCATCATCATCAACCGGGCCGACATGTTCGGGCTCTCCGACCTCTATCAGTTGCGCGGCAGGGTGGGACGAAGCGAGCGGAAGGCATACTGTTATCTGGTCACGCCGCCGCTGAAAACCCTGAAACAGGAGGCCAGGCAGCGGCTTGCCGTGATTGAAAGCTTTACGGAACTTGGTTCAGGCTTCAACATCGCCCTGCGTGACCTTGATATTCGCGGCGCAGGCAATCTGCTGGGTGCGGAGCAATCGGGATATATCCATGAACTTGGCTTCGACCTCTACCAGAAAATGCTTGAAGAGACGGTTGCTGAGCTGAAAGCCACCGAGTTCAGCCACATGTTTTCAGATGAAGGCGCAAAGGCAGCAAGGCAGCAGAAGCCCTGCGACCTGGTCTTCTTTTTTGATGCTCTTATTCCCGACTACTATCTCACAGCAATCCATGAGCGTTTTGCCTTTTATGACAAAATCTCGAAGGCGCCTTCTGAGAATCACCTCAATGCTATTGCCACAGAACTCAGGGACAGGTTCGGCGCCCAGCCTGAAGAGGTTTCAAACCTGCTGCTGCTGACGAGGCTCAAGCTCACCGGCACCGCTCTCGGTCTCGAAAAGATCGACATTCAGCCAAAAAGCACAACACTTTTTCTGCCGGATCAGGACAACGAACATCTTGCCAACCGGGAATTTCTGCAGTACCTTTTTGTAGCAGTGCAGGAGCCATGGATGCAGGAGTACAAACCGGGATTCAAAATCGAAAAGAAGATGAAACTGGCACTGCACCACCCTTCAGACGCAGACACAACACCGGCGATGCTGATTGAGCGGTACAGTGTGCTGTTGAAAAAGATAGAACAGGAGTCGAAAACGCAGATTGCGTAAAATCATTTAAGAAAATGCTTTTTGTTTTCAAGCCCCGGAGGGGCGACATGTTGGTGGAAGGGTTCGCGTTATGCTGATTGCTACCAATATGTCATGCCTACGGCATTTAAGAAATAAGGGGAGAGACTGCGGCATTTCTTGAATTCAAGCCCCGGAGGGGCGGCATGTTGGTAGCAAAGAAAACGGCCACCCTCCCCCTTTTTCTTGTGGTATCGTAAGCTGACATGGCGTGTCAAAAGGATTTTTTTCAAGAATAATAAAACTTTTGAAACACCTTTTATGTTACCATTAACAAGACAAAAAGAGTCTTGTATTTTGTAACACAACATTATTTACCATGCAAATCACGATCAATAATAAGCAGTATGAGGCGAGCGTGGGTGACAGGTTACTTGATATAGCTCGCGCCAACCACGAACATATTGGATATTTCTGTGGGGGGAATGCATTATGCCAAACCTGTTATGTCAAGGTACTTGAAGGCGGTGAGCTGCTCTCTCCCCTCAATGAAGAAGATGAAGAAAACGAACGCAAGGTGATGACCATTGCCAGCCAAGACAATTG
>CAJAAV010000152.1 GCA_903937835.1 uncultured Chlorobiaceae bacterium | reverse complement strand
GGCCATTGGCCGAAGCCGGTGATGTACGGTAAGGAGAAGTCAGACCTGCTGATAGTACCTGAGAAGCAGACGAACAAAGCGGGAAGTCCTGCGGCGGAGTCTGTGGAGGGAAGCGGTGGGAACAAGAGGAATGCGGAAGAGCAAAACACGGCCCGGACGCAGAGTCGGGAAGCCGTGTCCCAAGCGCAGGCCCGCATACGCGAAGCAGTAACCAGAAATCGAGGGGAGAAGCTAACAGCGCTTTTGCATCATGTCACGATAGACAGCCTGCGCTGGTCGTTTTTCCAACTAAGGAAGAACGCCGCAACAGGTATAGATGGAGTGACATGGAAGGATTATGAGGTAGGACTGGAGGACAAACTTGCAGACCTGAACCGACGAGTCCATACTGGAGCGTACCGGGCACAGCCATCACGCCGGAAGTACATACCAAAGGCGGATGGTAAACAACGACCGCTCAGCATAGCTGCGCTGGAAGACAAGATTGTTCAGCGAGCAGTGGTGGCGATCCTCACGCCGATCTATGAAGCGGAGTTTTTGGGGTTTAGCTATGGATTCCGACCGGGGCGCAGCCAGCACAATGCACTGGACGCACTGGCCTATGGAATCAAGGTGAAGAAAATCTGCTGGATTTTAGATGCCGATATTTCCCGGTTTTTTGACACAATCAGTCATGAATGGCTGATTCGATTTATCGAACATCGGATTGGTGACAAACGTATCGTCCGATTGATTATCAAGTGGCTCAAGGTTGGGGTGCTGGAAGATGGTCTGAGGATTGAGGCAGAAGAAGGAACACCGCAGGGGTCGGTGATTTCACCGCTCCTTGCGAACATTTATCTTCACTATGCCTATGACCTGTGGGCCAAGCAGTGGCGAGAGAAGTATAGCCAAGGTGACATGATCGTCGTGCGTTTTGCCGACGATACTGTCGCAGGATTCCAGCACAGAGAAGATGGCGAACGATTCCTGGCAGATTTGAAGGTACGGCTGGAAAAGTTTGCGCTAAAGTTGCATCCAGAGAAAACCCGTCTGATTGAGTTCGGCAAATTTGCTGCTGAACGACGCAGGAAACGGGGAGAAGGAAAGCCGGAGGCCTTTGATTTTCTTGGGTTTACCCACATCTGTGGAGAGAAAGTTGGAGGAAAAGGCTTTCAACTCTGGCGTAAGACAAAGCGCGAGAAATTGAAAGCAAAGATAAGGGAGGTCAAGGAAGAGTTGAGGCGGCACATGCATGCTTCAATAGAGGAACAGGGGGAGTGGTTAAACAGTGTACTGAGAGGCCATATTGCCTATTTCGCAGTACCAACCAATAGTGCGGCCCTATCGGCATTTCGTCACCATATTATTGTACGCTGGATAAGATGCCTGAGGCGTCGAAGCCAGCGACATCGTATGACATGGAAGCGGATGCAGAAATATATCGACCGATATCTCCCGAGACCAAAGATTCTTCACCCATGGCCAGAACAACGGTTTCGCGTCAAATACTCAAGTTAGGAGCCGGATGCGGGAATTCCGCCAGTCCGGATCTGTCCGGGGGGCGAGGGGAAACCCTCGTCCCTACCGGGATATACGATTGTTTATGACCTGCTGACTCGTATTCTTGAGAAACATTGCCAGATACTGCGGTTGCTTCTGTATGTACAGCGCTGGTTGACAGTGTGATGGAGAGTCCAGAAGGGAAGTTTGCAGAACGTACTGCAGGGACATCGCAAGCGTTGTCATCAGCCCCATACTTGCCAACCCGTTTCTGCACTATGCCGTTGACCGATGGGTGAACGACAATCTTTCCTGTGTAACGTTTTGTCGGTATGCCGGTGGTACACTTTCGTCCGGAATCGGTGGTACACGTTCACCGGGAATACTCACATAAGCGTTGAAACCTCGCACTGCATAATATCATCTCAGTGGAGTAAGATCAACCTGTGCAACAATATCAAACAATAAAGCGTGCAAGATGATTAGTTAGCGTTCAGTCCTGAACAAATGGCGGCAAAAGATAGTGCGAATTTCGATCGGCTCCAAGAAAGTCTGAATGCATTGCTTTTCAATGGGCAGTTGGGCGGTCATTATGAAGGCATAATACAGCTTATCTGGCTTATATAAAAGGGTTTATATGGATATTTGTGCGATTTTGTATTTCGGAAAGTCCGACAGGCTGCTATACGGCAGTTATGCCTACTTTTGTCCGCTGATATTTTTTATCACAGGTTGAAGCTACCCTCAAAGATGATTTTGGCGGGCCCGGTAAGAAATACTTCATCCATGTTCTCGTTGAACTGTACTTGAAGTGTATCTCCGCTTTTCACTCTAGCCTGCACGGTTGTCCCCCTTATTTTGCCAATGCGGTAGCTCATCAGAGCAGCGGCGACCGCACCTGTGCCGCAGGCAAGGGTTTCGTCTTCGACGCCGCGCTCAAAGGTGCGAATGGTAAGAATCTCAGGAGAGGTGATCTCAACAAAGTTGACATTGGAACCCTCCGGGAAAATGTCTGTTCTATGCCTTATGGTACGGCCGATTTCGATCACCTTGATGTTTTCAATCTCGGAAGTATAAATAAGGACATGCGGAGAGCCTGTGTCAACAGCGTGACAGATAAGTCCCTCAATCTCAATGTCGTTTCTGAATTCCTTGGGTGGGAGCATTTGCAGTTTAACCGTTTCCGTTCCTGTAATCCAGGCGTCGTAACGGTTGCCGTTGGCTTCAAACGTATAACCAGTCATGGAAGATGCGCTAATGCCTGTGGTGTGGGCGAAATATGCGGCGCACCTTCCGCCGTTTCCGCACATTGAGCCTGGAAACCCGTCCGCGTTGAAATATTTCATACTGAAAGCATACCAGGCAGAAGGCTCAATGAAAATAAGACCATCAGCCCCAATACCAGTTCTTCTGGTGCATAGTTCCTTGATCTGTAATTGAGTAAGTTGGATGGAAAGCTCCCTGTTGTCGATGACTATAAAATCGTTGCCCGCTCCGGAAAGTTTGCTGAAAGTGATTTTCATTTGTCTAAAAGTGTTCATGATTGAAGGGTTTCAGTGTCGCATCCCGATGGCCTACTTTTTATTACTTACTGTTGTCGCAAGTGCTTTCATACTTTATGATAAAACAATAGCGCATCAAAGTGGATGTT
>CAJAAV010000151.1 GCA_903937835.1 uncultured Chlorobiaceae bacterium | reverse complement strand
TGGCGAGTCTCTACCATGGGGCTCATGAATGTTGGTAAAGGCGAGGGGTCACAGATTATCCAGCTCTTTGGCCGGGGAGTGCGTCTTAAAGGTTTTGCCCGAAGCCTGAAGCGAAGCAACAAGACGCAGTTGCCGGAGGGTATCGAACGACCGCGTCATATCGGGATACTTGAAACGCTTGGTATTTTCGGTATCCATGCAGATTATATGGCACAGTTCCGCGATTATCTTGAAGAAGAGGGATTGCCAACCAATGACGACCGAATCGAGTTTCTTCTTCCGGTCATTAAAAATCTTGGGTTGCAGCCTCTCAGGATGATCAGGCTGAAGAAGAGCATTAACGGGGTGAGTACGGATTTCGGTGACGCGTTCCGAAAGCTTGGACCAATTCCGACGGTTATGAAACCGGACACAGCACGCGATGCGGGAACTTTGTATTTGCAAAAAAATCAGGTCGTGCTCAATTGGTATCCCAAGATACAATCCCTGCGTTCGAGCGGCCTGAAGGGTGGCGATGCTGAAGCGGCGCCCAATCAAACACATTTCACCCCAAAGCACGCAGCATTTCTCGATATTGACCGGCTTACCTTTGAACTTGAAAGGTTCAAGGCAGAGCGGGGCTGGTATAACCTCAATCTTACCTGGCAGAATATTGAGGAACTTCTTCTGGATCAGAGCTGGTACCGGTTACTGATTCCGGCTGAAGAGATGGCGTTCAATTCTTTTGAAAAGGTACGTTTGTGGGAGGAAATAGCTCTCTCTTTGCTCAAGGAGTATACCAAGCGTTATTACACGTTTCGAAAGCGTGAATGGGAGCTGCCGCATCTGGAGTATCGCGATCTGGAAGCCGATGACCCGAATTTTCTCTGCACAAAGGAGTCGCCGGATGCGGGTTACTACCGTATCATGATTGACCGGTCGGAGGATGAGATTGTTGCAAAACTTGAGGAGCTTAAACTATCAATCGAGCAGGGTGTTCTCAAGCCCTGGGAGTTCCGGGGTATGAAGGCTGTCTGGTTTGGGAAAAATCTTTACCAGCCATTGCTTTATCTCGACCAGAAAGTAAAAGTTGTTGAAATCACTCCTGCACCGCTCAATAAAGGTGAACGACAGTTTGTTGAGGATCTTAAAGCATTCCATGATGGCACCCCTGACTTTTTCAATTCAAGGGAGCTCTATCTGCTCCGAAATCTGAGCAAGGGTCGAGGTGTCGGTTTTTTTGAGGCGGGTAATTTCCATCCTGACTTTATTCTCTGGCTGATTGAGGATGGTAAACAGCGTATCATCTTTGTTGATCCCAAGGGCATCCGTAACCTGGGAGCGACTGATCCCAAGATCCAGTTTC
Organism: uncultured Chlorobiaceae bacterium; assembly: GCA_903937835.1. Classification (GTDB taxonomy): domain Bacteria; phylum Bacteroidota; class Chlorobiia; order Chlorobiales; family Chlorobiaceae; genus Chlorobium. The sequence goes on along the minus strand of CAJAAV010000151.1, from coordinate 4,861 downwards.
ATGCTACGATCAAGGAGATTGAGCAGCGCCTCAATGACCCGGCGGTGAGCCTTCACTCTTTTATTGTCTCGAACACCTCATCTGCGACCATGAAGATGCTTTGGGACATGGAGAAGCCTGAAATGCAAAAGCGCAATATCCTTTTTCAGGAAGAAGATGGGGCGAGCTATGTGAGGAGTTTGCTTGATGCTGCGGGGAGGGATGGTATTTAAGGAAGATGTTTGAGCGTGTTGTATATGGTAAGTGGTAAGACTTCCAAAAATGACGCTATAGGTTAACGTGCTATAAATGCCAAATTCTGTGGTTACCCCTTTAAAGTGTTGAGACAATATGTTGCAGGATAAAAGTACATATAAATTCCATGCTTTCATCTGTTACAGCCATCAAGACCGGAAATGGGGTAATTGGCTTCACAAAGCACTGGAGAGATACAGAATTCCGAAAAGGGTTATTCGGGAACACAAGGAAAAGGATATTCCGAACCGACTCTTTCCGGTTTTCAGAGACAGGGAGGAGCTTTCTCCCGCAAAGGATCTCGGGGAGATAATTAATCAGGCCTTAGCTGATTCTGGCTCTCTGGTTGTTATCTGTTCACCCGATTCGGCAAAATCAGAGTGGGTCAACAAAGAGATTAAGAGATTCAAGCAAATAGGAAGGGAGGGCAGAATCTTCTGTTTGATTGTTGCAGGAGAGCCTGATGTTTCTGATGGTCACCAAACTGCAACAAATGAATGTTTTCCGGAAGCTGTCAGGTTCAACGTAACAGATGATGGCCAGATTACCTCCGTCAGGGCAGAACCAATTGCCGCCAATGCAAGAAAAGATAAGGATGGAAAACGAAGAGCCCTTATCAAGCTTGTTGCCAGCATTATAGATGTTCCGTTTGATGAATTGTGGCAGAGGGAGCAGGCAAGAAAGACAAGACAATTAACAGGATCTATTATTGCTGCGTTGACCTTGGCACTCCTCTTTGCCGGAATTGCCCTGTTTGCCGTCAATGCACGTGATGATGCGAGAATCCAGCGAGATGAGGCGATCAGACAAAGTAATCGGGCAAATTTACAGGAGACGATTGCAAAAGAGGAAAAAAAGAGTGCCCAGCGGGAACGTGACAATGCTATTGCATCTGAGAAATTGGCTGAAAAGCGTCGCATAGAGGCAAGCCAGCAGCGTGACCTCGCTTTGAAAGCTATTGAAGGGCTAACCTATGATGTGCCTGACAGGTTGGGAAAGCTGCCCGGTTCCATTCCAATTATTACGGATATTCTCAATAAAAATCTGGCTCTTCTGGATCGTATTGGTTCTGATGGGGAGGCTGGCTCAATTGGAAAGGTGCTACGTCATAAAGCAGCAAATCATGAGAAAATCGCTGATCGCTGGTTGTTGATTGGTAACACGCAAAATGCTCTTGAATCGTTTAGCCGTTCTGAAACAATTCTGAAAAAATTAAATGACAGAAAGCATGATATGCAGTCTCGTCATGATCTGGCGCTGCTTGATTCTCGAATTGGTGCTGTTCAAAGGCGTAGCGGCAATCTGCACGAAGCTGAAAAACGTCACCGTGCAGCTCTGGAAAGTTCCCGAAAGCTGGTGCGAGAGCATCCTGATAACCCTGATTTGCTGCGTGCTGTATCGGCTAATTGGCAAGAACTTGGTGACGATATGGTGATGCGGGTTCAACAGTATGACGCATTGACTGCCTATACCCAGTTTCACCTGTCAGCAGAGTTCCTTGCGCGCAAGTACAAAAAAGATGAAGACCGTCGCTATCTGGCAACAGCACTGGATAAAATGGCATTGATCCACGATCAGTTGGGTGACCTGAAGAGTGCACTGCTCTATGCGGAACGCTCAGTAGACATAACGAAAAAACTTGCCAGGGATCCTCTTGATGTTCCCCTAAGACGAGAGCTGGTGACTGCGTGGCAGAGGCTGGGGGATCTTCGCCTGAAAAACATGGATTATGGCAAAGCCTTGGTGGCATTTCAAGCAATGACTATGATTGCCGACGAACTTGCCGCTGATCCGACAAATATGGATGCCCGTCGCAATGCGGCAATTGCTCACCGGGAACTGGGGCGTGTTTATTTGGAGAATAAACAGGTGGAAAAGGCTGCGGAGGAGGTCAAGAGAAGTTTGAGCATTTTTGAAACGGTGTCGCGTGATCCCTTTGACCGCAATGCCGTTTTGCAATTGACCAGCAGCTATGAACTCCGGGCAAAAGTGTTCAAAGCGTTGAAGAAACCAGAAGAGTCGGCAGAAGATCTTCTTGAGGTCATTCGGTTGTTGTCACGCCTCCCCGGTGGTACTGAAAAGGTTGCAGAATCCATGATCATGAGGGCTCATGGAACTCTTGCTGAACTTTATCGTATGCTTGAGAAGCCGGATAAGCAGACTTTCCACTGGCAGGAAGCATTGAGGCTATACAAAAAGGAGACCGGCGATATCACTCTGGTTCAGGGCAATGCCCCGATGGACTTGGGGAATTTTTATTGGATAATTGGCGAACAAGAGTTGGCCTTGGCCGCTTATCAGGAAGATCTGGCGTTAAAACGCAGGGCCGCCAAGGATAATCCGACACAGAAAACCTTTAGGGTCTGGAATATGGCGGTTGCCAATCTTGCCAATCTTCTGGCGAAAACTGGGAGAAAAAATGTGGCAGCAGATCTGTATGGTGAATTGACAAAAAATGCGACCTTGTTCCTTGAAGGTCAATCCAGTCCGGTAATTCAAGGGGATCTCTCTTACGCTCTCCTCAAACAGGGTGAACTGCTGCGGGAAAGTGGCCACCTTGATGAGGCGATCCAGGCCATGGCGCAGTCGACAAAATATTTTGAGAATGTTGCCAGGGGGCGTCAGGATCAATTCAATATTATGTATGGTCTTGCCAGTATCTATCGGAGTTACGCCAACACATTATCTCTCCGAATCAAATCCTCTTCGAATAATTCGGGTGTGATTGGTAGTACCAGGATAGACCAGCGGCTCAAGGATGTGAATACGGCGTTGCTCATCTACAAGAAGCTGATTGCGTTAGACGGTGAACTGTTAAAGATCGGCAAGACACTGGATATCAGGCCTGTTACCATTCTGCATGATGTGACCGCGATTGCTGAACTCAGCGCATTGAGCGGAGAAAATGAGGCTTCTATCGCAGACTGGAAGCATGCTGCTGAACTTGCGATGGCGATCTATAGCAAATCCGACGGTGCCGCAGCACGAACATTGTTGACAGAAGAGACGCTTCGGGCATCAGCGGCTCTTCTGGCGCTTGGTCAAACTGAGCAGGCTATTATTGTGCTTGACAGAACAGCGTTTCATTATCGCAAACCTGCGGACGATCCCACAGACCTTATTGCTCGTTATAACCTCTCCCGATTATTGGGCTCCAGAGCCTGGATCGGGTTAATTTCAGGTAAAGCTGAAGAAGCGCTTAGAGATGGAGAAAAATCAAGAGCTTTTTATGACGATCTCAATCCCACCCCAGCCAAAATAAACCTTGCGCATGCATACCTTCTGAACAAACGGTTTGATCTGGCCAAAGCGATATATACAAAATACGCCGGTACAATCTTTGACGATGGCCGGAAATGGAATGATGAGGTGTTGAACGATTTCAGGCAACTGCGCAAAGCAGGACGAGGACAAAAAGAGATGCAAACCGTGGAGGATTTGTTGAGTGCGCGTAACCTGACATCGCTGCAATCATATAGCGGAAGCTCCAGAAATAAACAATCAATAACTTATTATAAGGTAATACGATAAAGTTATTTCTATTTTTGGGCAAGCTTTTTTGTCGCGTTATATCATGCGTCAATTGTTGGATAAAGGTGTAACAACTTGATTCCTTGAGTGAATACCGGCGAAAGTGTTACCATCATCGAGCACCGCCGCGACCTTGACAAGCTGACGACGACCACCTCGAATCTGAACATGGTGATGCTGCATAAGTTTCTGGCTCAGAATGGTGTTTCAGCCCAGTCTCTCATTGCCAGCGGCATTGTCCCCAAATTTGAAGCGTTCAAGACCATCAATGCCAGCGAACGCATCCTCCTGTTGATAGACGAAGCGCACCGCACGCAAGGCGGCGATATGGGCGACAACCTCTTTATCGGCTTTCCCAATGCGGTCAAAATTGCCTTTACCGGTACGCCACTGTTGACCGAACGGCACAAGCAGACCACCTACGAGCGGTTTGGCACTCCAATCGACACCTACAAGATGCATGAATCGGTTGCCGACCGGGCTACCGTTGATATCCTCTACATTGGCCGCACCAGTAAAGATCAGATTCTCAACAAAGAGCTCTTCAAGCAGGAGTTTGAGGATATGTTCCGTGAACGGTCAGAGGAGGAGCGGCAGGAAATTCAAAAGCGCTTTGGCACCATGACGGCCTATCTTGAATCGAAAGATCGCATCAAGAAGATAGCTGAAGATATTATTGAGCACTACACGCAGGAGGTGCTTCCCAACGGTTTGAAAGCACAGGTTGTGGCCACCTCAATTGTGGCGGCATGTCGGTACAAATATGAGCTTGAGGAGGCAATCAGGGTGCGGATTGACAAAGAGCTGTCAAAACCTGCAAGCGAGCGCGACGAAGAGCTGCTCAAACAGATGCAGTTCCTCAAAGTGTGCGCAGTGGTCACCATGTCAGACAACAATGAACTTGGCTACATCACCAGGGCGCGCAGAGATGCCTCCGACATGGATGCCATCGAGAGTTTCAAAAAGGATTTCAACTATGATAAACCGGAGTCCGGCGTTGCCATTCTCTGTGTCTGCGACCGCCTGTTGACCGGTTTTGATGCTCCTGTTGAGCAGGTTGAGCACACCGGAGTATAGTGTACCACCTCTACCGGAG